>NZ_JBEXYF010000001.1:0-481484 GCF_040630775.1 Nocardia sp. NPDC005745
AGCGGTGGTTCGGCGGGTAACTCCTCGGCGGGCGGTTCGCCCTCGACCGGCGGCTCATCGAGCGGGCGCCCGCGCGAACGCGAGCCGGGCCGCGAACGGCGCATGCTCGGTCTCGCTTCGCTCGAAAGCCGGAGTGTGGTTGAGCCGGTTACTCGATGCCGTTATCACCGGACCCGCAGGTTCGCCGCATTCCGGCGCCTCGTGGGCGGAGGGCCGGCGCGGGCCGACGGTAGTGAGTAGGCAGCACGACGGCTCCTCGGCCGCGAGCTGGGCCGACTTGCTTCCCGCGGGAATCGGAGTGAGATCCACCCGGTTACGCGAAGTCGCTTTCACCTGACCCGCAGGTTCGCCGCATTCCGGCGCTTCGTGGGGCGGCGAGCGGCGGAGGCTATTACTACGGGGTGGGGGTTCGGGCTTTTCGGGTGTGAGCCGATCCGCGTCTCCTTTGTGTCCGTGCGCACCCCGAACTGGGGGCCATTCGCGGCTATCGGGGCGCGGGCGCGGGAATCGTTCGGATGCGGGCTGAGGCGCGGACCATGCCCGCTCGGTCTCGGTGGCCGCGGCGACCGGGATGGAGCAAACCCGACCGCGCCGGACAGTGGTCACCGCTCCCGCGCGCACAGCGCTTCCCGGCAGCCGAGGCCGGAGGAGCGCGCTCGCCGTCGCGCGCCCTCGTCCGGCGTGGGCGGGGACGAGCGGGGCGGTCACGGTCAGCCGCGCTGCTGGAGGCGTTCGACGTATTTGGCGATCACGTCGACCTCCAAGTTGACGGTGGTGCCGACGGTGGCGAAGCCCAGGTTGGTCAGAGAGAGGGTGGTGGGGATGAGCGAGACCTCGAACCAGTCCCGGCTGCCGGTTTCGGCGGGGTCGTCGGAGACGCCGAGTCCGGAGACGGTGAGCGAGATGCCGTCGACGGTGATCGAACCCTTCTGCACGACGTAGCGGGCGATGTTCTCGGGCAGCGAGATCCGCACCACGTCCCAGTTCTCCGAGGGAGTGCGCGAGAGCACGGTGCCGGTGCCGTCGACATGGCCTTGGACCAGATGCCCACCGAGCCTGCTGTTCAACGCCGCGGCGCGCTCGAGATTCACCTTGGCACCGACGTCCAGTTTGCCGATGCTCGAGCGGTTGAGTGTCTCGGCCATGACGTCGACGGTGAACGAGTCGCCGCCGGTCACCTCCACGACGGTCAGGCACACCCCGTTCACGGCGATCGAATCACCGTGCCCGGCATCGGAGGTCACCAGCTTGCCCTTGATCGTCAGCCGCGCGGCGTCGGTCAGCTGCTCGCTGGCGACGATCTCGCCGAGTTCCTCGACGATGCCTGTGAACATGTGCCCTGACTCCCTGTCGCGTCGTTGTCGTCCGGTTGCGGAACAGCGCGGGGCCCGGCCGATATTCCCGCGCCCACTCAGCCTAATGACGCGGGGGCGGCCGGAGACAGCGGCGCTCCGGAGCGGAACGGCGTACCGCTGATCGCACCGTAAGCAGACCGGGGGGCGGGCCGAGGCGCGCGGAACCGGCCGGTCCCATCGAATATGGAAAGAAATATGTCCACATAGGCCGCGAAACACCGTGGCGCACGGGATCCGATGACTATTCGGCGGTAACAGACATACCGCGCGTATTTATTTACCCCAGGGGGAGTTTGCCGATCCTTACTCGATACCCGAAAGAAACACGCTTATAACGCAGATTCCGCGCTCCGACGAGAGCGGAAGCGATATCGTTACGCGGCCGACTTCTCGCGTTCAACTATTCCGCCCAAGCAGTTCGATGGGGTGCTCTACCAGGTCATACGGCGGACGACCGGGAAGCCTGTCGCACGATGTCCACTCCTCGAGAAAGCCGGAGAACACAGTGGAACAAATTGGGTCGGACACAGCCGGGGGCGCGGTGTGACCACATTTCTCGATTCGACGCCGGAAGTTCGCTGCTCACGGTATCGGCGCGAATTCCAGTTGCCCGCATCGATGGATCCCGGTTCGCATCGCATTCTCCTGCACATTGGCGTCGACTACGGTGCCGTCACCATGCCCGCCGAACTCGGCGAGCAGGTACTGCGACAACTCGTCCAGGACGGAATCGCGGGCCCGGTCGTCGACCATCCGCGGGCCAGGCACTGGACCTTCCTCACCGGACCCGCCGGGCCCGACGCGATCAGCCCCGCGGTCTCGGCCGAACTGTTCCGCCTGTACGCGGCGGTGGCCTGCGCGGGCAGCCAGGTCGTGCTGCCCTCACCGGAGGACGAGCGCACCGGCTACCGCGTGTGGATCCGGTCGCCCGAGGCCGGGTCGCGCCGCCCGTCGATCAGCGCGATGATCGAGACGATCCGCGCGGTCGCCGCACGACGGACGCGGGCCGGATAGACCCGATCAGCGCGCCCACGCCGAGGCCGCCTGATCGCGCAGCTTCTGCACGGTGGCCCCGGGGTCGGCGGTGCTGTACACCGCGGAACCGGCGACGAAGCAGTCCACTCCCGCCTCCGCGGCCGCCTCGATGGTGTCGGCGTTGATGCCGCCATCGATCTCCACCAGCAGCCGCAGCTCGCCGGAGTCGACCAGGTTCCGCACGATGCGCGCCTTCTGCAACACCTCCGGGATGAACGACTGCCCGCCGAAGCCCGGTTCCACGCTCATCACCAGCAAGGTGTCGAAATCGCGCAGGATCTCCAGGTACGGCTCGATCGGTGTGCCGGGCTTCACCGAGAGCCCCGCTTTGGCGCCCGCGGCGCGGATGTCGCGCGCCACCGCGATCGGATCGTCGGTCGCCTCCGCATGGAAGGTCACGTTGTGCGCGCCCGCCTCGGCGTACGGCGGCGCCCAGCGGCCCGGATCCTCGATCATCAGGTGGCAGTCCAGCGGGATCTCGGTCGCCTTCAGCAGGCTCTCCACCACCGGAAGGCCGAGGGTGAGATTCGGCACGAAGTGCGCGTCCATCACATCCACGTGCAGCCAGTCGGCGCCTGCGACGGCCTTCGCTTCGTCCGCGAGATGCGCGAAGTCGGCGGACAAAATGGACGGGGCGATCATCGGAACGGCCGGACGCGGGTAAGTCGGGTTGGACACAACGCCGGAGTCTAACGGTCGCCGGGGTTGCCCAGCGCGGGAGTGGGTAGCCTGCATAGGGTGATCAATATTTCGGCGGAACAGGGGCTCTACAGCACCCCGGTGGAGATTCGGGTGGCGGCGTCGGTGACACAACTGCCCATCGTGCGTGGGCTCGCCGAAACCCTCGTCCTACTCAGCGAATTCACGCTGGACGAGGTGGCCGACATCCGGCTGGCCGTCGACGAGGTCTGCTCGACGCTGATCGCGGTCGCCGCCCCGGAAACGAGCCTGAACTGCCGGTTCACCGTCGGTGACACCGAGTTGCTCGTCCGGGTCGAGGGCATCGCGGAGAAGCCGGGACTGCCCGACCAGCGCAGCTTCGGCTGGCATGTGCTCCGTACCCTCACCGACGCTGTGGACGCTACCCAGGATTCGTACGACGCGGCGATCTCCGGATATCCGACAACGGTCGAGTTCCGTCGGGTCCGGGGGAAGGCGTAGTGGCGGACGAGGAAACCGTGTTCGATGCACAGCGCGACGAGGACGCAGACACGCTGACCACAGAGGACACCGAGGACGCCGTCGACGCCGTCGACGCCGAGGAAACCCTGGAAGCGGCGGGAACGGTCCCCGGCTACGACGACGTCGGATTGCTCTTCGAGCAGCTCGCGGCCAGCGAGAACGGGACGGCGCGGCACGCCGCGCTCCGCGCGGAGCTGATCAGCCGCTGCATTCCGCTCGCCGACCACATCGCCCGCAAGTTCAGTGGGCGCGGTGAGCCGTTCGATGATCTGACCCAGGTGGCGCGGGTCGGCTTGGTGCACGCGGTGGATCGTTTCGACGTGGAGCGCGGCTCGAATTTCCTGTCGTTCGCGGTGCCGACCATCATGGGCGAGGTCCGCCGGTATTTCCGCGACAACACCTGGGCGATGCGAGTGCCGAGACGGGTCAAGGAGACTCATCTACGCATCGGCGCGGCGATCGACAGTCTCTCCCAGACCCTCGGCCGCTCCCCGACGGCGAAGGAGATCGCCGCGGAGCTGGACGTCGATCCGGACGAGGTGACCCAGGCGGTCATCGCGGGCAACGCCTACCAGCCGAGCTCGATCGACGCGGCCACCCTCGGCCGTGACACCGACGCCTCGCTGCTGGACACTCTCGGCGAGGAGGAGTCCCAGTTCGATCGGGTCGAGGAGTACGTCGCGATCCGGCCGCTGCTGGCCGGGCTGCCCGAGCGGGAACGGCGCATCCTGACGATGCGGTTCTTCGAATCGATGACCCAGACCCAGATCGCGCAGCAGATGGGCATCTCCCAGATGCACGTGTCGCGCATCCTGGCGAAAACCCTTGCCCGTCTGCGGGAACAGTCCAGCCGGGAATGAGCGCGTTCAGCGGCTCTCGCGCTCGCGGAGCTCGCGCACCTTCGCCGGAGCGGTGCGCCACCACGCCAGAACGAGACCGCCGACGGCGTCGCTGCACAGTCGGGCGAACCCTTTGCCTCCGGCCTTCAGCGCCGGGCTGCGCCACCAGGTGGACTCCTCCACCTCCGGGAGCCCGGTCGCCATCCTGACCACGTCTTGCCAGGTCATCGTCATGCGCCGAGTGTGCGCCAAGGCCACACGTCCGGCTTGGACGAATGGAACGCCGCTTCAGCGCGGCTTGCGCAGCGCGGCCAGGAACATGGCGTCGGTGCCGTGCCGGTGTGGCCACAGCTGCGCCCCCGGTCCGTCCCCGACATCGGTGACCCCGGGCAGCAGCTCGCGGGTGTCGAGTTGCTCGGCGCCGAGGCGGCGCACCGCGTCGGCCACGATCGACACCGTCTCCGGCAGATGCGGCGAGCACGTCGAATACACCACGACACCACCCGGGCGCAGCAAATCCCATGCGGCGGAGAGTAATTCGCGCTGCAGGACGACCAGTTCGCGGACGTCCGCGGGGGTGCGCCGCCAGCGCGCCTCCGGCCTGCGGCGCAGCGCGCCGAGCCCGGTGCACGGGGCGTCCACCAGGATGCGGTCATAACCCGGGGTCAGTCCGCTGGCGCGGCCGTCGACGACGTGGATGTCCACCGGCAGGTCGCGCACGGCCTTGCGCACCAGTTCGGCACGGTGCGCGGCGGGCTCGACCGCGTCCACCCGGAAGCCGTCGATCGCGGCGATCGCACCGAGTAGCGCGGCCTTGCCGCCCGGTCCTGCGCACAGGTCCAGCCAGCGACCGGTGTCCGGTCCGCCGAGTTCGGCCCTGGTCAGCGCCAGCGCCACCAGCTGGCTGCCTTCGTCCTGTACGGCCGCCATGCCCTCGCGCACCGGCTCGAGTTTGCCCGGGTCACCGCCGTCCAGGTAGACCGCGTACGGCGACCAGCGGCCCTCCTCGCCGCCGGTCACCAGCGCGAGTTCCTCCGCGGTGATGTCGCCCGGGCGGGCCACGAGATGCACCAGTGGCCGAGCGTCGTCGGCGGCGAGCACCTCGCGCAACTCCCCCGCGCGCGCTCCCAGCGCGTCGGCGAACGCCTGCGCGATCCAGGCCGGGTGCGCGTACTCGAACGCCAGCCTGCCGACCGGATCGGCGGGCGCGAGCGCCTCCACCCACTGTTCAGGGGTCTTCTCCCCCGCCCGCCGGAGCACGGCGTTGACGAATCCCGCCTTGCCCGCGCCGAATTCGGAGCGCGCCAATGCCACCGAGGTGTCCACCGCTGCGTGCGCGCCGATCCTGGTGCGCAGCAGCTGGTAGACGCCGAGCCGGAGCACGTCCAGCAGCGGTCCGTCGATCTCCTCGATCGGCCGGCCCGCCCCCGCGGCGATCACCGCGTCGAGCAGGCCCAGCGACCGGCACGCGCCGTAGGCGAGTTCGGTCGCCAACGCCGCGTCCCGGCCCGACAACCCCAGGTCCCGCAACAGCGGGGGCAGCACGAGGTTGGCGTAGGCGTCGCGCTCCCGGACCGCTCGCAGTACATCCCTCGCGGCCGTCCGCGGCGGATCGGCGGGCTCTTTACGATGCGGTCGCCTGCCCGCGGCGGCTTTGGACCCCGCGGACGGACGCCCGGCGGCGAAACGATCCGACCGGCCCGTCGCCGCGCGTTGTCCCGCGGCGCCGCGCCCTTCGTCGCGATCGCGACCGCGCGCCTCGGCTCGCCCGCTGCCTGCCCGCGGATCGGCCGCTCGTGACCGTCCCGCGCCGGCGCGGTCCTGCCGCGGGCCACCCTGCGCACCAGGCCGACCGGCCTCGCCGGAACGGTTCGGCGCGGACTCACGGTCGTCGCGCCGCCGGTCGCGGGCGTTGTCGTCACCGGGTCGATTGCCGCGCGGCGTCATTCGACCACCGCGCCGGGCTGCAGGCGGGCCCCGCGCGCCCAGTCGAGCGCGGCCATCATGCGCTTGCCCTGCGGCTGCACCTGATCCAGCCGCACCGCGGTGGTGGCGGTGCCGACGAACACGCCGGACTTGCGCACCTCGATGACGCGTTCGGGCAACTCCTCCTCGACCAGCTCGACCGGTCCCAGCTTCAGCCGCGTGCCGCCCACCTCGGTCCAGGCGCCGGGAGCCGGGGTGACCGCGCGAATCCGCCTGCTGATGGCCAGGGCGGGTTGGTCCCAGCGCACATGCCCGGCCTCGACACCGACCTTGGGCGCGTACGAGACGCCGTCGGTGGACTGCGGGACGGGCTGCAAGGTCCCGTCCTCCACTCCGTCGAGCGTCGCTTCCAGCAGGCGGGAGCCGCTGTCGGCCAATCGCTGCAGCAGGGCGCCCGCGGTATCGGTGACGGCGATCTTCTCGGTCACCATGCCGAAAACCGGGCCGGTGTCCAACCCGGCCTCGATCTGGAAGGTGGAGGCGCCGGTGATCTCGTCGCCCGCGTCGATCGCCGCCTGTACCGGCGCCGCGCCCCGCCAAGCGGGCAGCAGCGAGAAGTGCAGGTTGATCCAGCCGAAGCGCGGGATGTCGAGCACCGGCTCGGGCAGCAGCGCGCCGTAGGCGACGACAGGGCAGCAGTCCGGCGCCAAGTCGGTGAGCTGCGCCAGGAATTCCGGCTCCGACGGACGACGGGGAGTGAGCACCGGGATGCCGTGTCGGTCGGCCAGCTGACCGACCGGCGACCTGGTCACCTTCCGGCCGCGCCCTGCGACCGCGTCCGGCCGCGTCACCACGGCGATCACCTCGTGACGCGCCGATTCCAGCAGACGCCGCAGCGACGGGACCGCCGGTTCCGGGGTACCCGCGAAGACGACGCGCATCAGCGGCCGGCCCCGAACGGGTTGGGCCGGCCGGAGCCGCTCATCGAGCGCGCGGGACGCACGGTCAATCCCGCTGTGAACCAATCGGATTCGCGGATCACCCGCATCGCCTCCTTGCGCTGGGCCGGGTCGAGACGGTCGATGAACAGCACCCCGTCGAGATGATCGGTCTCGTGCTGCACGCATCGCGCGAGCAGGCCTTCCGCCTCGAAGGCGACGGGCGCGCCGTCGACGTCCACACCGGACGCTCGCACACGCAAGGTCCGGCGCGTGTCGTAGCGCACGGCGGGGATCGACAGGCAGCCTTCCGGCCCGACCTGCTCTTCGTCGCCGACGACCTCCCACTGCGGGTTCACCAGATGCCCCGAAGCGTCGCCGGTGTCGTAGACGAACACGCGCAGCCCGACCCCGATCTGCGGCGCGGCCATCCCGACCCCGCCGTCGTCGTGCATGGTCTCGGTCAGGTCGGTCACCAGCTGCCGCAGATCGCGGTCGAACGCGGTGACCTCCGCGGCGCGGGCACGCAGAATGGGATCGCCGAACAGGCGAACGGGCTGGATGGTCACGGCTGGCTCCCGGAAGCGGACGAATACGGTCGCCCCATTCTAGTGAGACACCCGGAAATCCCCGATTCGCCGGCCGGAAGCTGGTAGAACTCCTATGCGGTCCGGGCGGGGTGTCGATCCCTCCGTCCGGCCGCCCGGAAAAGGCCTGGTCAGCGGCCTGTCGGTAACACCTGACCTGCTTCTCACCCGCGGCTTCACAACACGTCGCCGCATGTCAGGACAGAGCGTAACGGGATTGCGGTGACGGCGTCACCACCCTGGCGGGTTCGCTACTCGCGGATTGATGTGCCAATGGTCCGACTGGCGCGGACTGCCGGCGCTGCGGTCCACCGGCACCGGCTTGGTCGAATCGAGAACGGTATCCGGAACAGGCAACCTCACAGAAAGGTTGGGACATTCATGACGATCGACGGTCTCGGACGGTTCGGAGCATGGCGCGGATACAAGGGGTTCGCTCCCGAGGACGCCGCCGAACTGGAGAAGCTCGGCTACAGCGCGTTGTGGCTCGGCGGGTCACCGCCCGCTGACCTGCCGGTGGTCGAATCGTTGCTCGAGGCGACGCGGACGCTGATCGTCGCCACCAGCATCGTGAACATCTGGACCGCCCCTGCGAACACCGTCGCCGAATCATTCCACCGGATCGAACAGCGCTTCCCCGGTCGTTTCCTGCTCGGTATCGGCGCGGGCCACCCAGAAGCCAACAAGCCGTACCAGAAACCGTACGACGCGCTGGTGCATTACCTCGACGAGCTCGACACGGCCGGTGTACCGAAGAACCGGATAGCGCTGGCCGCGCTCGGGCCCAAGGTGCTCGAACTGTCGCGCACGCGCACCGCGGGCGCGCTGCCGTATCTGGCCCCGCCGGAACACACCGCGCAGGCACGCAAGATCCTCGGCTCCGCCCTGCTGGTCGCGGAGCAGAAACTCGTGCTCGACGACGACCCCCAGCGGGCACGCGAGGTCGGCAGGCAGATGGTCGATATGTATCTCGGGCTGCGCAACTACGTCTCGAACCTGCGGCGTCTCGGCTTCTCCGAGGAGGACGTGACCAAGCCGGGCAGCGACCGTCTCATCGATGTGCTCGCGGTGCACGGCACGCCCGTCGAGGTCGCCCGGCAAGTAGTCGAGCACCTGAAGGCGGGTGCCGACCACGTCGCGCTGCAAGCTCTGGGCGAGGACTACCTCGGTTCGCTGCGCCGACTCGCGCCACTGCTGACGACGGCCGAATGAATCAGATCCAGAACCGTCGCACGGTGGGCACACCCGAGTCACGGAGGCTTGGCCGGCTTCGCCCGATGGGCTACGCTGTGCGGCGATGACTACCGGGAGGGCCTTGCGCCACACACGGATTGGTTACCCGGTGCTCTTCTGAGCGCCGTTCGGGCCTGCCGCGGCCCGAACCAGCCATTCGATCGAGGACCTCGCGCCGGTGCGCGGGCCCCACCTCCGTCGTGATGATCACACGCTGCACAGATCGATCACGACAGGAGAAATCATGCCCGCACGCTTCAACCACACCATCATCGCGGCCAAGGATCGCCACGAGTCCGCGGCCTTCTTCCGCGATATCTTCGAGTTCGCCGAAGCCCCTTCGTGGGGAGTGTTCACCAACCTGCTCTGCGAGGACGGTGTGCTGCTGCAGTTCGCCGAACCACCGGTCGAGGACATCCAGATGCAGCACTACGCCTTCCTCGTCGACGACGAGCTGTTCGAACGAGCCTACGGAAAGCTGCGTGAGCGGGGTATCGAGCACGCGGCCGACCCGTTCTTCCAGCGGCCGGGCACCACCAACACCGAACACGGCGGACGCGGGGTCTACTTCCGCGACCCGGCCGGGCACGGGATCGAGATGATCACCCGGCCATATCTGTGACCTGCCGCCGATATCGTTGCGACCCTGCGCTTTGCGCTTCGCCCAGCCGGGGTCGCGACACGGCTCCATCGAATTCCGCGCGGCATCGCGGAGCTCGGGAATCCACCTCGTCGTTACGCCGACGGCAGCGCTGACGCTCAGTAACATGAGCGTTGCTCATTTTCCATGATCAGCAGGAGGGCGTGATGCCGCCTAAGGCTGTCGGTCAGCGCCGTCGTCCGACGCAGGAGCGTGCGAAGGCGACCAGGGAGCACATCCTCGATACGGCCGCGCGGCTGTTCGGTGAGCGCGGTATCGCCAACACCTCGACCAACCGGATCGCGGTGGAGGCCGGTGTCAGCATCGGAACGGTCTACCGCTACTTCGCCGATCGCGCCGTCCTGGTCGAGGAGTTGCTCGAGCGGCTGCTCGAGACCATCGAGCGGCGCTTCACGCAGCAGGTTTTCAATCTGTCGGAGAAATCGATCCCGCAGGTCGTCAGCGATGTCCTCCAGGTGATCACCGCCGAACTGGTCGCGAACGCGCAGTTGGTTCGCGCGCTGGTCGGCGGAGTGCAGTTCTACAGCAGTGGTATCCCGGAATTCGAGCCACGACTGCGTCTGCTGGTCAAGGTGATGTTGATCCAGATCCTCGGCCCTGGAGACGATCACGAGTACGACGTGATGACCTTCGTCATGATCAACACCGGATTCGCGGCAGTCCTGCGCGCGTCGGCTCTGGATGTGGACAGCCGGGCCCGCGCGGAGGCAATCGATATGACCGGGCGGATGATCGGCGCGTGGATGGAGGCCGAAGCCGAGGCCGCCGCCGTCTGATCGACGCGGCGTCCTTCGGCACGGTGACGATTCCGTCTGCCGTCGTGGGTGCAGCGCGTGGCCGCCTACCGATCGGACAGCACCGGGCAGGCACTTCCCCCAGCGATCGGACGACTGTCCACGTGCGGGACGCGGAAAGTGAGCGGATCACCAGGTTCTGGCTCCGGAACACTCCCCCAGGCTACGGCCGCGGTCTCTATTCCTCCTGCTTATCAGCTGTTTTCGTGGTCCTCGGCCGACCGGCCGAAAGCGGAGTAGTAGCTGATCTAGGACTCGGATTACCGTTGAGGACAGGGTGAACAACCGGTAACGCCGAGGCGCCGCACGGTTGCTTCCCCGGGCGGTTCGAGCTTGGACGTGGCCGCGGATGCGCGGTGGCGAGGAGGTCACACGTGATGATCGAAGACATCGCTCATCCTGCGGTCGATCCGGAGGGGCAGCCGGTCATCCGGCCGCTGCACGATGTGCACAGACTCGCGCGCGAAGTGGTCGCACACGTCGCGGATACGGCGGCGCCCTGCCGCACGCTGCCGGGTGGCGCGGTCGGCGCCGACGTCGCCGAGGTGGTCCGTGCGTGCATGCGGTGGGCCATCCAGCGATTGGACGGGCAGGCGGTGCCGGACCGCATCGACGGTTTGCAGGTCGCGGCAGCGGGATGGGCGCGCGAGGGGATCCCGGTCGACGCCGTCCTGCACGCGGTTCACGTGGGGTTCAAGTTCGGGCTCGGCTTGCTGTTCGGCGACCGCGGATCCACGCATCGCATCGACATCGCCACCGGCACCGCGGCCGTTGTGGAGCTGTTGAATCTGCTGACCTCGACGGTCAGCAAAGCCTACGTCCGCGAATACAAGGCCATCGCCGCCGAACACCACACCGCGGTGCATACCCTGACCTCAGCGCTGCTGGGCGGGCACGCGACATCCGCGATGGCCCGCGAATGCGGAATACCTCTTGCCGACCAATATTTCGTGCTCGCCCTCGCCGTGCCCGCACACCCCGACGAAACCCACCCCCGGCTCGACAGCCAGGTCGTCGCGCGGCGCAAGCTCCGCCGCCTCCAGGCCGCCCTCGCGGGCCTGTTCGACGACCGAGCACTGTCGCTGCTGTCGGTCGACGGGGGAACCATCCTCATTCCCTGTACCCGGCCCGGAGATCCCGGCGACGACATAGACCTCGACAAGGTCGTCGCGACACTTTCCGGCGCCGCGCAAGTGCCGGTCACCGCAGGCGTCGTGTGCGCCGGTCCCGACGAGGTCTCCGCCGCGGCTGTCCAAGCGCACGAACTGCTGGACACAGCGCAACAACTGGAACGTGGACCAGGGCTGTACAGGTTCCCCGAGCTGGCGCTGCACTATCAACTGACCCGCCCCGGAGTCGGTCGAGACCAGCTCCGCACACACCTCGCCCCACTGATGGACCATCCGGAGCTGTTGGAGACCCTGCGGACTCATCTCGACACGGGTATGCACCGCTTGCGCACCGCGCGGCTACTGCATGTTCATCCGAACACCGTCGATTACCGGCTGCGGCGCATCGCGCAGCTCACCGGCTTCGACCCCGCCGACGGCAGAGGCCTGTGGTATCTGCGGTCGGCGCTCATCGCCTCGGCCGTCGGCGACCTTCCGAGCGAGGTACCGGCCGGCAGCCGCCGCCCGGCCTGAAGAAGCGCCCCACCGGTCGACAGACGGCGGTCGGGCTACGAAGAATACGGACGTGCGGCATCGGGGCGGCACGAATGCTCATGGAGGTGCATGCGGTGGCCGGACGGGTACCCAAAGGTCGCCTGGCGAGAAGTGGCCGCCTCGGCGGCCTGGCCGCCGGCCAGGCGGTACGCGGGGTCGGGACCCGGCTGTCGATGATCGGCAGAACCGAGGAAGCCCGGCGGGTTCTCGCCGAGCGCTCGACGTTGCAGACGGCGCAGCAACTCGTCACGGTGCTCGGCGCCATGAAGGGCGCGGCGATGAAGCTGGGGCAGATGCTGTCGGTTCTCGAGGTCGACCTCGTGCCCGAATCGCACCGTGAACTGTTTCGCACCAAGCTGGCCGAACTGCGGGATCGCGCGCCGGTCGCGCCGTTCGCCGCGATGAGGCAGGTGATCGAGGACGAGCTCGGGCCATTGGCGCGCGTGTTCGCCGACTTCGACGAAACACCGATCGCCGCGGCGTCGATCGGGCAGGTGTATCGGGCCCGGTTACGCGACGGACGCACCGTGGCGGTCAAGGTGCAATACCCGGGGGTGGACGCGGCGATCCACGCGGACATGCGCAATCTGGAAGTGCTCAGCAAGCTGTGGAAAACCGTCCTGCCGAGCGCGGCCGACACCGCCGTGCTGGACGAGATCGCCCGCAACATCGGCAACGAACTCGACTACCCGCGCGAAGCCCGGACCCAGCACCGGGTAGCGATGCGCTACCGCGACCACCCCTTCATCACCGTCCCCGACAGCATCGAAGAGCACTGCACGCGAAGCGTTCTCGTCTCCGAGTACGTCGAGGGCGGTGATTTCCAGCGGATTCGAGCATTGCCCGCCGCCGATCGAGACCGCTTCGGCGAGTTGATCTACCGCTTCTACATCAGTGCGCTGTTCAGCGACAACGAGTTCTGCGGCGACCCGCATCCGGGCAACATCCTGCTCGCCGCCGACGGCCGGCTGGCGTTCGTCGATTTCGGGCTCTACGACCACATGGACCCCGTGCACGTGGACTTCGAGCGCGCGTGTCTGCGGGCCGCCGGTGAACACCGCGCACGAGACCTGTACGACGCCTGGGTCGGACGCGGCATCATCGACCCGGACGCGGGCGTCACCACACAAGAATGCCTCGATTATGTGTGGGCCGCCGCGGGATGGCATCTGCTCGACGAACCGATCACAATCACACCCGAGGTCGCCACCGGCGCGGTCATCCTCGCCATCGACCCGCGAGCCGCCGAGTTCAAAGGTATGCGCCACCAATTACTCCCGGCCGAGCACGTCTTCTCCCGCCGCGCGGACCTGTTCACCTTCGCCGCCCTCGGCCAGCTCCACGTCACCAACAACTGGCATCGACTCGCGCGGGAGTGGCTCTACCACGAGCCCGCCACCACCGACATCGGCCAGGCGATCGAGCAGTGGCAACGCGACCGGGAACACCGAGCGTGACTCCCGACGGCACCGGACCCGCGCCTCGAACGGCACCCAACGGATCTGCGCGCGCACTCCGCGTGAAGTCCACGCCGATGGGTAGCCCACGGGCGTGACCGAACCCGGAAACGAGAACGCACCCGAACTGGGCGACCAGACCGACACTTCCCACCCTGCCGACATGGACCTCCAGACCCGCGAAACCCCCGAGGACGAGGACGTGAACGAAGAGGCGGGCACCGTCGAACCACCCGACTGAGCACGGTTTCACCCACGGCGGCCGGGGAATCCTGGCCGCATGGGTATCACTGTCGCCGTCACCGGGCCGACCGGCGAGATCGGCATCTCCGCCGTCTCCGCACTCGAACACGACCCGGCGGTGGACCGGATCCTCGGAATGGCCCGCCGGCCGTTCGACCCTGCCGCACACGGCTGGACCAAGGCCGAGTACCGTCGCGGCGACATCCTCGACCGCGCCGCCGTCGATGCCTTGGTCGCGGATGCCGACGTGGTGATCCATCTGGCGTTCGTGATCATGGGCTCGCGGGAGGAGAGCGCGCGGGTGAATCTCGCGGGCACCCGCAATGTCTTCGAGGCGACGGTGGCCGCCGAGCGGGTCCGCCGCCTGGTCTACACGTCCTCGGTCGCCGCCTACGGCTACCACCCGCGCAATCCCTCCCCCATCACCGAAGACGTTCCGCCCGATGGCTCGCCCGAGCACTACTACTCCGAGCAGAAGGCCGCGTGCGAGGCGGCGCTCGCCGAGATCACCGCCGGCTCCGGTCTCGAGGTGTTCGTGCTGCGCCCGTGCATCGTGGCCGGCCCGAAAGCGCCGGCTCTGCACGACCTGCCATGGGAGAAGCTTCCCGGCCCGCTGCGCGCTCTTGCCCGCTCGAACCCGTTGTTCAAACCGGTGATTCCCGACCCGGGCCACCCACTGCAACTCGTCCACCACGACGACGTGGCCGCCGCCATCGCGCTGGCCGCCACCGCGCAGGCGCCACCCGGCGCCTACAACATCGCGGGCGACGGCACCCTCACCCTGTCCGAGGTGGTCGCCGCGCTGGGCGGCAGGCCGGTGCGCGTTCCCGCGGTCACCGCCACCGCCGCGTCCGCCGCCCTCGCCCGCCTCCCGTTCATGCCCGCCACGCTCGAATGGCTGCACATCGTCCGCACTCCCGTGGTCATGGACACCAGCCGCGCGAAGCGGCAGCTCGGCTGGGAGCCCGTGCATACCTCCGCGGAGACCCTCGCGGCACTCGCCGCCACCCGCTGAGCCGCTCCGGGTCCGCACGTCGTCGCGGATCGCTACGCGTGCGCGGCCATCCGCCGGTCGATCACCAACAGGGCGAACTCCGCCCAGCGGACGTTCTCTTGTTCGAAGGAGATGCCACGCAGCAGGGTGAGATACGGGCCGACTCGTTCGGCCTCGGCGAGATACGCCTGTTCGCTGCGGCCGTTCAGCAGCCGGATGCGCAGCCGTTCGTATCGCGCCAGTTTCGCCTTCGACCAGTCCAGGCGCTCGGCCACCGTGGCGCGCACCGCCGCGGCGTCCTCGACGTCCATGCCCTGGACCTTCACCATCATCTCGTCGCGGATGGCGGTGGGTTTGGCGGGCTCTGCGGCGAACTCGTGCAGCGCCGCCCGTCCGGCAGGGGTGATGGCGTGCAGGCGCTTGTTGGGGCGGCGCTCCTGGTGAACGATCCGGGTCTCGATGAGACCGTCGGCCGCCATGCGTTCCAGTTCCTTGTACAGCTGTTGGGGCGTGGCCATCCAGAAGTTCGCCACCGAAGCGTCGAACCCCTTGGCCAGGTCGTAGCCGGACGCCTCGCCTTCCAACAGGGCGGCCAACACCGCGTTACGTAGCGCCATCCACCCAGGTTAGCACCGCAGGTGAATATTCAATTAGTTGTCCTATGAGCCCTAGACATCGCGCATGAACCGCAACTACTGTTCAGTTGACCTATTCAACTTCTTGAGTATGCGAGGTGCACATGCATCCCTTCCGGGCAGCCGTGGAGGCCCGCGACGAGGCCGCCATCGAGGCACTACTGGCCGACGACGTCGTGTTCACCAGTCCTGTCGCGTTCAAGCCCTACCCGGGCAAGGCCATCACCGCCGCGATCCTGCGCGCGGTGATCCGGGTCTTCGAAGACTTCCGCTACGTGCGCGAGATCGCCGATGCCGACGGCCGCGATCACGCGTTCGTCTTCGAGGCCACCGTCGACGGCAAGCAGCTGACCGGCTGCGACTTCCTGCATTTCGACGATGACGGCAAGATCGACGACTTCACCGTCATGGTGCGCCCACTCTCGGCCGCACAGGCCCTGGCGGCGCGGATGGGCGAGCAGTTCGAGCGCATCAAGGCCGAAGCCACCGCCCAGCTCGAGGGTGAGGCGAGCGGAGCATGAGCGACTACGACGCCGTGGTGGTCGGCGCGGGCAGTGCCGAGCCGACCGCCGCGGCGTTGCAGCGTGCCGACGCTCGCACACCTGCGACCCGCGGCGGTTACTCGCGGTATGTCGCTCTCGGCGACAGCCAGACCGAAGGCGTCGGCGACGGCGACGACCGGATCGGAGTGCGCGGCTTGGCCGACCGCCTCGCCGAACGGCTCGCCCAGGACAATCCCGATCTGCACTACGCCAATCTCGCGGTCCGCGGCAAACTCGCCCGGCAGGTGCACGCCGAACAACTCGATGCCGCACTCGCGCTGCGACCGGACCTCGCCACCGTCATCGCCGGGGTCAACGACCTCCTGCGACCGGGATTCGACGCCGACGAGGTCGCAGGCCACCTGGACACCATGTTCGCCGCGCTCACCGCGCAGGGCGCGGTCGTGGCCACGGTGACCTTCCCCGACATCGCGCGCATCACCCCCCTCGCCCGGCCGCTCAGCACCCGCGTCACCGCGCTCAACCTGCGCATCCGCGACTCGGCCGCGAGCCACGGCGTCGTCGTCGCCGAAACGGCGCGGCACGCCGTGGTCACCGATCCCCGTCTCTGGAGCCCCGATCGGCTGCACGCCAGTCCGCTCGGGCATCAGCGCATTGCCGACGCTCTGGCGCACGCGCTGCGGCTGCCCGGCGCCGACGACGGCTGGACCAGCCCCGTGCGGCCATCGCTGGCGGCACGAGGCCCGGCCTCCGTGGCCGCGCACGAACTGCGCTGGGCGGCAACCTTTCTCGGCCCATGGCTACGACGCCGGGTCACCGGACGGTCCTCCGGTGCCGGCCGCACCGCCAAGCGCCCCCGGCTACGCCCGGTTCGCGACCACCGGAACCCGACGGAATAACCGCGATCGGGGCGGCGAAACCGCGCCGGTCATACTTTTCTGAATATCCACTTCTCCCGTTCGCTTTCTCGATTGACCAGCAACTGCGGTTGATCGTTCTGGATGACGCCGATGACGAATTCGTCGTCACTGGTGGCGATCGGGGATATCTCGGGGAACTCGGGCATATCCCAGCCGCAATGCTCGTCGGCGCACAGCAACCGCCCATTCGCACGATTCGCCGCGAGGTGCCCGCCGGTTTTCTTGTTGACGATGTCGAAGTCGCCCTCTTCGGGATTGGCCGGGCACGTCCACAGTTGGGCCTCGTCGTCGGCGGCGCGCTGTCGCATGGTCACACTGTCCGCGCTGCCGTCGACCGCGAGCGCTTGGCCGGTTTCATAGTTGATGATTTGATATGTGGTGGCAGTCTTCTCAGCCATGGTCTCGTCCTCACTGTGTGAGCGCACCGCTACCGAGCTCGACACCGCCGGTGACGCTGCGCTGATCTCGTAGTCGTCGTCCGAGGCGAATCGCCGGGAGCAAGTACAGCAGAATCGGCGCCACGCCGGAGCGAATTCCATCAGCCGTGACCTGATCGCTGTCGTCTCCCGCCGCTCGATCCGGAATCGCGCGCTATTTCATCCGAAAAAGGTGAGGGAAGCCCCCGTCGCGTATTCATATGCTGCGAAGCGGCGCGAGAAATACTGCCATCCACCGACGTTCGCGCCGATTTCTCGGACTCCGTGTGCACGATCCGAAGGGAGACGACCGATGACCGGAACCGGCATGGACGCCAAGCGAAAGAACGTACCTCTGCCATCGCTGACCGAGGGGACGCCTGCCGAACGAAGCTCGCTCGGCTGGTACAAGCTGTACAACGACACGGATATGCATGTCTCGATCTACCGGCAAGAATGGGACAAGCCCAAATCGCTGTTCATTCTCGCTCCCGGCCAGACCAGCTCGGAATACGAGGCCGGGCACGAGATCTACATCCTCTGGATAACGAACGTCGGCACCGAGTCGACGCCCATCACCTGGGACAGTTCCGGCGGGTTCAGCTGCGAGTACGTGCAGAGCGGCTACACGCAATCGAACCAAGTGAACAACGTCAGTTCCTTCCTGTAGGTGACGGCCACGGAGGTATCGCGATGAAGGCCCCGCAGTACCGGACCATCGGGTCCGCCCGAGCTGGTCACCGTGCCCGACCCGGAGCCCGGTCCCGGGCAGGTGCTGCTGAAGGTCTCGGCGGCGGGTGCGATGTCCTGGCCGGAGAGCGCTGCCGAAACTGTGCCGGGTTCCACGGCGGTGGTCATCGGCGCGAAGTGCTCGAGCTCGCCCGAGCGGGCGCGGTCAGCTGCGCGTCGAGACCTTCACCATGGACGAGGAGCCGCTGGCCTACCAGCGGTTGCACGAGGGAAAGGTCGGCCGGATCAGCCGCCGATGTGGCCGAAAGTGTGGATTTTCTGACCTCAGGTGTTTGGTATAGGTCTTTGTCGAGGTCATAGCGTTGTCGCCATGAGCACACCTTCGATCGTCATCATCGGCACCGGATTCGGCGGGCTCGGCATGGCGATGGAACTGCAGCGTGCGGGCCTGCACGATTTCACGATTCTGGAGCGGGCCGAGGACGTCGGCGGCGTCTGGCGAGAGAACACCTACCCGGGCGCGGGCTGCGACATCCCCTCGCCGCTGTATTCCTATTCCTACGCGCCGCGCATCGACTGGCCGAAGCGATTCTCCCAGCAGCCCGACATCCTCGCCTACCTGCGCGGCATCGCCCACGATCACGACCTGCTGCCCAAGATCCGCTTCCGCAGCGAGGTCACCGAGGCCGAGTTCGACGACGCCACGGGCCGGTGGACCGTGCGCACCGCCGACGGCGACCAACTGACCTGCGACGTGCTGATCTCCGCGGTCGGGCAGCTCTCGCGGCCCGCGCTGCCGAACATTCCCGGTGTGGAGAGCTTCCGTGGCACGGCCTTCCATTCCGCCGAATGGGATCACGAGGCCGACCTGACCGGCAAGCGGGTGGCGGTGATCGGCACGGGCGCCAGCGCGGTGCAGTTCGTGCCCGCGATCGCGCCCTCGGTAGCGCATCTGACGCTGTTCCAGCGCTCGGCGGCGTGGATCATGCCGAAGCCGGACGTCGAGTACAAAGCGTGGCATCATCGCGCCTTCCGGCTGCTACCGGTCACCCGCCTCACCGAGCGCTTCGCGTTCTGGCTGTTCTGCGAGTTCCTCTCCCTGGGCATCGTCGACGTGCCGGTCATCCGCAAGCTGGTGACGCGGATCGGCCTGCGGCATCTGCGGCGTCAGGTGGCGGACCCGGGTCTGCGGGCCCAGCTGACCCCGGATTATCCGGCCGGCTGCAAGCGAGCGCTGTTCTCCAACGACTACCTGCCCGCGCTCACCCGGTCCAACGTGACGGTGGAGACCACCGCGATCACCGAGATCACCGCGGAGGGCGTGCGCACCTCCGACGGTGCGCTGCACGAGGTGGACGCCGTCATCTACGGCACCGGGTTCAAGGGCACTGAATTCCTCTGGCCCATGCGGATCTCGGGCCGGGGCGGTCGCAAGCTGGCCGACGAGTGGTCGCAGGGCGCTCGGGCGTATCAGGGCATCGCGATGCCCGGCTATCCGAACTTGTTCCTGATCTACGGCCCGAACACCAACCTCGGTGTCGGCTCGATCGTCTACATGATCGAATCGCAGGCCCGCTACATCCGCCAGGCCGTCCAGCGTCTCGCCGAACGCCCGGGGCACGTGCTCGAGGTGCGTCCCGAAGTCGAGGCCCGCTTCGATCTCCTGCTGCAGCAGCGTCTCGACCGCACGCCGTGGAACTTCTGCTCGAGCTGGTACCGCAACGCGGCCGGGCGGATCACCAACAACTGGCCGGGCACCGTCACCAGCTACCGGTGGCGCACTCGCAAGCTCGACGCCGCGGACTTCGAAGCGAGGAAAGTCGCTTGACCCGGCCCGCCTCCTCCGCGGCAACAACTTCGACAACTGGTGGAGATCAGATGACGTTCGACTACGACGTGGTGGTCGTCGGTTCCGGCTTCGGCGGCAGCGTGACCGCACTGCGACTGACCGAGAAGGGTTACCGGGTCGGCGTGCTCGAGGCGGGAAGGCGCTTCGCCGACGACGAGTTCGCCGGAACCTCGTGGGACGCGAAGAAGTACCTGTGGGCCCCGGGACTGGGCTGCTTCGGCATCCAGCGGCTGACGCTGCTGAAGGACACCTTCATCATGGCGGGCGCGGGGGTCGGCGGTGGCTCGCTGGTCTACGCGAACACGCTCTACGAGCCGCCGGACAAGTTCTATCAGGACCGCCAGTGGGCGCACATCACCGACTGGAAGGACGAGCTCGCTCCGCACTACGACCAGGCCAAGCGGATGCTCGGCGTCACGGCCAACCCGGCGACAACGCCGTCGGACCGCGTGCTGGCCGAGATCGCCGAGGAGATGGGCGTCGGCTCGACCTACCGCAGCACGCCCGTCGGCGTCCTGTTCGGCGGCAACGGCGTGCGGCCCGGTCAGGATGTGCCCGACCCGTACTTCGGCGGCGTCGGCCCCGCGCGCAGCACCTGCACGCACTGCGGCGAGTGCATGACCGGCTGCCGTCACAACGCCAAGAACACCTTGGTCAAGAACTACCTCTATCTCGCCGAGCAGGCCGGGGCGACGGTACACGCGCTCACCACGGTGACCGATGTGCGCCCGCTGCCCGGCGGCGGCTACGAGATCGCCACTGTCCGCACCGGACGCTGGATCCGTAAGGCTCGCCGCAAGTTCACCGCCGAGCAGGTCGTCTTCGCCGCAGCCGCCCTGGGCACTCAGAAGCTGCTGCACCGGCTGCGCGACCGTGGTTCGCTGCCGGACATCTCCCCGCGGCTGGGCGAGCTCTCGCGCACCAATTCCGAGGAACTGCTCTCGGTGCGCAGCCGCCGCAAGGACTCCGACTTCACCAAAGGGGTGGCGATCACCTCCTCGATCCACCCGGACGACGACACCCACATCGAGCCGGTGCGCTACGGCAAGGGCAGCAATGCCATCGGCCTGATCGGCACCGCCATGATCGACCCGGACGGGCACACCCCGAAGCTGCGCCTGTGGGCGCGGACGATGCGCAAGCTCGGCCGCGATGCTCTGCACCTGCAGAACCCGCGCGGCTGGTCGGAACAGATGATCGGGCTGCTGGTGATGCAATCGGTCGACAACTCCATCACCACCTACACCAAACGCGGTCTGTTCGGTCGTAAGATGACCACCAAACAGGGTGTGGGCGAACCGAATCCGACCTGGCTACCGGCCGGGCACGAGGTGGCCCACCGGGTCGCCGACAAGATCGACGGCATCGCGGGCGCCGGCTGGAGCGCCCTGTTCGACATCCCGATGACCGGGCATTTCATCGGCGGCTGCGTTATCGGCGACTCCCCGGAAACCGGCGTCGTGGATCCGTACCATCGGATGCACGGGTATCCGGGGCTGCACGTCATCGATGGCTCGACCATCTCGGCCAACCTCGGTGTGAACCCTTCGCTCACCATCACCGCGCAGGCCGAACGGGCCGCCGCTTTGTGGCCGAACAAGGGTGAGCCGGATGCCCGCCCGCAGCTCGGCGCGCCTTACCGGCGCATCGCCCCGGTGCCGCCGCGCAATCCGGTGGTCCCGGCCGATGCGCCTGCCGCGCTACGGCTGCCGATCGTCGAGATCAAAGGGCCGGTCGACCGGTCCGAACCCGCCGCCGACCATCTCGGCTGAGCACCGGAATCGTGGACGGGTGATCCGGGTCAGGCGCTGAGGAGGCGTTCGGTCAACGGCGCCAGATCCGCGCGATCGCGCGGCGCTGCTGCTCGACGATCTTCCAGCTGCTCTCACGGTCGAGGACTGTCGATCGGGCGGGCATGGAGCACCTCCGATATAATTGGTCAGGCTATCTGACTAATATTGTCGGCGTCTCGTACCAACGTCAAGGAGTGGGATGGCGGAGGAGATCAACGTCGGCCTGTTGATGCAGATCGCATTTCGGGCGATGGAGCAACGGGTGCTGACAGCTCTGACCGATTCGGGATTCGACGACATCACCGTCGCGCAGGCGAGGATAGTCGCCCAGATCGACGCCGCGGGCACCCGCCTGACCGAACTGGCCGAACGAGCGCAGATCACGAAACAGACCGCCGGCTTCCTCGTCGACCAGGTCGAACGTGCCGGTTATGTGGAGCGGGTCCCCGATCCGAGCGACCGCAGGGCCCGCCTCGTGTGCCTGACCGAACGCGGCGAGCAAGCGGCAAGTTTCGCCAATTCGGTGGCCGAACGCGTCGAGCAGGAATGGGCTGCGCATTTGGGCGCCAAGGGAATGCGGCAGCTGCGGCAAGCGCTGAATCGCCTGCGCGAGATCACCGACCCCTACCCTGACCGGCAGCGATCAGAATCGGGAGCGATCATCACTTGAGCGAAGATCAGGGTCCTACGCCACTGCGCTACAACCAGACGGGCCTGCGCGGAAGGCTCGCCCGGTTGCTCGTCGAGCAGGCCACCGACGAGATCGATTGGCCCGCGGACCTTCCGTCCGGCACCGACACCGTGGTGATCATCGATGACCAGCCGAACCCCCATCACACCTTGCGCGTGCACCCGCCGGATGACCCCGCGCGCGTCGCCTTGGTCGTGTACGACCAGTTGGCGCTCTGCGACGACCGGCCGCGCATGGATCCACGACGAATCGAGCTCAATCGCAGGCACAGCCGGGAGATGGGTTCGCTGTTCGCCCGGTTCCTCGACGCCCACCCCGATGTCGAATGCGAAGTGCACGCGGCACAAGCGACTCCGGAGCAAGAAGACGCGTGGACTGCCTTCAGCGCTGAACTCTTCGCTCGGCAACAGGCCGAGCGATCCGCCCTTGCCGCGAAGATCGAAGCCGAGCGGCGGTAGGCGACGACGCCGCCTACCTTCGCCCGATTCACACCGGAACCCCTCCGTAGGTCCGCCGATATTTCGCTTGCAGGAACGACAGGACCCCGAACGCCATCAAGCCGAGGGATACCAGGATGAGCAGCCAAGGACCGAGGGTACTGCCGGCGAAATCGTGCAGTACCGCATCCACGCCTTTGACGTTCGCCGGCTCGTAGTTCGCGGCCGCTACCACCGCGGCGAGCCCGATCCCCATGACGATCAATCCCCGCGCCAGATAACCGAACCGGCCCAGCCAGATCACGCTTTCACGGGACGCCTGGGTCATCCAGCCCATCCGCAGGTCGTCGACGAAAGCCAGACGAAGCCCGCGCAGGGTGGTCAGGACGCCCAAGGCGAGGATGACCAAGCCGATCAACAGGACGACCACTTGCCCACCGTCCCAGGCCAGGATCCGGGCGGTCACGTCGCGTGCGACGGCCTCACCGGGCTGCGGCATCCGGCCGTCCACAACGAACCGCAGGATGACGAAGAACGCTATGGCGTAGGCCAGCCCAATTGCTAACGCGCGCAGGCGAAGTCCGCTCGGGCTCCCCGCGGGCGCGCCGGCAGCCTGCGCCAGCCGCCACGCGGCCAGGGCGGCGAATCCGAGGGCAAGGATCCACAGCAGGAGATATCCCAACGGTTTACCGGCGAGCGCGGCGAGCGCCCCGCCCGCGGTCGGCTCATGTTGTGCGGCGCCGACCGCCAGCATGAAGGCGAGAATACCGATGACGATGTAGGCGATTCCGCGTGCGATGAAGCCGAATCTCGCAGCCCCCGCCAATCCCCCGGATCCCGCGTGCCTGCGCGGACCCCTGCTGTCACGCCGCCGGCGGCCGCCATACCGGCCGCGCCAGCCGCTTCCGTAACCGCTGCGCCACCGGCCGTAACCCCCCCTGCGGGTGCGGCGCCGTCGATATCTGTCAGCACTTCGGAACAAGCTCATGATTCTCACCTCTCCATGGACCGTATTGCCCACTTCGGGTGGAATAACCGGACGACATCGTCGAAAAGCGTGAAACCGCCGCGCCGCTCAGGGCGCGGCGGTCACTTCGGGACAGCCAGATAATCCTGGACGGCGTCGACGGCCCTGCGGGCGCTCTCCGCCGCGGACTCCATGGTGGACGGCAGATCGGCCCGGGTCCAGTCACCGGCGAGGAAGAGCCCGCGGATGGGCGTCGCCTGACTCGGCCGCAGCGACTCGAATCCCGGATGAGCGGAGAATGTGGCCTGCGGCTGGTGAATCACCTTGGTTCGCAGAACCCGCGCGGTGCGCGCTTCCGGATAGTGCTGGTGCAGCGATTCGATCGCCCGGCTGATGAATTTCCTCGTCCGATGAAGTGCAGGGCTCGGGCGAAGGTGAAAGCCGATACCCTGTCGGGCTTCTCGTTCAGCAGGCCGATCACGAGCTGGTCCAGGGTCAGCTTCCGCAACGACTCGGGCGCGCCGATGTCGCGGAACCAGCGGTCGACGGTCATCGCGTCCACGCCTGATATTGTGCCGAATAAACCAGAACCGTCGTTTACTTTCAGCTATCGTACGGTGGCAGAGCAACCGCTCTGCGGGACACCAGGGATGCCGGCGCGGCCGAGGATCCGGGGAGCCCGCGCAGGCCGGGCGGTCGGGCACCGACCGCTCCGTTCCACCGAGGAGCCGCATGTACCCCGGCGCACACGTCGACCGATTCCCTGACAAACCGGCTGTTGTCCGCGCCGAGAGCGGTGAAGTGCTGACCTATCGAGAACTCGAGGAGAACTCGGTCCGGCTGGCCCGCCACCTGTACGACGCGGGTTTGCGCAAAGGTGATCATGTCGCGCTGCTGTCCGGGAACGACCCGAAAGTCTACGAGGTCTACTGGGCGGCATTGCGAACCGGGCTTTACATCACCGCCGTCAACCGGCATCTGTCGCCGAGCGAGATCAGCTACATCGTCAACGACTGCGGAGCCAGGGCGCTGATCGTGTCGGCTGGTCTCGCCGGCGCCGCCGAGCAGATCGTGGCGCAGACCCCCTCGGTCGACATCCGCCTCGCATTCGGCGGCCCGGTGCAGGGGTACAAGTCCTATGAGGACGCCCGGGCGGCCGCCTCGCCCGAACCCCTGCCGGACCAGCCGCGCGGCGCGGACATGCTCTATTCCTCGGGTACCACCGGACGGCCCAAGGGCATCAAACAGCCCCTGCCGGACCGGCAGGTCGGCGATGCGCCCGGCGACACCTATACCGCGATCTTCGGCCCGCTCTACGGATTCGACGCCGAGACGGTCTACCTCTCCCCCGCCCCGCTCTATCACGCCGCGCCGCTGCGCTTCGGTGGCGTGGTCCACGCGCTCGGCGGAACTTTGGTGATCATGGAGAAATTCGACGCCGAGCAGGCGCTGGCCGCCATCGAGCGCTACCGCGTGACGCACAGCCAATGGGTGCCGACCATGTTCGTCCGGATGCTGAAGCTCGACGAGGCGGTCCGCGCCCGCTACGACATGTCCAGCCTGCGGGTCGCCGTGCATGCGGCGGCACCGTGTCCGGTCGACGTGAAGCGGGCGATGATCGATTGGTGGGGCCCGATCCTGCACGAGTACTACGCCTCGACCGAGGCCAACGGCGCCACCTTCATCGACAGCGAGCAGTGGTTGCGCAAGCCGGGATCGGTCGGCAAGGCCGGTCTGGGGACGATCCGGGTGTGCGGCGACGACGGCGCGGAACTGCCCACCGGTGAGATCGGCACCGTCTATTTCGAACGCGACCAGATCCCCTTCGCCTATCACAACGACCCCGCCAAGACGGCGGAGGCGGTCCACCCCGAACACCCGACCTGGACCACCACCGGCGATATCGGCTACGTGGACGAGGAGGGCTATCTGTTCCTCACCGACCGCAAGGCCTTCATGATCATCTCCGGTGGCGTGAACATCTACCCGCAGGAGGTCGAGGACGCGCTCGCCCTGCACCCCCGGGTGCTCGACGTGGCGGTGATCGGCGTGCCCGACGAGGAGATGGGCGAATCGGTCAAGGCGGTCGTCCAACCGGCGCCGGGCGTCGAACCGGGCCCGGAACTCGCCGCGGAGCTGCGCGACTACCTGCGCGAGCGCATCGCCCACTACAAGGTGCCGAAGAGTTTCGACTTCGCCGACGACCTGCCCCGGACCCCCACGGGGAAGCTGGTCAAGGGCAAGCTCCGCCGGCGGTACGTGTGAGTGTCGCTCAGGCGGCGTAGGTGAGGTCGGCGGTGCCGCCCTCACCTGCCCGCGCCAGCAGGCGTGCGACGGCCTCGGCCACCTGGCCGGGCTGCTCCAGGATGACGGAGTGACCCGCGCCCTCGATCATCACGAAGTCCGAGTACTCGACGGCGGCGGCCATCGCGACGGAATGCGACGGCGGCGTCATCAGGTCGGCGGAGCCGCACAGCACCAACGTGGGGATCCGGGAGAGAACCGGGAGCGCGTCGGTCCGGTCGTAGACCATGAAGTCGCTCAAGAAACTCGCCATCGTGACGATCGGTGTCTCGTTGCGCATCGCGTTGGCCAGGGCGAGCACCCGGGAGCTGACGTCACCATCACCGAATTCCGCGGTGCGGATGATCGGCGCGAAGAGCTTGCAGGCCGCGAGCTTCGCGTGGTGCATCAGGCGCGGGGCACGGCGGACGGCCGCCTGGAAGACGGAGACGACCGGGTTGCGCAGCAACCGGCCGAAGCCCGCGTCGGCGAGCCCGTCGGCAGCGGTCGCGAGGAGCGCGACGCCGACGATGCGGGTGCCGATCTCGTGCGGGTTGCGGCGGGCGTAGGTCAGCGCGGTCATGCCGCCCATCGAGTGACCGACGAGGACGACCGGTCCGGTGGGGGCCACGGCATCGAGAACCACCCGCAGGTCGCGGCCGAGCTGCTCGAGGTTGTAGGTCTGCCGGGACGCCGAGGCGGACTCGCCGTGACCGCGGTGGTCGTAGCAGACGACCCGCGCGCCGGGGTTCCTGCGCACCAGGGCGTCGCGAACGTAGGTCCAGGACTCGGTGCGCAGGCAATGTCCGTGCAGCAAAACGACGGTGAGGTCCGCGTCGCGCGGGCCGTATTCGCGAACCGCGAGGGCCACGCCGTCTTCGGTCCGGACCGTGGCACGCCGCTCCGCCGCGGTGGGGATTGTGCTGGGGATCGACATGGGATGCTCCGGTTCGCCGGCGGTGACACGTCTTACTGTCCGCCGTCCCAGCCGCCGGCATCAGGCCCCCGAGTGGTGGTGTCCGGTCCCCGAGGGTGTGGTCGATCGCCACCTAGGTGAGGCGGGAGCGAGGCGGCTGGTTCGCAGGATGGATGCCGAGCACTCCCAAGGCGAAATCGCCGTACCGTGCGGCCACTTCCTCCGGCGTCGCCGGGCCGGACTCGCGAAACCACTGCGGGATGGCGGTGCACATGGTGGCGATGGCACGACCCGCCGCCCGGATATCGGGAGTGGCGATGCGGCCCTCGTCATGGGCCTCGGTGATCGCGTCGTCCAGGATGGCCTGGATGTCACCGCGGGAACGGGCGATGCGCACGCGTTCGCCCGGAGACAGACTGCGCATCTCGCTGGCGCCGATGAACCCGAGGTCGCGGCGGTGGGTGTGGAACAGGGCCAAGGCTTCGACGATCAGGCGCACCCGGTGAACGCTGTCGCGGCCCTCCGCGCGGGCGGCGCGCACCCGCCAGTGCAGTTCGTCCATGGTCAGGTCGAGGATGCGCACCAGTAGCTCATGCTTGTCGCGGTAGTGGTGGTAGAGGCCGGGAACGCTGGTGCCCGCCCGCCGGGCCAGGGCGCGCACGGTCGTGCCGTGATAGCCGATCTCGACGAACGAGGCGAGGGCGGCGGCCAGCACCGGGTCGACGTTCAACGGAGCGAAGTCGCGCCAGCCGCCGTGTGCCCCCGGCTCGGCGTCGGTCCGGTCGTAGCTCGGCCGGGGCACAGAGGCCATGTCACCGAGCAGATGCGTGACCGGCACCCCGAGCACATCGGACAACCGGGTCAGGCGTACAACCGAGATTCCGGTCTTTCCCGTCTCCATGGCGCTGAGCGTCGCGGGACTCACCTCCAGCCTGCGGGCCAATTCGCGCAGAGACAAGCCGGCGGCGCGGCGCGCACGACGGATCGCCTCGTGTGGCGATACGGCCCCATCTTCCATAATGTTCAGAATAACTGAACAAGATACTTTGACCACTCCCGCCCAATAACGCTAGACCAAGGCACTTTGACACCGATCGCCCCCAGTGAGACAGTGTTCAGATGGAGCGATCGTTCGGTCTGAAGACGAGGCTCCGGATGTCGAGGAGGAATGCGCGATGCCGATCGATCTGACCTATTCCGACGAAGTACGGGCGCTGACCGATCGCACCCGCGCGTTCGTGCGGGAGACGGTGCTGCCGATCGAGGACGAACACCACGGCGACATCACCGCCGCGGGTGGTGACGATCTGCGCGCCACGCTGAACGAGCAGGCGCGCCGAGCCGGCGTCTTCGCGCCCCACGCCCCCGTCGAGTACGGCGGTCACGGCCTGTCGATGTCGGATCGCGCCCCGGTGTTCGAAGAGGCGGGCTACTCGCTGTTCGGCCCGACCGCGCTCAACATCGCGGCGCCGGACGAGGGCAATGTGCACATGCTCGCCCACATCGCCGATCCGGAGCAGAAGTCGCGCTACCTCGAGCCGCTCGCCCGCGGGGCGGTGCGCTCCGCCTTCGCGATGACAGAGCCCGCACCCGGCGCGGGCTCCGATCCGGCGGCGCTGGCCACCCGGGCCGTCCGCGCCGACGGCGGCTGGCGCATCAACGGTCACAAGTACTTCATCACCGGCGCGGACGGCGCGGGCTTCTTCATCGTGATGGCCCGCACCTCCGGCGAACCGGGCCAGCGCGGCGGGGCGACCATGTTCCTGGCCCCTGCCGACACCCCCGGCCTGCGTGTGGGCAGGCATATCACCACGCTCGACCGGGCCATGATCGGCGGCCACTGCGAGGTCTTCTTCGAGGACATGTTCGTTCCCGACGAAGCGGTGCTGGGCGCTGTCGACCGCGGCTTCGAATACGCCCAAGTGCGGCTGGGTCCTGCGCGCATGACGCACGTGATGCGGTGGCTCGGCGCGGCTCGGCGCGGTCACGACATCGCCGTCGCGCGCGTCGCTCAGCGCGAAGGATTCGGTGCGCGCATCGGCGATCTCGGCTTGGCGCAACAGATGATCGCCGACAACGAGATCGACATCGCCGCCACCCGTGCGCTGCTCGTGCGCGCCTGTTGGGAACTCGACGGCGGGGAGCACGCGGGCAACGCCACCTCGATAGCGAAGACGTTCGCCGCCGAGGCGATCTTCCGCATCGTCGACCGGAGCATCCAGTTGTGCGGCGGTCTCGGCGTCTCCGACGACCTGCCGCTGGCGCGCCTGTCCCGCGAGGTGCGGCCTTTCCGCATCTACGACGGG
Source organism: Nocardia sp. NPDC005745 (assembly GCF_040630775.1). Classification (NCBI taxonomy): domain Bacteria; kingdom Bacillati; phylum Actinomycetota; class Actinomycetes; order Mycobacteriales; family Nocardiaceae; genus Nocardia; species Nocardia sp. NPDC005745. The sequence continues at coordinate 29,315 of NZ_JBEXYF010000001.1, forward strand.
CCCTCCGAGGTGCACCGATGGGCTATCGCCAAGCGGGCGGTGAGTGCCGCCCGGCGGGCCGCGGCCCACGGGTCCGGCCCTTCGCACTGATCCGGTAATCCGCCGGGCGAGGCCGGAAGTCCGCTCGTCGGCCGCCTACAGGCACAGCTCTCCGCGTAGCATGCGGATTTCATGGTTCCGCCGACACGGAGTTCCTCGCCGGCCGAGAGCGTTGCTCGGTCACCTGCGCGAGCCGGCGTGTTTCACCCTCGGTTAGGCGTGCCGACTCGATGACCAACCCACACGCGAACACCCCGCCGCCGCCAGCTGGGCTGACGGCGGCGGGGTGTGTCTGCGGTCGGACGAACCGAAGGGTGATTACCGTCCGTGCTGATGCGCGGACTGGCGGGCCTCGTCGACGTCCGCTTCGGCCCTGGCCTTCTCGGCGGCGGCTTCCTTGCCTGCCGCCTCGCGCTGCGAGTCCGCCTTGTCCTGCTGCGCGCGGCCCTCGTCCTTCAGATCCTCGTGACCGGTGACGGTACCGGCCGCTTCCTTCACCTTGCCCTTGACATCTTCGACGACGCCTTCGACGCCTTCACGAGCACCGCTTCCATGTTCAGCCACAACAACCTCCTGGAATATCGGAACAAGCTGACATCTCGCGCATACCCGGGAGACCGGCCTCGAACCGTCTTCGGCGAGAAAGACCGGCGTCGCGCGCGTCGTGCCTGGTCGCGGGCGGTGGCATCAGCGAAGCGGGGTGGTCTCGCTCGGGCCTTGCCGATACCGGGTCATCGTGAGCCGCTGTTCGCGGTCGTTGTACTCCGGAATCGGCAGCGGGAACCAGTAGCTGCCGTCGAGCCAGGCCTGCCCGAGCAGCGGGACCGGCTTCTGCAGGATGTCGACCCCCTTGCCGTGCGGCGGGCTCCCGAAGGTCCCGACCGGCGCACCGTCGATGAAGAACTCCACCCGTTGCTCGGTGAGGCGGACGGCGTAGGCGTGATCGTCCGACAGCAGCGCCGGGTCGAGCGGGGTGATATGCGGTACCAGCTCACCGCCCCGTTTGACCATCAGGAAGAAGCCGCGGGGCAAGTCCTGCCGGTCGGCGCGATCATCACGATGGTGGCGATGCTGGTCGCCGTGCTGACCACAGGGCTCTGAAAACATCGGCACCGAGGAGCGCCGCGTCGTCGCGTGGTCGCCGATAGAAGAATTCGATCGCGTTTTCGGTCCGGCCGTTCCCTGCCGGCTCCGGAGACCCGGGCGTGCCGACCTGGGCGGGCATGCCAGGCCGCGTCGGTGTCCGAATACCCTCTGCTACAAGCGCTTTGGTCATGCGACGCAGCGCCGTCGGCCGGCGTGGATCCGACCGGACAGGGGAAGATGAGCCAGCCCACGAAAAGCCCGATCGCCGCAGCACGCGACTTCGTTTCCGCCTGCGCGACGCTGACCAGTCTGATCGATCTCGCCGGGCACCCCGCGACATCCCCTCGATTGCGAGTGACGCTTGCGGACTATTGCCGCCGTCACGCCGCAGTCGATCCCGGGCTGGCCGCGAATTTGTCCTTCTGGAAGCGACGTCGCGCTTCCTTGACGCCCGACGATCACGATGCGGTTCACGCCATCCTCACCCGCGATGGCGCGATCCTCCGCGCGTTCCGCCAATGATCGCCGAGGGAGCCGCACCCGCCCCGCCCGGCGCCGTGCGGATCGACAGCTGACCCTATGCGAGCGCTTCGGTGCCGCCGATGCCCGACATCGTCAGCTCGACGGGTTCCCGCGGCTGGTCGGGACGGAACACGCAGCGTGTGCACGTGTAGATCGTGGGCATGCACTCGTTGCAGTGCACGCAGGCCGACCGGGTCGTCGCGTCGGATCGGATGCGCTGCAACAGGTTCGGTTCCCGGAGCAGAGCACGGCCCATGGCGACGAACTCGAAGCCTTCCGCCATCGCGAGCCGCATGGTGTCCAGATTCGTGATGCCGCCGAGCAGAACCAGGGGCATGGTCAATTCTCGCCGGAAGTGCCGCGCCCGCTCGAGCAGATACGCCTCCTGATACGGGTACTCCTTCAAGAACGCCTTACCGACCATCCGGAATCCCCAGCGCGCGGGCACCGGGAGCACATCGCCGAACGACCGCCGCGGGGCGGCACCGTGGAACAGCAGCATCGGGTTCAGCAGCGAACTGCCCGCCGTCAGCTCCAGCGCGTCCAGGGTGCCGTCGGCTTCCAGCCACGCGGCGACCTGCACCGACTCCGGCACGGTGAGCCCGCCCCGCACTCCGTCTTCCATGTTCAGCTTCGCCGTCACCGCGAGCCGGCCGCCCACGGCCTGCCGTACCGCGGCGGCGATCTCGCGCGCCAACCGCGCCCGGTTGGCCAAGCTTCCGCCGTAACGATCGTCGCGGCGGTTCAGCTTGGGGCTCAGGAACGAGCTGACCAGGTAGTTGTGCCCGAAGTGAATCTCCACCGCATCGAAGCCGGACGCTTCGGCCAGCTTCGCCGCGTCGGCATGAGCGGCCACGAGTTCACGGATCCCGTTCTCGTCGGGACTGCGCATCATGCGCATCGAGAGGGGGCTCAACATCCGGCTCGGCGCCAGCGCCGGAACCCGATTGGAGGCCGCGTTGGCCACCGGACCCGCATGGCCGATCTGCGCACTCACCGCGGCGCCTTCACCATGGACGGCTTCGGTGAGCCTCCGCAATCCCGGCACGGCGTCCGGACGCATCCAGATCTGGTGCCGGTCGGTCCGGCCACCGGGAGCGACAGCGCAGTACGCCACCGTGGTCATCCCGACACCCCCGGCGGCGACCTCGCGATGGAACTCGATCAATTCATCGGTCACCAGAGCGTCCGGAGTGCGGCCTTCGAAGGTCGCGGCCTTGATCACCCGATTGCGCAGGGCGATCGGTCCGAGCCGGGCCGGTGCGAATACGTCGTTCATCGTTGTTTCTCTCCTGTCGGCGCGGTCAATCCGGCCACTACGAATTCCCGGAGGGTGGCCACCGCCTCCCGCGACATCTCCCGGTGCTCCGCACTGCCGAATCGCATGATGAGCAGGTCGAACGCCAACATCCACCGGCGGCGGCTCGCACGCTCGCTCACGCCGGGCAACAGGCTCGCCCACGCATCGATCCGGAACCATGGCTGCCGCCATTCGGTCACTTGCCTGCCGAGGACGAATTGCGCCAGCAGTCTCAGGTGCAACCGCCCAACGGGATCGGCGGCCAAGGCGACGAACGGCTCGATCACCGCATCGACCACCTCGGCGATCGACCCGTGCCCGCTGGTGACAGCGGCCAAGCGGTCCTCCCACACCGGCCCCAGCCGTTCCTCGAGCAACGCGGCGACGAGGGCGTCCTTCGACCCGAAGTGGTAGTGCACCGCCGCCGGGTTGGCCCCGGCCTGCGCACAGATCCCGCGAACCGACACCTCGTCGTAGCGGCCCTCCAGCAGCAGTCGTTCCGCGGCTGTCAGCAGGCGATCGCGGGTGGTCGCCGCCTCGGAGACCTGTTTCGGCATGCGCTAAGTGAAGCACGTCTCCATCGCCGGTTCAATCACTGATTGAAACAATGTTTGACCGGGCTTCCCTGCGCGATCCCGACCGGGCGACCAGCCCGCCTCATTGATGGTGAAGGCATTCGGTGCGGTCGGCACGGGCACACCGAAACGGCCCGCGCCGATTCCTCAGGAATTGCCCGCGATGATCACCTCGGGAATGCCGGTGCCGAGCGGGACCGGCCGGCACACCGGTGCAGGACTGCCCGGAGCCAGCACGGTGAGCAGCAACTCCTGCACGAACGGGTCGTACACCATGTGGAAGTGCCCGGTGAGATCGGCGGGACACAGGTCCTGCAGGGCGATGTTCCGCGCGCCGGGCCCGCGCAGCGCGATGTTCTCGAACGGCTGGATCATCTCGTCGACGCGGCTGCCGATGGTCACGTATCGCACCCCGGGCACCGTGTCGCCGCCCGCGTTGAGATCGAGCATGAGCGGCGACCCCTCGGCCTGCTGCACGGCGGCGAGCGAGGTCACCTGGGCGAACGCCTGCAAAGCGCCGGGGATCGCCTGGGCCACCGGCACCAGCCCGTACATCACACCGCCGTAGGTGGGCGACGCGAGGCCGACCCACTGACCGACCTTGGGCGCACCGCCCAGCTTGTTGACGTAGTACCGAGTGACATTGGCGCCCTGCGAGAATCCGACCAGATCGACCTCGGCCGCGCCGGTGGCCGCGAGCACCTGATCGACGAACTCGCCGATCTGATAGGCGCTGAGCACCAGATCCTCGGTACCGTAACTGTCCGCGCCGGGCTTGCCGCCGTAGTTCAGCGCGAACACGCAGAATCCTGCCGCGGTGAGGCGCGGCGCTATCCCCGACCAATCGGAATAGGCTGTGGAGTCGGTTCCGTGCGCGAGCACCAACGGATGGGGATGCCGGGCGCTAGGAACGCATCCGAAGTCGTTGGTGCCACTCGGGACCGCATTCGGATGGCTTTTCTGATACCACGCGGCGGCGAGGTGGTCGGACTGCGGCGGAGCGGGGTACGTCGGCACGTCGGGCGGGCGCAGGCCGGGCGGCTCGGCCGACGCCACGCCCGGGCCCAGCGCGGCCGCGCCGGCGACCACCAGGGCCAGCACGGCGCGACGCAAGTGTGAACTACCCCAAGCTTCCGCTCGACTCGACTGTCGCATCTCACAATGATCGCTCCGATCGGCTCGAAATGCGCGCGGTATCGGGGTGTTTCGCCTCCCCTACTTCTCGGGGGTCTCGTCCTCGGCGAGGATGCGGTAGAGGGACTTGCGGGTCTCGGTGAGCAACTCCGCCGCACGCGCCGCCTGCTGCGGGGTACCCGCTGCCGCGACCTGCGCGACCGCCCCCATCAGCTGCCCCACGAGTCCGCGCAGGTCCATCGCCTGGGCTCCGACGTCCTGCTGCACGTCCGCCCACGGATCGCCCAGCTCGTCCCGATGCGCGGCGACGTACTCGTTGCCGGTCTCGGTGAGCTTGGCGGTCTTGCGCCCGGCGACCTTCTCGATGAGGACAAGGCCCTCGTCCTCCAGCTGCGCGAGCGCGGGGTAGATCGAACCGGGGCTCGGCCTCCAGATGTCGTTGCTGCGCTCGCGGATCTGCTGGATGAGTTCGTAGCCGTGCATGGGCTGCTCGGCGAGCAGCAGCAGCACGGCGGCGCGTACGTCACCGCGCCTGCCACGACCGCCACGGCCGCGGCCGCGACCGAATTGCGGGCCGAAGCCAGGGCCGAAACCGGGACCGAATCCCGGCCCGAACTCGGGGCCGAAACCGTGGCGTCCACCGCGGCGGAAGCGCAGCCGGTGTTCGAAGCCCTCGGGCCCGGGCAGCGGCCCACGGCCACGTCGGCCGAATTCTCGATCTTCTCGGTATTCCATGTCAGCCTCCCAAGGCTCTCGTGTTTGTTTCATGCTATCGACGATATATCGGCAATGCATCGAACGCAAGGCCCGATTTCGAAACCGGGCCGGCATGGGAGATCAGCTCACCAGCGAGTCGATCCAGCGCGACAGCCGCGCGCCCTCGGTGACCATGAGTTCTGGATCGCGAAAGGTGTTGGTGAGCAACGAGATTCCTTGATATGCCGCGACATAGGCGATCGCGAGCTCCCCCGCGTCGGCGCGCCCCATCGCGACGAACTGCCGTTCGGCCCAATCCACCAGCACGCGCATCACATCGGCGGCCGCGGTGTCCAACCCGTCGCCGCGCTTGTCCAACTCCGACGACAAGGTGCCGAACGGGCAGCCGTATCGGACAGTCTGCTCACGATCGGCGACCCAACCCGCGATCAGGGCCTTCAGCCGCTCCGACGGCGTCTCGTGGCGGTCGCTCGCAGCGATCACGGCATCGAGAATGTGCGCGTGCGAGCCGATCGCCGCCTCGATGAGCTGGTCTTTCGTCTTGAAGTAGTAGTAGACGTTGCCAACCGGAACGTCGGCGGCGCGGGCGATGTCGGCGATCGTCGTCTTCTCCACGCCCTGCTGGTAGAACACCCGCACGGCCGCCTCGACCAGTCGTTGCCGCTTGCTCGGCCTCGTTTCCGTCACTGAGTCAGTCACACAACTAACTGTAGACAACGCGCCCGCGACCGGCTACGTTGTATTTAGTCAGTCAACTAACTAAGGAGAAACGATGATCGTGGTCACCGGAGCCACCGGGAATATCGGCGCGCCCCTCGTGCGCTCGCTGTCGGACGCGGGCGAGGAGGTGACAGCGGTCGCCCGCCATGCGGACCTCTCGCTGCCCGACGGCGTCCGGTCGGTTCGGGCCGACCTCGGCGAGCCGGAAAGCCTCTCCCCTGCCCTGTCGGGAGCCGACACCCTCTTTCTCCTGATCACCGGTGAGCAGTTGGTGGCTGGCCCCGAGCCCGAACAGGTGCTGAAAGTCGCCGCGGCCGGAGGCGTGCGGCGCGTCGTCTTCGTGTCGTCGCAGGGGGTAGCCACCCGCCCCGACGCGGCGGGCTATGCCCGGCTCGTCGCCTACGAGCAGGCGATCATGGACTCCGGCCTGGCCTGGACCTTCCTGCGACCGGCCGGGTTCTTCTCCAATACCTACGCGTGGGCGGATTCCGTGCGCACGCAGCGTATGGTCGCCGCGCCGTTCGGGGATATCGGCCTGCCCTCGATCGATCCGGCCGATATCGCCGCCGTCGCGGCGGCGGCATTGCGCGACGAACGGCACGCCGGACAGGTCTACACCCTGACCGGACCCGAACTCGCCACACCGCGAGCCCAGGCCGAGGCACTCGGTGCGGCGCTGGGCGAGCCGCTCGGATTCATCGAGTTGACTCGGGCGCAAGCCCATTCGGCGATGCTCGACTTCATGCCCGAACCGGTGGTCGAGCACACACTGACGATCCTCGGCGAACCGACACCCGCCGAACAGCTGATCAGCCCCGATGTGCCGCGTGTGCTGGGGCGGCCCGCCGCGAAGTACGCCGAGTGGGCGGTTCGCAATCGGGCGGCCTTCGCCTGACACGCCCGGCAGGGCGGATGGCCGGTGGCTTCGTCAGCCGATGTCGACCGGGTCGATCTGCACGCGAAGGGGGGCGTCGGAGCGGTGCGTGCTGCGGATCGCCTGGGCCGCGCGCAACGCAGCAGCGAGCGCCGCTCCGGAGCGGCGCTCGACCCGCAGCAGCAAACGTTCGACTTCGGCGGGCGAATCCTCGGCGGAGAAGGGCTTGCGAGCGCCGTCCGGCAGCGGCACCGGGCCGAGGCGGTCGACCGTCGCGGGCAGATCCGCCGCCGAGAGCAGTTCGGCGATGCTCTCGGCGGTGCCGTCGATCGCGGCGAGCCGGACCGCGGGCGGGAAGCCGACCTCGGCCCGGGCCGCGACCTCCGCACGCGCCGCGCCCACCGGGTCCCACCGGACCAGCGCCTGCACGGTGGGGATCGAAGGTTCGGCCACGACGATGACCTGGCCGTGCGCGCGGACCAGCGTCGCGGCGGCCATCCAGCGGCGCAGTGCGTCCTCGGCGGACCGCAGGTCGGCGCGGCCGAGCAAGGCCCAGCCGTCGAGCAACAGTGCGACGCCGTACCCGCCGGGGACCAAGGGTTCGGCGCCGACCGTGGCGACGACCACTTGCGGGCCCGGCTCCACGGTATCGACCACGGCACCGCCCCCGGAGCCACGGATCGGCACGCCGGGAAAGGCGCGGCCGAGTTCCTCCGCCGTACGTGCCGCCCCGATCACCACGGCCCGCAGCGCGCGCGAGCCGCAGGTGGTGCACCGGAACGCCGCCTCGGTGATCCCGCACCAACGGCAAGCGGGGCTGTGCGCGGCGGCGGCGCTATCCGCTGCCGATCCGCGGGTCTCCGGCAGCGCGAGCGGGCCGTTGCAGTGCCTGCATCGGGCCGGAGTGCGGCACTTCCCGCAGGCCAGCGCGGGAATGTACCCGCGGCGTGGCACCTGCACCAGCACCGGCGCCCCCTCCTTCAGCGCGGAACGGGCGGCCGCGAAGGCGACGCCGGGAATCCGGACGGCACGAGCGACCGGATCGCGCTCCAGGGCGAGGTCGCTGTCACCGGGGGCGCTGATCCGCGGCGCGGCCTTGCGCAGTACCGCGCGATCGGCGACCAGATCGTGCGCCCAGCCGGAATCGACCACCGCTTGGATCTCCGCGGTCCGCGCGAAACCCGCCGCGACGAATGCCGCACCGGTCTCGTGCGCCCGCAACATCGCCACCTCACGCGTGTGCGGATACGGTGCGCGTGGTTCGGCGTAGGTGTCGTCGCCGTCGTCCCACAGCGCGATCAGCCCGAGGTTCGCCGCCGGTGCGAACACCGCGCTGCGTGTGCCGACCACAACCCGCGCCGAACCGCGCAGCACCGCCAGCCAACGCCGGTAGCGGGCCGCGGGCCCGAGACCGGCGGCCAGCCCGACGGCCGAATCCCCCACCAGACCAGCGCATTCCGCCAGCACTCGGTCGAGGTCACGTTGGTCCGGGACCATGAGGATCGCGCTGCGCCCCTGCTGGGCCACCAAGGCGGCGAGCTCCGCCAGCCGGCGCGGCCAGTCCTCACCGGGCAGCGCCTGCCAAGCCGCCCGGGCCCCTTTTCCTTGTGCGAGCGCACCGACGAATGCCGGGCCGTGCACATAACGCTCCCAGGCGGCGAGGTCGACGGCCGAAAGTTCCGGCGATACCGCCTCCTGGTTCGTGGCGCCGCCGTGAGGCTCCGCGCTCTGCCCGACACCGATTCGCTCCTCGCCCGAATATGGTTCAAGCGGCTTCGAGGACCCGCCGGTGGCCGCCTCCGAGGACGGCGCCTGTCGCACGGCCACTGCGCTCCGCCCGACACCGATTCGTCCCTCGCCTGAAGGCGGTTCAAGCGGCTTCGAAGACCCGCCGGTGCCCGCCTCTGGCCGGTGCTCCTGTTGCGCGGTGCCCATGCTCACGGCGCCGGGATCATCATCCGATCCTGTAGCCGTGACGGGTTCGGTGTCCACCCCCGGGGCTGCGTGGCCCGCGACCGCCGAATCGGCTTGCGGTACTGCTGGATCCGAGGAGTGCGAACCGGGGAGCGCCTCTGCGGGAGCGGAGTTCATGGCTGACCGCACGGAATCCGTTGCCGTGCAGGGTTCTCCGTCTTCGACGGAACTCGCGGACGCACGGGGTTTCGCCGCGGCAGCAGGAGCCGTGGGCCCGACGGAATCAATCTGTGCCCCAACGGACTTCTTCGCACCACCGGTCTCGGTGCGGGCGTGGCGCGGTGGAATGGCCAGCCGCAGGACGTCGGCGCGCGTGCCCGCGTAACGGGCCGCCACTGCGCCGACCAGCTCCAGGATTTCCGGCGTCAGCACGCGTTCGCCGGAGACGACACGCTCGAGTTCGACCAGCTTGCCGACGTGATCGCTGTGCGCGGAGCGCGCGAGAAGGTAACCGTCGACCAACCGTCCGGCGAAACGAACGCGCACCCGGACCCCCGGCTGGGCGATCTCGTCCAGCTCGGGGGGCACCAGGTAGTCGAAGTCGCGGTCGAGATGCGCGGGCGACAGCAGTGGGAGCACCCGGGCGATCGGCAGCTCCACGCCCGCGGGACCCGCGGCCGGACGGTCCGCCTCGGTGGCGGGGGTGCCCGCCGCGGGTGCGTTCACTCGGACCTGATCGGAGGTCAGAGTCCGATGGCCGCGCGCAGCTTGTCCGCGCGGTCGGTGTGCTCCCACGGCAGGTCGACGTCGGTGCGGCCGAAGTGGCCGTACGCGGCGGTCGGCGCGTAGATCGGGCGCAGCAGGTCGAGGTCGCGGATGATCGCGCCGGGGCGCAGGTCGAAGACCTCGGTGATCGCGGTGGAGATGCGCGCCGGGTCGACCTTCTCGGTACCGAAGGTCTCGACGAACAAGCCGACCGGAGCCGCCTTGCCGATCGCGTAGGCCACCTGGACCTCGACCCGATCGGCCAGATCGGCCGCGACCACGTTCTTCGCGACCCAGCGCATGGCGTAGGCGGCCGAGCGGTCGACCTTGGACGGGTCCTTGCCGGAGAAGGCGCCACCACCGTGGCGGGCCATGCCGCCGTAGGTGTCGACGATGATCTTGCGGCCGGTCAGGCCCGCGTCGCCCATCGGACCACCGAGCACGAACTTGCCGGTGGGGTTGACCAGCAGGCGGACGTTCGAGGTGTCCAGCGAGGGCACCTCCAGGTCGGCGAGCACCGCTTCGAGGACCTTCTCGCGGATGTCGGGCGCGAGCAGGTTGTCCAGGTCGATGTCGGCGGCGTGCTGGGTGGATACGACCACCGTGTCCAGGCGGACCGGGCGATCGCCGTCGTACTCGATGGTGACCTGGGTCTTGCCGTCCGGACGCAGGTAGGGCAGCACGCCGGACTTGCGCACCTCGGTCAAGCGGCGCGACAACCGGTGCGCGAGCGCGATCGGCAGCGGCATCAGCTCGGGAGTGTCCTTGGTGGCGTAACCGAACATCAAGCCCTGATCGCCCGCGCCCTGCCGCTCGATCTCGTCGTCGGAGCCGCCGACCCGGGCCTCGTGCGAGGTGTCCACACCTTGGGCGATATCCGGCGACTGCGCGCCGATCGCGATATTCACACCGCAGGAATTTCCGTCGAATCCCTTCGCGGACGAGTCATATCCGATTTCCAGGACCTTTTCCCGGACAATACGGGGAATATCGGCGTACGCCGACGTGGTGACCTCACCCGCGACATGGACCTGGCCGGTCGTCACGAGGGTTTCCACCGCGACCCGGCTGCGCGGATCCTCCGCGAGCAACGCGTCGAGAATGGAATCGCTGATGGCATCACAGATTTTGTCCGGATGACCTTCGGTCACGGACTCACTGGTGAAAAGCCGGCTCCCGGACGTGCGCACAGTTGTTCCCTCTCCCTCAACGGGTTACTCGTATCGGCTTGCGACAGTAACGCCATGTCGCGCCTGCGCAACCCTTACATTCCAGACTATTCCAAATCACCGACAGGGCGGACCTCAACTACAAAGCCGCCCCGGACTGCTGAATTCCCGGTGTCCCGGCGATGCCGAAAGAATGACGACGCCGCGAACGAACGACGGATCGGATGGCAATCCCGGCAGGCCCGCCACCCGGCTCAGCGCAGCAACCCACTCAGCGCGTCGAGCACACGGCTGGCCAGCAATGCCTTCGAACCGTGGTCGAGCGCCTGCTCGGTGCCGTCCGCGCCGAGCAGCCAGCCGTCGTTGGTGTCCACCTCGAACGCTTTGCCCTCACCGACCGCGTTGACCACGAGCAGGTCGCAGCCCTTGCGGGCGAGCTTGGCCCGCGCGTGGGTGAGGACGTCGCCGTGCTCGTCACCGGTCTCGGCGGCGAAGCCGACGATCGCGGTACCGGGCAACTGCCCGTCGCGGCGCGCCTGCACCAGTCCGGCGAGGATGTCGTCGGTCTTGGTCAGCGGAATGACGTCGGGCTCGCCCGCGCCCTTCTTGATCTTGGCGGCGGCGACGTTGGTCGGCCGGAAATCGGCGACCGCCGCGGCCATGATCACCGCGTCGGCGCCGGCGGCGTGCTTGTCGACGGCGGTCTTCAGCTGTTCGGCGGTGGTGATGTGCACCAGGTCGACGGCGGCCGGTGCCGCCATCTCGATCGTGTTGCCCGCGATCAGGGTGACGTGGGCGCCGCGCTGGGCCGCGACCCTCGCGAGCGCGTAGCCCTGTTTGCCGGAGCTGCGATTGCCGAGGAAACGCACCGGATCCAGCGGTTCCCTGGTGCCGCCCGCCGTGATGACGACCCGGCGGCCCTCCAGATCCCGCGGGATAGCGTCGGCGCGCTCCATGAGCAGCGACGCGAGGCCGAAGATCTCCTCGGGCTCGGGCAGCCGTCCGGGACCGGTGTCTGCGCCGGTGAGCCGCCCCGCCGCGGGCTCCATGACGATCGCACCGTGGGCGCGCAGCGTCGCGACATTGGCGACGGTCGCCGGATGCTCCCACATCTCGGTGTGCATCGCGGGCGCGAACAAGATCGGACATCGGGCCGTCAGCAGCGTGGCGGTGAGCAGGTCGTCGGCGCGGCCGGAGGCGGCGCGGGCCATGAGGTCGGCGGTCGCCGGGGCGATGACCACCAGGTCCGCCTCCTGGCCCAGCCGAACATGCGGGACCTCGGGTACGTCGGAGAACACACCGGTGTGCACCGGGTTCCCGGACAGTGCTTCGAAGGTCGCCTTGCCGACGAACTCCAGCGCCGAGTGGGTGGGGATCACCCGGACGTCGTGTCCGGTCTCGGTGAACCGCCGGACCAGAGAGCACGCCTTGTAGGCGGCGATCCCTCCGGCTACGCCGACGACGATCCTTGTGGTCACTACGCCTCCGGCCTAGTCGTGGTCACGGGCGAACGCGGTTCGCCTCACTCGCCTTCGGAGTGCTCGAGCAGGTCGGAGTGGATCTCACGCAGCGCGACCGACAGCGGCTTCTCCTGCAGACCCGGCTCGACCAGCGGGCCGACGTACTCGAGGATGCCGTCGCCGAGCTGGTTGTAGTAGTCGTTGATCTGCCGGGCCCGCTTGGCCGCGTAGATGACCAGGGCGTACTTGGACGACGTGCGCTCCAGCAACTCGTCGATCGGCGGGTTGGTCAGGCCGATCGGGGTGTCGTAGGCGGGCGCGGTCTTGGTGTCCGTACTGCTCACTAGGGGGACTCCTGGTGTTTGGGAGGTCACGAACTCGAATTTGTGCTAACGAACAACGATACCAACTGCTCACAGGCGCTGGTCACCTCGTCGTTCACGATAACGATGTCGAACTCGTCACAGGCGGCCAGCTCGATCCTGGCCGTTTCCAGGCGGCGCTCGATCACCTCGGGCGACTCTGTGCCGCGCGAGGTCAGCCGCGCCACCAGTTCGTCCCAGCTCGGCGGGGCCAAGAAGACCAGGATCGCTTCCGGGATGGCCCGGCGCACCGACCGCGCGCCCTCGAGATCCACTTCGACCAGGACCGGAAGGCCCTCAGCCAGAGCGGCGCGGACCGGCCCGGCGGGGGTGCCCGACCGCTGCAACCCGCCGTGTATGTCGGCCCACTCGAGCAGTTCGTCCGCCTCGATCATCGCGTCGAACTCCGCACGGGAGACGAAGCGGTAGTCGAGGCCGTCGACCTCCCCGGGCCGCGGGGCCCGGGTCGTTGCCGACACGCTGAAGACCAGGTCGGGCAGTCGTTCGCGGACGCAGCGGACCACGGTGGACTTGCCCACGGCCGAGGGGCCGACCAGTACTACCAGTCGACCCTTCCGCGTGTGTTCGATCACCCTCGTCGTCAGGCGTCGAAGTCGAACCGGGCGAGCAGCGCCTTGCGCTGCCGGTCGCCGAGTCCGCGCAGCCGCCGGGTGGGGGCGATCTCCAGCTCGCTCATGATTTCCGCCGCCTTGACCTTGCCCACCTTCGGCAGGGCCTCCAGCAGCGCCGACACCTTCATCTTGCCGAGAATCTCATCGGTCTCGGCATCGGTGAGGACCTGCTTCAGGTTGGTGCCGCCACGCTTCAAGCGCTCCTTGAGCTCCGCCCGAGCGCGGCGAGCGGCAGCCGCCTTCTCCAAAGCAGCGGCGCGCTGCTCGTCAGTCAGCTGGGGAAGGGCCACGGTTCCTCCGTCTCATCGTTCATTGCATCAACTCCTGCCGGTAACCCAGCAGTCTCAGCGACCGTACCCACGACGTCCGCCGATTGCGAACCCACCCCCCAGGTCAGCGCATGATTCCGGATACCGACGACACCAGGGGGGTGCATCGCCCGACCCGCCCGCGCCACCACGCGGAGCGCGCTGCGGGATTCGCGAAACACGCCGCCAGCAGGGCGTTTTCGACAAACCGAGTGGTTTGCGGGAGGGTTGCGGTAGCGCAGCGCATCGTTCCAGCAACCCCTCACACGCCCTACCAGGAACTTTCTGGAAATTTTCCGCGTGTCGCGAGTTCTTCCCGCGTGTCGGGCGTCACATCAGAGACATTCGGCCCGCTCGGCGCGGCATCCGGTGCCGGTTCGCGGCCCTGTACGCCGGTCCAGCAGGCAGGTGCGCAGCCGGGCACCGATGAGCGCCGAAATCGGCGCAGGAGAGCGCACAGGCACCGGTAAGGCCGCGTGTGTGCGTACAGCTGCACGCGCACGGGCCTCGGAAAGACCGAAGGCCGGCGCGGGTGCGCCGGCCTTCGTGGTCATTTCTGCAGAAACGCGAACGCGTCCTGGAGTTCGTGCACCCTGGCACGCAGTGCCGGGACGTCGGGGCCCGCTCGCAGCAGCTCGCGCGAGACGTTCGGGAGGACGGCCCCGAGCATCGGCTCGGGGACCAGCTCGCGGATCGTGTCCGGGCCGCCGCCCTGAGCGCCCACCCCTGGCATCAGGATCGGACCGTTGAGCGCGGACAGGTCCGGCGCCTCGCGCAGCGTGGCGCCGACCACCACGCCCACCGAACCGAACTCGCTGCCCGCGTTGCGGGCCGCGGCTTCGTCGACCATCGTCTGCGCGACCGTGCGGCCGTCCGCCCCGACCGCCCGCTGCACCTGCGCTCCCTCGGGATTCGATGTCGCCGCGAGCACGAAGACGCCGCGGCGGTTGGCCTCGGCGAGGGTCAGCGCGGGCGCCAGCGAACCGAATCCGAGGAACGGCGAGGCCGTCACCGCGTCGGACGCGAGCGGACCGTCGGCCAGCCAGGTCCGCGCATAGGCGTCCATGGTGGACCCGATGTCGCCGCGTTTGGCGTCGGCGAGCACCAACGTGCCCGAGGCGCGCAACACCTCGATCGCGCGCTCCAGCACGGCGATACCGCCGGAGCCGTAGGCCTCGAAGAACGCGACCTGCGGCTTGACCAGCGCGACCAGACCGTCGAAGGCCTCGACGCAGATCTCGGCGAAGCGCTCGAGGCCCTCGACGTCCTCGGGGAGGTCCCAGGACCGCAGCAGTTGCGGGTGCGGGTCGATCCCGACGCAGACGGGCCCGAAGTCCCGCATCGCGTGCCGCAAGCGCTCGCCGAAGGTCTTCATCTCGCCCGCTCCGTCCGGTCGCGGCTCACCCACGCAGCACCGAGTGCAGTTCCTGCAGGGACCGCACACCGATGCCGCCGTTGATGCTGGCCTCGATGCCCTGCACCGCGGCTGCCGCACCCTGCACGGTGGTGATGCACGGGATGTTCACCCCGACCGCCGCGCTGCGGATCTCGTAGCCGTCCACGCGGGGCCCGGAGTTGCCGTAGGGGGTGTTGAACACCATGTCGACCTCACCGTCGCGGATCTGCTCCACGATCGTAGGCTGGTCGTCCGGACCCACCTCGGAGTGCTTGCGCACCTGCTCGCACGGAATCCCGTTGCGGCGCAGCATCTCCGCCGTGCCCTCGGTGGCGAGGATGCGGAAACCGAGATCGTGCAGGCGCTTCACCGGGAAGACCATCGCGCGCTTGTCCCGGTTGGCGATCGAGACGAACACGGTGCCCTCGGTGGGCAGCGATCCGTAGGCGGCGGTCTGGCTCTTGGCGAAGGCGGTGCCGAAATCGGCGTCGATGCCCATCACCTCGCCGGTGGACTTCATCTCCGGCGACAGCAGCGAATCCACGCCGCTGCCGTCGGCGCGCCGGAAGCGGTGGAACGGCAGCACGGCCTCCTTGACCGCGACCGGAGCGTCCAGCGCGACGTGCCCGCCGTCGCCTTCGCTCGGCAGCATGCCCTCCTTGCGGAGTTCGGCGATGGTGGCGCCGAGCATGATCCGTGCGGCGGCCTTGGCCAGCGGCACGGCGGTCGCCTTGGACACGAACGGAACGGTCCGGCTCGCCCGCGGGTTGGCCTCCAGGACGTAGAGCACGTCGTCCTTGAGCGCGTACTGCACGTTGAGCAGGCCGCGGACGCCGATGCCCTTGGCCAGCGCGATCGTGGAGCGGCGCACCGCCTCGATGTCGCTGCGGCCCAGCGTGATCGGGGGAAGCGCGCAGGCCGAGTCGCCGGAGTGGATGCCCGCCTCCTCGATGTGCTCCATCACACCGCCGAGGTAGACCTCCTCGCCGTCGCACAGCGCGTCGACGTCGATCTCGATCGCGTCCTCCAGGAACCGGTCGACCAGCACCGGGTGCTCCGGGCTGAGCGCGGTCGCGCGGGAGATGTAGCCCTCCAGGGACTTCTCGTCGTACACGATCTCCATGCCGCGGCCGCCGAGCACATACGACGGGCGCACCAACACCGGGTATCCGATCTCCGCGGCGATCTTGCTGGCCTGCGTGAACGTGGTGGCGGTGCCGTACTTCGGCGCGGGCAGCCCGGCCGCGACCAGCACGTCGCCGAACTCGCCGCGGTCCTCGGCCAGGTCGATGGCGGCCGCGCTGGTGCCGACCACCGGTACACCCGCCTCGGTGAGGCGCTGCGCCAGTCCGAGCGGCGTCTGTCCGCCCAGCTGCACGATGACGCCCGCGACGGTGCCCGACTCGCACTCGGCGTGGTAGATCTCGAGCACGTCCTCGAAGGTCAGCGGCTCGAAGTAGAGACGATCGGCGGTGTCGTAGTCGGTGGAGACGGTCTCGGGGTTGCAGTTGACCATCACCGTCTCGTACCCGGCCTGCGACAGCGTCTGCGCCGCGTGCACGCACGAGTAGTCGAACTCGATGCCCTGGCCGATCCGGTTCGGTCCGGAACCGAGGATGATCACCTTCTGGCGCTCGGGCTGCGGCGCCACCTCGGATTCGGCGGCGGGATCGAGTTCGTAGGCCGAGTAGTGGTACGGCGTCTTGGCCTCGAACTCGGCGGCGCAGGTGTCGACGGTCTTGAAGACCGGGCGGATACCGAGCCGGTGCCGCAGGGCGCGCACGCCGGTCTCCCCCGCCAGCTCGGGCCGCAGCGCGGCCAGCTGACGATCGGACAGGCCGTAGTGCTTGGCCCGGCGCAGCAGCGGCTCGTCCAGCACGGGCGCGTCGAGGATCTCCCGGCGCAGCTCGACCAAGCCCGCCACTTCCGCGACGAACCACGGGTCGATGCCCGAGGCGGCGGCGACGTCCTCGATGCTCGCGCCCAGGCGCAGCGCCCGCTCGACCTGGTAGATGCGCCCCTCGGTGGGCGTGCGCAGATCCTCCAGGATCGCTTCGACGTCGGTCCACGCGCCGTCGTCCTGGGTCCAGAAGCCAGCGGCCTTGGTCTCCAGCGAACGCAGCACCTTACCCAGCGACTCGGCGAAGTTGCGGCCGAGCGACATCGCCTCGCCGACGGACTTCATCGTGGTGGTCAGCGTGCCGTCGGCGCCGGGGAACTTCTCGAACGCGAACCGCGGCGCCTTGACGACCACGTAGTCGAGGGTCGGCTCGAAACAGGCCGGCGTCTCTTTGGTGATGTCGTTGACGATCTCGTCGAGCGTGTACCCGATGGCCAGTTTGGCGGCGATCTTCGCGATCGGGAAGCCCGTCGCCTTCGACGCCAGCGCGGACGAGCGCGAGACGCGCGGGTTCATCTCGATGACGATCAGGCGGCCGTCGCTCGGGTTGACCGCGAACTGGATGTTGCAGCCGCCGGTGTCCACGCCGACCTCGCGCAGGATCGCGATGCCGAGATCACGCAGCTTCTGGTACTCGCGGTCGGTGAGCGTCATCGCGGGGGCGACGGTCATCGAGTCGCCGGTGTGCACGCCCATCGGGTCGACGTTCTCGATCGAGCAGACCACCACGACGTTGTCGCGGCCGTCGCGCATCAGCTCGAGCTCGTATTCCTTCCAGCCGAGAATGGACTCCTCGATGAGGACGTTCGCGGTGGGCGAGGCGGCCAGGCCGCCGCCGGCGATGCGATCGAGATCCGCCTCGTTGTAGGCCATGCCCGACCCGAGGCCGCCCATGGTGAACGACGGGCGCACCACCACCGGGTAGCCGAGCTCGGCGACCGTCTCGCGGGCCTCGTCCATGGTGAAGCAGACCCGCGAGCGGGCGCTCTCGCCGCCCACCTTCGCCACGATGTCCTTGAACTTCTGCCGGTCCTCACCGCGCTGGATGGCGTCGAAGTCGGCGCCGATCAGCTCCACGCCGTACTTCTCCAGCACCCCGCGCTCGTGCAGTGCGACCGCGGTGTTCAGCGCGGTCTGGCCGCCCAGGGTGGCCAGGATGGCGTCGGGGCGCTCCTTCTCGATGACCTTTTCCACGAACTCCGGCGTGATCGGCTCCACGTAGGTGGCGTCGGCGAACTCCGGGTCGGTCATGATCGTCGCCGGGTTCGAGTTGACCAGCGACACCCGCAGGCCCTCGGCCCGCAGCACCCGGCACGCTTGCGTGCCGGAGTAGTCGAATTCGCACGCCTGGCCGATGACGATCGGGCCAGAACCGATCACCAGGATGTGCTCGAGATCCTCGCGGCGAGGCATCAGGCTCCTTCCATGAGACCGGCGAAACGGTCGAACAGATATGCGGCGTCGTGGGGTCCGGCGGCGGCCTCCGGGTGGTACTGCACGGAGAAGGCGCGGCCGTCGACCAGCCGGACGCCTTCGACCGTGCCGTCGTTCGCGCAGACGTGACTCACCTCGGCCGTGCCGAAGGGGGTGTCGAACCGCTCGCCCCGCTCACCCTCCAGCGCGAACCCGTGGTTCTGCGCCGTGATCGAGATCCGGCCGGTCTCGTGCTCGACCACCGGGATGTTGATGCCCCGGTGACCGAACTTCATCTTGTAGGTGCCCCGGCCGAGCGCGCGGCCGAGGATCTGGTTGCCGAAGCAGATGCCGAACAGCGGCAGGCCCGCGCCCAGTACCCCGCGGGTCAGCTCGACCGCGGTGTCGGCGGTGGCCGGATCGCCCGGACCGTTGGACAGGAAGACCCCGTCCGGCTTCAGTTCGAGGATCTGATCCAGCGTGGTGGACGACGACACCACGTGCACCCGCATGCCGCGCTGCGCGAACATGCGCGGGGTATTGGTCTTGATCCCCAGGTCGACCGCCACGACCGTGCGCCGGTGCTCCCCGTCGGGCTCGATCGTGTAGAGCGCGTCGGTGGTCACCTCGCCCGCGAGGTCGGCGCCCAGCATGGACGGCTGCCCGGTCACCCGGGCCACCAGCTCGTCGGGGGCGGCGAGCGCGTCACCGGAGAAGATGCCCGCCTTCATCGAACCGCGGGTGCGCAGGTGCCGCACCAGCGCGCGGGTGTCGATGCCCGCGATGCCGACGATCCGCTGCCGCTCCAGTTCGTCCGGCAGCGTCGTGGTGGCACGCCAGTTGGACGCGCGCCGCGCGGGGTCGCGCACCGCGTACCCGGCGACCCAGATCTTGGTGGACTCGTCGTCCTCGTCGTTCCAGCCGGTGTTGCCGATCTGCGGCGCGGTGGCCACCACGATCTGCCGGTGGTAGGACGGGTCGGTGAGGGTCTCCTGGTACCCGGTCATCGCGGTGCAGAACACCGCCTCACCGAGCGTCTGGCCCACGGCGCCGTAGGCCCGGCCGCGAAACACCCGGCCGTCCTCCAGCACGAATGCCGCTTCTCCTGTCATCCCTCGTCATCTCCCGTCATCGTCCCGCTCTGATCCGCCACAGGAAGCCGGCGCCAAGCCGGGTAGACCGACTTGTCGTCGCCGCGGAAACCCGTATCGATCTCGGTTCCGGTCGGCAGCTTCCAGCGAATGACCAGCACACCATCTTCCGTCATCACTTTGCCCGCATGGCCGCGTTCGGTGCGCACCGCCGTGATGGATTCCTGCGGAATCCAGATCACCGCCGCGCCGTCGCGCTCGAGCAGAATCCCCCGTTCGAACCGCGTGAGTTCCGCGGTAGCCCGGAAACCCAGGTCGCCCACCGTGATCCGGTCCTGCCAGCTGGGCGCGATCGTGCTGCCCAGGTACAGGCCGGTGGTCGGCTCCAGCACCTGCGCGCCGAGCTCCGCAGGCACGGCGGGCAGCGCGCCGATGCGCTCCGCCTGACGTGCCGCGCGGTTGCGCCACCCCCGGTACATCAGCCAGAGGCAGACCGCGAACAGGATAAGCAGCCCGGCGACCCAGAGCGTTCTCTCCACTACGAACCTCCTCGAAGAGCTGCGCCCAGCGCCTTGCCGTCGCGGGCGGTGACCCGGCCGCGCAGCAGCGTCGCGGTCACCCGCGCCGGGAAGGTCATCGCCTCGAACGGCGTGTTGTTCGAGATACTGGCCAGTTCCTTGCCGCGCACCGTCCAGCTCGCCTTCGGGTCGACCAGCGTCAAGTTCGCCGGCTCACCGACCTCGAGCGGCCTCCCGTGCTCGTCCAGACCCACGATCGCGGCCGGGCGCTCGCTCATCACGCGGGCGACGCCGCGCCAGTCCAGCAGCCCCGGCTCGACCATGGTCTGCACGATGATCGAGAGGGCCGTCTCCAGTCCCAGCATGCCGGGCCGGGCAGCGGCGAACTCGCAGCACTTGTCCTGCTCGGCGTGCGGAGCGTGATCGGTGGCGACGCAGTCGATGATGCCCTCGGCCAGCGCCTGCCGCAGCGCGGCGGCGTCGGACGCCTCGCGCAGCGGTGGGTTGACCTTGTTGACCGCGTCGTAGGTCTCCAGCCGGGAGTCGTCCAGCAGCAGGTGGTGCGGGGTGACCTCGGCCGTGATGGAGATGCCCTGGGACTTCGCCCACCGCACCAGTTCCACGGTGCCCGCGGTGGAGGCGTGGCAGATGTGCACCCGGGCGCCTGCGTCCCGTGCCAGCAGGGCGTCGCGCGCGACGATGGACTCCTCCGCCGCGCGTGGCCAGCCCGCCAACCCGAGCCGGGCCGCGGTCGGTCCCTCGTGCGCGATGGCGCCCTGGGTCAGCCTCGGCTCCTCCGCGTGCTGGGCGATCAGCACCCCGAGCGAATTCGCGTACTCCAGGGCGCGGCGCATGATCAGCGGGTCGTAGACACAATGGCCGTCGTCGGAGAACATGCGCACCGCGCCGACACCCGCGGCCATCGTCCCCATCTCGGCGAGCTGCTTGCCCTCCAAGCCGACGGTGACCGCGCCGACTGGATACACGTCGACCAGGCCCACCTCCCGGCCGCGCCGCCATACGTGGTCGGTCACGACCACCGAGTCGGCGACCGGAGCGGTATTGGCCATCGCGAACACCGCGGTGTAGCCGCCGAGCGCGGCGGCGGCGGATCCGGATTCGATGGTCTCCGTGTCCTCGCGGCCCGGCTCACGCAGATGGGTGTGCAGGTCGACGAAGCCGGGCAGCAGAACCTGCCCCCGCGCGTCGATGATCTCGGCGTCGACCGCGTCCAGCTCGGTGCCGATCCGGCGGATCTCCCCATCGGCGACGAGCACGTCGACCGGTTCGCCTTCGCCGTACAGCAACGCACCCTTGATCAAGACGGCGGTGTCGTTGTTTCCGCTCATGCTGCGTCCTCTCCGGCACGAGCGGGGCCCTGCGTGGTCACGCTGCGCTGCCTCCTCCGGGCCTGACCGCTCATGCGGTACCCGATTCCGGCATGAGCGGGGCCCTGCGTGGTCACGCTGCGCTGCCTCCTCCGGGCCTGACCGCTCATGCCACTACCTCCTGTGTCCCGACGAGCAGGCGGAACAAGACCGCCATCCTCAGGTGCACGCCGTTG
The DNA here is from genome assembly GCF_040630775.1 of Nocardia sp. NPDC005745. Lineage (NCBI taxonomy): Bacteria > Bacillati > Actinomycetota > Actinomycetes > Mycobacteriales > Nocardiaceae > Nocardia > Nocardia sp. NPDC005745. Next base: position 50,774 of record NZ_JBEXYF010000001.1, read on the forward strand.
GTGACCTGTTGCAGCACCGCGGCTTTCGGCGAGTCCGCGACCGAGGACGCGATCTCCATGCCGCGCAGCATCGGTCCGGGGTGCAGCACGACGGCGTGCTCCTCCAGCAGGGCCAGCCTGCGTTCGGACAACCCGTAGGTGATCGAGTACTCGCGCGCCGACGGGAAGAACCCGCCGTTCATCCGCTCGGCCTGCACGCGCAGCATCAGCACCGCGTCGGCGCCGATCAGTTCGGCGTCCAAATGGTGCGAGACGCGGGCGGGCCAGCTCTCCACGCCGACCGGAAGCAGCGTGCGCGGCGCGACCAGCACGACCTCCGCGCCGAGCGTGGCCAGCAGGAAGACGTTGGACCGCGCGACCCGGCTGTGCAGGATGTCGCCGACGATGATGACCCGTTTGCCCTCGATGTCGCCGAGCCGCTGCCGCAGCGTCAACGCGTCCAGCAGGGCCTGGGTCGGGTGCTCGTGTGTTCCGTCACCCGCGTTGACGACCGCCGGGCCGGAGGGGCGTCCTGCCGAGACGGCCCACTCGTCCATCCAGCGGGCGATCTGGTGGGCGGCGCCGGACGCCGGGTGCCGCACGATCAACGCGTCGGCGCCCGCGGCGTGCAAGGTCAGCGCGGTGTCGCGCAAAGACTCACCCTTGGCGACCGAGGAACTGCTCGCGCTGACGTTGATCACGTCCGCGCTCATCCATTTGCCCGCCACCTCGAACGAGACCCGGGTCCGGGTGGAGTTCTCGAAGAAGACCGTCATCACGGTGCGCCCACGCAGCGTGGGCAGTTTGTGCACCTCGCGGCCGAGCAGGGCCTGTTCGAACCGCTCGGCCTCGTCGAGCAGTTCGGTCGCGGCGGTGCGATCCAGCGCGGCGACCGACAGCAGATGCCTCATGCGCATGCCTCCTGCCGCGAGCCGACGTGTGGCAGTTCCATCACGCCTCCTCCTGGTGCAGGTAGACGCCGTCGCTGCCGTCGTGTTCGGACAGCAGGACCGAGATGTCCTCGGACCGGCTGGTCGGTACGTTCTTGCCCACGTAATCGGCGCGGATCGGCAGTTCCCGGTGACCGCGGTCGATCAGCACCGCCAGCTGCACCGCGCGCGGCCGGCCCAGGTCGCGCAGGCCGTCGAGCGCGGAGCGGACGGTGCGACCGGAGAACAGGACGTCGTCGACCAGAACCACCAGCGCGTCCTCGATGCCGCCTTCCGGAACGGAGGTGCGTTCCAGCGGCCGGTGCGGACGGCTGCGCAGATCGTCGCGGTAGAGGGTGATGTCCAGCGAGCCCAGAGCCGGACGGACGCCGGAGAATTCCTCGATCTTCTCGGTGAGCCGCGCCGCCAGGGTGGTTCCCCGGGTGGGGATGCCGATCAGCACCAGCCGCGGCGCGTCCGGCTCACCCGCGTCCAGCGCGGTCTTCTCGATGATCTGATGCGCGATGCGCGCGACGGTCCGCCCGACATCCGAAGCCGACAACAGCTCTCGCCCCGCCGCCACCCACTCCGGGGTATGTCGCTGCGATGTCTCGGCAGCGCCGGACTTGGCGGCCCGCTCTTCGGGCACGGCCATGCCGACCTCCTTCCCCGCCTCACCGGACGGTCCGTTAAAGGATGTCTTACGGCAAGCAGCGTATCAGCGCCGTCAGCCCCGCTTTCACCAGGCATATCACGCTGTGAGCGGGGCCACTGACCGCCGCAGGGGACGCGGTCGCGCACTACCGGCGGTCCGCGAGAATCAGTCCGAGATCCCAGCTGCCCGGAGCCGCGAGCGATCGAGCGGCGCCACCCGATCGTCCCAGGCCCGGAGGGTGGTCCACCATCCGCACCCAGCGAGCTCTGGGCCAGATCCACACCGAAATACTCGGCAACCGTGGCCGAAAACCGCTAGCACATATGTTCGACCAGCGGTACGCTCGGCCATATGTCCACACCGCTGCAGGGATCGCTGCTCGACGGATTCGGCGACACCGCATTCGCGCCGCTGCGCGATACGCGCCGTACCGTGCTCGACCACGGGGCCTGGGTGGATCTGCTGCCAGGATGGCTCTCCGGCGCCGACGCGCTGTTCGACCGGCTCGTCGACCGGGTGCCGTGGAGGGCAGAGCGCAGGCCGATGTACGACCGCGTGGTCGACGTGCCCCGGCTGCTGCGGTTCTATTCCGAGCACGAACCGCTGCCGGACCCGACATTGGCCGACGCCCGCGCGGCATTGAACGAGCACTACCGGTACGAACTCGGCGAGCCTTTCCGCACCGCGGGCCTGTGCTACTACCGGGACGGGCGTGACAGCGTCGCCTGGCACGGCGACGACATCGGCCGCGGGGCCACACACGACACCATGGTCGCGATCGTGTCGATCGGGGCCCCGCGGGCGCTGCTGCTGCGGCCGCGCGGCGGCGGCGCGAGCATCAAATACGCTGTCGGACACGGCGATCTACTCGTGATGGGCGGCTCGTGCCAGCGCACCTGGGAGCACGCGGTGCCGAAGACACGCAAACCCACCGGTCCGCGGATCAGCATTCAGTACCGCCCACGCGGCGTCCGATGAGCGGGCCCCGGGCGCTCCGTCCCCCTTCACGTGTCGCCATGTCCGGTTAGCCTGGCAACATGAGCAATCCAGGGGCGGGGGTCTTGGCCGTGATGCCGCTGCACACGATCAGCGAGGTCTACGGCGAAGCCGGGCTGCGGGAACGACTACTACTGGAAATCGCCGAACTTCCGGACACGCAGCGCCTGGCCGCGGCGCTCGATCTCGCGGCCGACCTGCACCGTGACGACCGGTACGGACGCGAGCCGTACCTCAGTCACCTACTGCGCGTGACGATTCGGATCATCAGCCACTACGAGGTCCGGGATCCCGATGTGGTCGCGGCGGGGCTGTTGCACGACTCGGTCGAGGACCACGCCGCCGAACTGGCCGCCGATCGCCCCGGCCCGGCCGTCGACGCCGCGCTGGACGCACTCACCGATCGGTTCGGTGCGCGAGTGGCCGATCTCGTCGCCGCGGTGACCAATCCCGCACCGGATCCGGCGCGCGACCGGCAGGCGCAGTACCGCGAACACGTCGCGGCCAACCTGGACCGGGACCCGTGGGCCCGCGTCATCAAACTCTCCGATTTCACCGACAACGGCGTCGGCATCCTCTACGCCACCGGTCCCGCGATGACGAAGCTCGCCGCCAAATACCGCCCGCTCACCGACGTCTATCGCGACCTGGTCACCCGCCCGGACACACCGCTGGCCGACCACGTCCGGCAGCACATCCTCGACCAACTCGACCGCGCGGACGAACGCTTCGAGGCCATCCTGTCGCGGGACTGATCGCGCGCGGGCCCCGGACCGGAAGACAATGCGGCACAACGGAATCGAACACCGGGCATCCCGAGAACCGCCTTTGCGACCTGAATCCGTACCGATCCGGCACGCACGAACTCTTGTCGTCGCGCCGACGCGGTCCACGGCCGCCGCCCCGCGCACGGGGCGATCAACGCGCGGAGGGTTGAGCGGTCAGGGCGTGCGCAGCACAGACTCGACCAACTCCCGCACCGCCGCCAGCAACCGATCGGTCTCACCGGCCCGGACCATGGCGGGCACCAACTCGGCGCTCAACGCGCCGAGCAGCAGCCGCCCGACCACTTCCGCGTCCAGGTCCGGACGCGCTTCGCGCAGCAACGTGGTGATGTGGTTGTCCCAGAACGCGTGGAACTCGGCGGTCCGCGGATGCGGCGGCTCGGTGCGATAGGCGACCATCAGCTCTGAATTGTCGATCACCAGCCGCGCCATCGCGTCGAAGTAGGCGATCAAGCGGGCATCGGCGGCCGCACCGGGACCCAGCGGCGGTGGGCCGTTGGTGATCGCGTCCATGAGCGCGAGCGCGCTCTCGGCGACCATCTCGTGCAAGAGCCCGGCGCGGTTGCCGAAGCGATGGAAGATGGTGCCCTTGCCCACTCCGGCGGCCGCCGCGACACGCTCCATGGTGATCGCCTCGGCGCCGTGCTCCGCGAGCAGCGCGCTGGTGGCCTCCAGGATCGCCCGTCGATTACGCGCCGCGTCCGCCCGTTCCCTGGGTCGTCCGTCGCCCATCGCACCCGCCTTCTAGACAAGTTGACCGTCGGTCCATATGATTCAGTAATCAATTGGACCGTCAGTCAACTTATGGAGTTCGTGATGCAGGCAATCGTAATGACGGCAGTAGGAGACCCCGACGTGCTGGTGGCCGAAGAGGTCCCCGCGCCGCGACCGGCCGAGGACGAGGTGGTGATCCGAGCCGAGGCGATACCGGTGCTGTTCCCGGAGACAAAGCTGCGCTCCGGCGAGTTCCCGCTCGCCGCGCCACCGCCGCTGACCTTCGGTTTCCAGGCCGCGGGAATCGTCACGGAGGTCGGCGCCCAGGTCGACTCCGCGCTGCTCGGACGGCGAGTCGTAGTGGCGACCAGAGGCTTCGGCGCCTACGCCGAATTCGTGGCCGCGCCCGCCGATTCCGTGACGCCCATTCCGGACGGCCTGTCCTTCGTCGACGCCGCCGCGGTGCTGATGAACGGATCGGTGGCGATTCCACTGCTGGAGACCGCCGCGCTGACGGGCGTCGAAACCGTCCTGATCGAGGCGGCCGCCACGGGCGTCGGCAGCGCCCTGACCCAGCTGGCCGGAGAATTCGGGGCGGCTTGCGTCATCGGCACCGCGGGCAGTCCCGAGAAAGCGGCCCGGGCGCGCGAGCTGGGCGCCGACGAAGTGATCGACCACCACGATCCCGCGTGGACCACCCGGCTGCGTGAAACACTCGGCGGCGCAACGGTGGACGTGGTGTTCGATTCGATCGGCGGTGCGAGCGCTTCCGGCCTCCTCGATCTCATGACTCCGCTGCGCGGACGGATGCTGGGCTACGGCTGGCTGTCCGGCGCACCCGCGCAGGTGTCGGCGACCGACCTGATCATGCGCGGGTTGACCTTCACCGGCTGCGCGGGGCCGGACTGGCTGAACCGAGTCGCGCAGGCGCGCGGAGCCGTGCTGGCCCGCGCGGCGGCGGGCGGGCTCGATCCGCTGGTCGAGACGGTACTGCCGCTCGAACAGGCGAGTCACGCGCATCGGCTGCTGGAGAACCGGACTCCGCTGGGCAAAATCGTGCTGCGTCCGGAAGCCGCCACGTCCTGAGAGCGGCGCGAAACCTGCCCCCGCCGTGGCTAGGGTGGGTGTCGTGCGGACTTCTCTGGATTCCCATGTCGGCGCCGCCAACGCTCTAACGGCACGCTGGTGCGCGGCGGCGGGCGAGCGAGACTTCGTGGTGTCCGGCGCGGGCGTCTGGCCACTGCTGGCCTTGCTCGCCTCCGCGGCGGACGGTCCGGCCCGGGATGAACTGTCGACGGCGATCGGCGTACCCGCGGCGAACGCCCGGGAAGAAGCGCTCCGGTTGCTGCACGACCTCCAGCGCGGACGCGGTGTCGGCGGCACTGGGCGTGTGGGTGCGCCATGATCTTCCGCTGCACGAAGCCTGGGCGCGGGCGCTGCCCGAGGGAGTTCTCGCCCGGCTGGCCGGTCAGTCCGAACTCGACAGCTGGGCGGCGCGGCATACCGACGGGCTCATCGAGCGGTTCCCCCTCTCGGTCGATCCCGGCACGCTGCTGGTGCTCGCCACCGCGCTGGTCGCGAAGACCCGGTGGCAGGCGCCCTTCGAGGTCGCGACGCTGACCCCGAAAGACGGTCCGTGGCAGGGGCATCGCGGCCCCGGGTTGTCCCGCGTGAGCACAGACCTGGCGAACGCCGCGATCCTGGACGCGCCGGAGCCGGTCACGCGCGTCGTCGTCGAAGGTGTGGCCGACCTCGACGTCCACCTGCTGCTCGGCACGGGCCGATCGGGGACCGTGCTCGGAACCGGCCTGGCGGCGCTGGCCTGCGCCGTGCCGATCCGCTCCGACCTGCCGGTCGGCACCGAGGGGCCGGGCCTCGCCGTGCGCACCGAGCAGGTGCCGACCCGAACCGGTCAACTGCGAATCCGGCTGCCGCCCTTCGAGGTCCGATCCACCCATGACCTGCTCACCGGGTCCGGCTTGTTCGGCCTGACCGCCGCGACGGACTGCACCCAGGGCCATTTCCCGGCGATCTCGCCTTTCCCGCTCTGCGTCGGCCGAGGAGCGCAGGAGGTCCTCGCCCGGTTCAGCCATGAAGGCTTCGAGGCCGCCGCTGTGACGTCCTTCGCGTTACGCGCGGCAGCGGCGGCGCTGCGGCACCACTACGCACCCGTCGTCTCGGTGAACTTCGACCGTCCCTTCGGCTTTCTCGCCGTACACCGCCCGACCGGTCTCGTGGCCGTCGCGGGCTGGATCGCGACCCCGCCCGCCTCATCCCCCGACGTTCCGGCCTGAGCACCCGCCCGCACCGCTACCGCCGGGCGAAGTGCGGAGCGTGCTCCGGCAAGACGCCGCGAGCGAGCAAGTACGGTGGCACGCTGCGTATCACGGGGACGCGGCGCAGGATCCGGACCGGCAGCGGTGCGCGGGAAGCGCTCGCGATGTCGATTCGCCCGTCCAGCGCGGGAGCGATCGCGATGGCGTGCAGGAGCCGCTGCATGCCCTGCGTCACGACGGTCGGGAATCTGCGCCGTCGCTGCACCTTCGCCAGATCCCTGATCCGCAGCGCGCCCGAGAGCAGCGGCGGGGCGAGGATTCTCGCCGCGGCGACGGCATCCTGAACAGCCAGGTTGATGCCGACGCCACCGGCGGGTGACATGGCGTGGGCGGCGTCGCCGAGGCAGAGCAGGCCGTGGGTGTACCACTGGGTCAGCCGGTCGAGTTTCACTTCCAGCAGCTTGACCTCGTCCCAGCCGGACAAGGCGTCGACCCTGTCGTGGAGCCAGGGCGCGGCCTCGGCCAGGCCGCGCATGATGTCCTCGACCGGTCCGCGGCGGGCTGATTCGTCAGCGCCCTTGGCGATCAACGTCGCGCACTGCCAGTAGTCGCCGCGGTCGAGCAGAACCGCCACCCGCCGGGCGCTGACGATCGGCAGCGCGCCGGCGGGGTCGATCTCGGTGCGCGGCAGGCGGAACCACCAGACGTCCATCGGCGTCGACCAAGTGTGTGCCGACAACCCCGCGGCCGACCTCAGCAGGGAGCCACGGCCGTCGCAGGCCACGGTGAGGTCGGCTTCGATCGAGCCGGTCGCGCCGTCGGCGGTGCGGTAGACGACGCCACCGACCCGTCCGTCGATCCAGACCAGGTCGGTGGCCTCGGTATTCATCCGCAGGTGGAAGGTGGGCTCGGCCGCCGCGGCACGCGCGAGCAGATCCAGCAGATCCCATTGCGGCACCATGGCGACATATTTGTGCTTGCCCGGCAGGTTTTTCAGCGTCGCGAGAGTCTGTAGGCCGCCCGCGATCGGCAACTGCACCTGATCCACCTTGCGCGCGGGAAGTTTCGCGAATTCGGCGCCGAGACCCAGTTCGTCGATCAGATCGAGGGTGGTGGGATGCACGGTGTCGCCGCGGAAGTCACGGAGGAAATCCGTGTGCTTCTCCAGCACCGTGACCTCGACACCGGCCCTGGCCAGCAGCAGCCCGAGGAACATTCCGGCCGGTCCCCCGCCGACCACCAGGCATGTCGTGCGTTCCATCGACTGTGCCTCCTCGGTCGCCGCATCCCGCAAGGTCCCGCCTGTCGCGCAAATCCTAGTGCGATGGGCGCGGCACCGGATCCGGATCGGCTGCGGCCGACCGGATCCGCGGCCGCCTAGCCGATGTCCCTGTGCAGGACGAAGAAGTACGGTTCGGCCATACCGCGCAAATCCATCACGCCGAGCAGGGTGTGCCCGTCGGCGCGCCGGAAGTGATCGATGATCGGCAGGTGGTCGTAGACCATCGCGGCACTCGTCACTCCGCGGTATTCGACCGCACGCAGACGCGCGGTGGGTTTGCGCGTACGCAGCGCGGGAGCGAGGGCGGGCAGCAGTTTGCGCAGGGCGCGCACTCCGGACAGCGGCACCCGCCCGGCCAGGCCGAGCGGGACGCGGCGCGGATCGATCGGGAAAACGTCGCCGCCCGAGGTGAACAGCAGAGGATGCACGTGATCGGCGCCGTCGAACTGCTTGCCGTACCAGCCCGAAGCCACCAGCACACCATCCATCGGATGGCCCGTGTGCAGTTCCTCTCCCCGCCAGCGCCCCGTCGTGATCTCCTCGACCGGCGCCGCGGGGAGGCGGTCGAACAGTGCCCACGCCTCCTGTGCGGTGCGGACGTCCGTCACGGTCAGCTCGTTCGTGGCCATGTCTCCTACTTCCCTCGGCGAGGCAACGTTGCGAGAGATACCCTATCGGTCTCTCAGAACACGGCAGACCAGTAGGTCCTGGGCGTGCCTCGCGCGCCTGGTCAGTAGGTCGCCATGAGATAGATCCCGGCGATGATCATGACACAGGCGACGATGCGCTTGGAGTTCACCGACCGCCGCGGGAAACCCATCAGCCCGAAGTGATCGATCGCGAGGGCACCGAACATCTGCCCCGCGATGATCAGGGCATTGAATGTGCCCGCGCCCACATCGGAAGCCACCGAGATCATCGCCAGGATCGCGGCACCGCCGAGGAGACCTCCGAACGGCGCCCACCGGGGCATGCTTCGGATGTCGAGCCGCGTCGGCCATGGCCGACGGGAGGAAACCAGCAGCGCCACGGTGAGAAAGATCGCGAAGCCGGTGAATGCCACGGCGTAGGAGATCACGCCGCACAGCCAGACATTCTTCAGTGCGAGCTTGAGGGAGTTCTGGCATCCGGCTTCCACGGAGCGCAGGGCACCTCCGACCAGGATGAATGCGAAGATGAGTGCCATCGTGGCGCGGGGCAGGGCGGCACGGGTCTTTTCGGCGGTCTGAACCGTCATCGAGAATCCTCGGAGGGCGCGAAGGTTGGATGGTTGGACCGGCAGCGGTGCGTGTTCTCGGGTCAGGTGACGCTGACCCTGGGCTCGCCGGCCGCGGGCTCGTCGGCCATCAGGTAGATCGCGAGCGTGATCAGCCCGCATGCGAGCAGACGGGGCGGACTGGCGGATCGCTCGTCGAATCCCATCAGTCCGAAGTGGTCCATGATCACGGCGACCACCATCTCGCCGACGATCACCAGCGCGCTGAAGGTCGCCACACCGACGTATCGGGCGACGGCGATCATTCCCATAACGGCCGCGCCGCCCAGCAAGCCGCCGAACGGCGCCCACCACGGCATGTTCCGCAGGTCGTCGAGCGTCGGCCACGGCGACTTCGACGACAGTGCGAGGAAAATCGAAAAGCCGGTAAGTGCTACGGCGTAGGAGATCACGGCGCAGAGCCACATGTTCTTCATGTGGTTCATCAGCGTGTTCTGACAGCCCGCTTCGGCCGACCGTAGGCTGCCTCCGACCAAGATGAACAGAAAGACCAGTCCGATGGCGATGCTCATGGGCAACACATCCTCGATTCGGCGGCGGACGAGAACCGAAGCCGGCTCGGACACAACTCCCCGGGCCCCCGAAACGGCCTGAATGTGTTCGAGCCGACATCCGGGCCGACCTGTGACTTGAATAACGTACCATTGGATAACGGCACGTTCAACGGGTAATCCGTTGGCTGCCGACTACATCAGCCGCCCCGCCCGAAAGGGGCGCGAACGAAGGGCTGCGATCATGGCACTCGTGCCCCGCCTGGTCGACTCCTCTTCGCGTAACTCGTCCTCCGCCCCGGCCACGCCGGCATCGAAGCCGCGGCTGAGCGTCCTGGACCGGGTCCGGCTCGGCTTGCTGGGGGCAGGCCTGCTGTGTGTGCTCACCGGTCTCCTGCCCCGCGCCGAGGCCGCCGCGAACATGCGTCGCGTCGGCCCGTTGCTGCTGTTCCTCGCCAGCGTGATCGTGCTGGCCGAACTGACCAGGCAGGCCAAGGTCTTCGACGTCATCGCCCATCGGCTCGCGATCCTCGGGCGCGGTCACTATCCCGCGCTGTTCGGACTCTGTGTCCTGTTCGCCTCCGCCACGACCATCGTGCTGAATCTCGACACCACGGCAGTGCTGATCGCCCCGGTCATGCTGGCCCTCGCGGCGCCCGCCCGGATCCCGCCGCTTCCGCTGGCCATGACCACGCTCTGGCTGGCCAATACCGCGAGTCTGCTGTTGCCGGTCTCCAATCTCACCAATCTGCTCGCCGCCGATCGCGTGGCACTGACCGCGACCGGCTTCGCGGCGAAGATGTGGGCGCCGCAACTGGTTTCGATCGCGGCGACGATGGTGTGCCTGTGGCTGTGGTACTGGCGGCGAGGACGACGGGACACCGATCGCTACGTGCCGCCCGAGCCGATCCGCCCCGCGAACTTCCGGGAGCGCTCGCTGCTGCTGGCCACCGCAGGCGCCTGTTCGCTGTTCGTCATCGCGATCCCCGTCGTCGGCGACCGGATCGGTATCGCGGCGACGCTCGCGGCGCTCATCGCCGTGGCGGCGTTCGCGGTCTTCGACCGCGCCGCCCTGCGGCTGTCGCTCATTCCATGGCGGCTGCTCGTCTTCGTAGTCGGCCTGTTCCTGGTGGTGCCCACCCTGAGCCGGTTCGGCCTCGCCGACGCGATGCACGCCTTGATCGGGACCGATCCGGGTGCGTCCGGCGCGTTCCGGGCCGCCGCGGCAGGCGCCGGCCTCTCGAACATCGCGAACAATTTACCGGCCTACACCGCGGGCGAGGCGGTGATTCCCCGGCAGAACGGCGATCAGCTTCTCGGGCTGTTGATCGGTACCAATATCGGCTCGATCGTCACGCCGTGGGCCTCGCTCGCGACGCTGCTGTGCTTGGAGTTCTGCCGCATGCACGATGTGCGCGTTCCGATGAAGCGATTCGTCCTGACCGGCCTCGTCCTCGCGGTGACCGCCACCGCCGGCGCGGTCGCGGCGCTGTTGATCACGGGTTAGCCCCCCGAGACGGCGGTCGCCGAGCAGTGCCCGCGAGGCCCGCTTGACCTCGAGTGCGGTCGAGGTACGAGGATCGGTCGTGCTCCCGCTGGTCATCCGTACACCCACCAGCGGGAGTTCCACCCTTCGAGACCAGGCGAGGCGCTGGGCGGCGTCGGAACGACCGGAATGAAAACGGGCATCGCCTTCGGCTTCGGGCGGTGAGCCGAGCTGGACTGCGAGCGCCTATACCGGGACCGAGGTGAGGATGCGGCGCCCTCAGTTCGGTGTGGTGATTTCCCACTCGTAGATGGTCAGTTCCGAGGCGCCGGTGGTGTGCACGGGGTCGGTGAACGCTATTTCCCGTGCGGCGTCGAGATTCTCGGCGAGAATCACGTACGCGCCACCGGTGCCGTCGGTGAAGCGGCCGCTCTCCTGCAACTGCCCACGGTCGTGCAGCGACCGCAGGAACTGCCGGTGCGGCTCGGTCACAGCGGCGTCGAAGCGCGGAGTACGCATCACCAGCACGAGGTACTTGTTCACGGCTCGGGCTCCGGGCGCGGCGCCCTCGTCGCGGCCGCCGCGGCGCGCACCTGCGGCGCCACCAGGACGACCTGCCCCAGCACGCCGTTGAGGAAGGACGGGGAATCGTCGGTGGACAGCTCCTTGGCCAGCTCCACCGCCTCGTCCACGGCGACGACCGGCGGGACGTCGCTCGCGTGGAACAGCTCCCAGACCGCGATGCGCAGGATCGCGCGGTCCACGGCGGGGAGACGCGCGAGAGTCCAGTCCTGCAGGTACGACTCGATGGTGCCGTCCACCCGGTCGAGGTCGTCGGCTACGCCGCCGACCAAGGTGCGGGTGTAGGGGTGCACCGGCGCGACCGACTGGTCGCGGGTGGCGAGTTCGGCGCGCTCGTCGAGCAGGTCGGCGGCGTCGACGTCTCTGGCCTCCGCCTCGAACAGCAGGTCGACCGCCCGGCGGCGGGCCTTGTGCCGTGCGCCGAGCTTCTTGTACGCGGACTTCTTGTCCACGGGCTGTTCAGCCACGGTCACATCATCCCGGATTCGCAGGCCCGGGCGCTCAGGCGTTGACCCGGCCGAGGTAGCTGCCGTCGCGCGAGTCGATGCGCAGCTTGTCGCCCGTGTTGATGAACAGCGGGACCTGCACCTCGGCGCCGGTCTCCAGGGTGGCGGGCTTGGTGCCGCCGGTGGAGCGGTCACCTTGCAGGCCGATGTCGGTGTGCTGGACCACGAGCTCGATCGAGACCGGGAGCTCGACATACAGCGGCGCGCCCTCGTGCATCGCGACCTGGACGTTCATGTTCTCCAGCAGGAAGCGGGCGCCGTCGCCGATGGTGGCCTCGGAGATGGAGATCTGGTCGAAGGTCTCACCGTCCATGAAGACGTAGTCCGAGCCGTCGTGGTAGAGGTAGGTCATGTCGCGGCGGTCGACGGTGGCGGTCTCCACCTTCACACCGGCGTTGAAGGTCTTGTCGACGACCTTGCCGGACACGACGTTCTTCAGCTTGGTCCGCACGAACGCGGGACCCTTGCCCGGCTTGACGTGCTGGAACTCGATGATCTGCTGGAGCTGACCGTCGATCTTCAGCACAAGGCCGTTCTTGAAGTCGCTGGTGTCCGCCACTGTCTTCGGATCTCCTCGTTCTACCGCTTGGTCTCGGGCAGACCGGCGTCAGGCGACGACGGTCAGGTCTTTGCTGGTGTGGGTGAGCAGCTCAGGGCCCCCTTCGCGCACCACGAGCGTGTCCTCGATCCGGACCCCGCCGCGGCCGGGAAAGTACACACCTGGTTCGACGGTCACCGCCACGCCAGACAGAAGTGTACCGGTTCCGGTTTTCGCGATTCCGGGCGCTTCGTGGATCTGCAGACCGACCCCGTGGCCGAGTCCGTGCACGAACAACTTCCCGTGCCCGGCGGCCTCGATCACCGCCCGCGACGCCGCGTCCACGTCGGCCACCGGGATCCCCGGCCGCAGCGCCTCGCGCCCGGCCCGCTGCGCCGCGGCGACCAGCGCGTACACCTCGCGCTGCCAGTCGCTCGGCGTGCCGAGTACGAAAGTGCGGGTCATGTCGGAGTGGTAGCCGCCGACCACCGCCCCGAAGTCCAGCTTGACGAAATCGCCCGCCGCCAGCACGGCGCCGGTCGGACGATGGTGTGGGACAGCCGAGTTCGGGCCGGTGGCCACGATGGTCTCGAACGACACCGCTTCCGCGCCGTGCTCGAACATGGCCCATTCCAGATCCCGGGCCACCTGGCGCTCGGTGCGACCGGGCCGCAATCCGCCCCGCTCCAGCAGCGCGGCCAGACCGGCGTCGCCCGCCGCGCACGCCGCGCGCAACTGTTCCACTTCGTAGGCGTCTTTCACCATGCGCAACTGCTCCACCAGCCCGGGCGAGGCGACGAACTGCAGGCCGGTGCGCTGTTCGAGGAAACCGCGATGCTGCTCGACGGTGACGACATGGCTTTCGAAGCCCACCCGGCCGACCTGCCACTCCCCCGCCAATTGCACGATCCGCCGGGAGGTGGCCCGCGCGATCTCCGCCCGCAGGTCGGGAACCTGCTCGGCGACCTGGGTTCGGTACCGGCCGTCGGTGCCGATCACCGTGCGTTCCTCGGCGGTGCGCGTGTCCCAGGAGTGCACGAGCAACGCCGCGTTGGAGCCGGTGAACCCCGTCAGATATCTGATGTTCACCAGATCGGTGACCAGCAGGGCGTCCACCCCGTTCTCCACCAGCAGGCTGCGCAGCGCGCCACGCCGCGCCGCGTAGTCCGGCACATGACCCTGGTGATCTGCACACATACCTCAAAACTACCGCCGACGCACCGCACGCCGACAGTCAACACGTGCTCGCCCGCCGTCCGCCGCGTTCGCTGTGTGCGGAGTTTCGCGAAAATCGCTGGCAGGCACTCTTTCTCACGATCGAGGACGACTGCTGAACAACGACCTGTTCACATCCGACAATGTTGTGCACATTCCGGATCGGCCCAGCTTTCCCGCGCCTGTGCCGGGTGAAGGTGGAGGCATGACCCTTCTCGCATGCGCCGTCCTCACCGTGTGGTGCGCGGTCCTGACAATGTTCGACCTCCGCGAACGCCGCCTGCCGAACGGACTGACCGGTACGGGCGCGCTGACGGTCCTCGGATACGCCGTGCTCACAGGGCAATTCACCGCCGCACTGCTGGGCGCACTGCTCCTCTCCGCGCCGTACCTGCTGGTACATCTCGCCGCACCCGCCGCGCTGGGTGCGGGCGACGTCAAGCTCGCGGTGATGCTGGGCGGGGCTGCCGCACTCGGCGGTGCGCGGCCGTGGGTGTGGGCGGCACTCGGAGCACCGGTGCTCACCGGGTGCGCCGCGCTCGGCGCATCGGCCTGCCGGGGCGTATTCACCTCACGTGCCGCCGGGCCGGGCAACCACGCGGTCACCGTGCCACACGGTCCCGCGATGTGCCTGGCGACTTTGCTGGCCTTGCTGTCGTCGGCCCTGGGTTCGACCTGAGGTCGTCCGTCACCGCGCCGGCGCGTCTCCGCAGCGCACACCCGCGATCACGAAGCCAGCAAATCCACCGCAATTCATCGGTAGCATCAGCCGCGGGCAACGACTTTCCGAGCAGCCACCGCGGCGGCACTCGCGGGGTCGGCAGTTCGGCGAGTCGCCCGGTCGAGTCGCCAGGACAGCGGAAGCGGCGTCGGGAAGGAGCCACCCAGTGCATCCGAGGCATTCGTCGCGGAGACCGATCGTGGTGGGAACCGACGGTTCGGACCCATCGATCGTCGCGGTCCGCTGGGCGGCGCAGACCGCCGCGCTGCACGACGCGCCCCTGCATATCGCGCTGGTCGTCGAGGCGCCGCTCGCCTCCGACGACGACGATCCGCCACGCCCGGCGGCGTTGCTGCGGGTGCGCGAAGCGGACGAGGCGATCGAGCGCGCCGCGAACGCCGCGGTGGCGGCCGCGCGTACCGTGCGCGACATCGCCATCGGCACCGAGATCCGCACCGCGCACGTCGCCACCGCCCTGATCGAGCGATCTCGCAGCGCGGCGATGCTCGTGGTCGGCACCCGCGGTATCGGCCGCGTCCAGCGAGTCCTGCTCGGCTCGGTCAGCACCGCAGTCGCCCGGGACGCCGATTGCCCCGTCGCGGTGGTGCCTGCCGAGACGCCGCTGTGGGACCGGGCCGACACCGGGCCGGTGATCGTCGGGGTGGACGGCTCCGCCGCCGAGCAAGCCGCCATCGAGGTCGCGGCCACCGAAGCTTCGCTGCGCGGGGTCGAATTGGTGGCCGTGCACACCTGGGGCGAGGTCGAGCCGCTCGGCGCGATCGGCACGGACTGGACCGCGCTGCGCCGGACCGAGGAAGCGTTGCTCGCCACAAGCCTGGCCGGTTGGCAGGAGCAATATCCGGAACTCACCATCCGGCGCGAGGTCGTCCGCGACCGGCCGGAGCGGCAGTTGCTCGAACGCTCCCGCGACGGGCAACTGCTGGTGGTGGGCAACCGGGGCCGCGGAGCCCTGGGACGGCTGCTGTTCGGTTCGGTGGGTGAGGCGCTGCTGCGTTCGGTGGATCGCCCCATCGTCATAGCCCGCTGAGGCGTCGGCGGGTGGTATCGCCCCTCCTCCGGCGTGCGCGTCGTCACGGCGGGCCACGTTCCCGGGCACCGGCGTCGACATGGGAAGATGAACGACGTGCTGCGTTGGATAACTGCTGGAGAATCCCATGGTCCCGCTCTCGTCGCCCTCCTCGAGGGGATGGTGGCAGGCGTCGAGGTGACGTCGGACGAGATCTCCACGCAGCTCGCGCGCCGCAGGCTGGGCTACGGCCGCGGCGCGCGGATGAAGTTCGAGGCCGACAAGGTCACCGTCGTCGGCGGTGTGCGGCACGGGCGCACGATGGGCGGCCCGGTCGCCATCGAGGTGGCCAACTCCGAGTGGCCGAAGTGGACCACCGTGATGTCCGCCGACCCGGTCGATCCGGCCGAACTCGCCGAGTTGGCCCGCAACGCACCGCTGACCCGCCCCCGGCCTGGGCACGCCGACTACTCCGGCATGCTCAAGTACAACTTCGACGACGCCCGCAACGTGCTCGAGCGCGCCAGTGCCAGGGAGACCGCCGCGCGCGTCGCGGCGGGCACCGTCGCCCGCAACTTCCTGCGCCAGGCGTTCGGCGCGGAGGTCGTCTCGCACGTCGTGTCGATCGGCACGGCGCGGAACACCTCCGGCATCGTGCCGACCGCCGCCGATCTCGCCGCGGTGGACGAGAGCCCGGTGCGGGCGTTCGACAAGGACGCCGAAGCCGCGATGATCGCCGAGATCGAGGCGGCCAAGAAGGACGGCGACACCCTCGGCGGCGTGGTCGAGGTGGTCGTGGAGGGACTTCCGGTCGGCCTCGGCTCGTTCACCAGCGGCGAGAACCGGCTGGACGCGCGGCTCGCGGCCGCCCTCATGGGCATCCAGGCCATCAAGGGCGTCGAGGTCGGTGACGGTTTCGAGACCGCACGCCGCCGCGGCAGCCAGGCGCACGACGAGATGCGGCCCGGCCCCGACGGCGTGCTGCGCTCCACCAATCGCGCCGGTGGCCTGGAGGGCGGCATGACCAACGGCGAGGCGCTGCGTGTGCGTGCGGCCATGAAGCCGATCTCGACGGTGCCGCGCGCGCTGTCCACCGTCGACATGACCACCGGAGACGAGGCCGTCGCCATCCACCAGCGTTCGGACGTGTGCGCCGTTCCCGCGGCGGGCGTGGTGGCCGAGTCCATGGTGGCGCTGGTCGTCGCGCAGGCGGCGCTGGAGAAGTTCGGCGGCGATTCGCTCACCGAGACGGTCGAGAACATCACCAGCTACATCAAGCGCATCAGCACTCGCCCCCACGTGCCCGCGGACAGTCGGTCGCAATGATCGTGCAGACCGATCCGCGCGCCCCGCGCGTGGTGCTGGTCGGACCGCCGGGGGCGGGCAAGTCCACGATCGGCCGCAAGCTCGCCAGGGAACTCGGCGTCGAGCTGTACGACACCGATGCGGGCATCGAGCGGGAGACCGGTCGCACCATCCCGGAGATCTTCGCCGAAGACGGTGAGCCCGAATTCCGCAGGATCGAGGAGCGGGTGGTGCGCCGCGCCGTCCTCGCCGAGCGCGGTGTGGTCTCGCTGGGCGGCGGCGCCGTGCTGTCCGCCGACACCAGGGCCCTTCTGCGCGGCCGCACCGTGGTCTACCTGGAGATCAGTGTGGCCGAGGGCCTTCGGCGCACCGGCGCGAGCACCCAGCGGCCGCTGCTCAACGGCGCCGACCCCGGCGCGAAGTACCGGGAGCTGATGCGCGCCCGGAGGCCGCTCTACCGGGAGGTGGCCACCGTCCGGGTCCGCACCGACGGTCGCAGTCCGGGCCGGGTGGTACGGATGATCATGACCAAGCTCGGGATGGAGCCGGTCGAGCACGCCGAAGCGGATCTCCGGCCGCCACCGAGCGGAATTCCGCAGGGCAGCAGCCGATCCCGGTCCCGGCGTCGCGCCAGGGCCAGGGCCGCGGCCCGGCGCACGACCGCCGATCAGGGCGAGAGCACCGCCACCGAAACCGGCGCCACGAAGGAATCGGCGGCGACCACCACCGCTCGATCCCGCCGTACGCGCAGGGGCCGCACGAGCGAACCCGACGCGGCGAGCGGAACGAGCGACGGCGAGACCGCGGCCGGCAACCGATCCAGGCGTGCCCGCGCACGCCGTGCCCGCGCCCGGGCGCGTCAGCAGTCGACAACAGCAACAACAGAATCGGAGCAAGCCACGTGACAGAGCCGAGTCGTCTCGAAGTCCGGACCGCCGACCCGTACCCGGTGATCATCGGCCGCAGGTTGCTCGGCGAACTCGTCGAGTCGGTCAGCGGCGCGACCAAAGGCGTACGCACCGTGGCCATCTTCCATCAGCCGCCGCTCGCCGAGACCGCCGAAGCGGTGCGGAAGGCGCTGGCCGACACCGGCATCGACGCACATCGCGTCGAGATCCCGGACGCCGAGGCGGGCAAGGACCTGGCCGTCGCCGGGTTCTGCTGGGAGGTGCTCGGGCGCATCGGCCTGACCCGCAACGACGTCGTGGTCAGCCTCGGCGGCGGCGCGGCGACCGACCTGGCCGGGTTCGTCGCCGCCACCTGGATGCGCGGGGTGCGCATCGTGCACGTGCCCACCACGCTGCTGGCCATGGTCGACGCGGCGGTCGGCGGCAAGACCGGCATCAACACCGAGGCGGGCAAGAACCTGGTCGGCTGCTTCCACGAGCCCGCCGCCGTACTGGTCGACCTGGCCACGCTGGAGACGGTTCCGCGCAACGAGATCGTCGCGGGCATGGCCGAGATCATCAAGGCCGGTTTCATCGCCGACCCGGTGATCCTCGATCTGGTGGAGCGCGACCCCGAGGCCGCCCTCGACCCGTCCGGCGAGGTGCTGCCGGAGTTGATCCGCCGCGCGATCCAGGTGAAAGCCGACGTCGTCGCCGCCGATCTGAAGGAGTCCAGCCTCCGCGAGATCCTCAACTACGGTCACACCCTCGGGCACGCGATCGAGCGGCGGGAGCGCTACCGGTGGCGGCACGGCGCGGCAGTCTCCGTCGGGCTGGTGTTCGCCGCCGAACTCGGCCGTCTCGCGGGCCGTCTCGACGACGACACCGCCGACCGTCATCGCGCGATCCTGACCGCCGTCGGGCTGCCGACCAGCTACGACGCCGACGCACTTCCGCAACTGCTGGACGCCATGCAGACCGACAAGAAGACTCGCTCCGGCGTGCTGCGCTTCGTCGTGCTCGACGGTCTCGCCAAGCCGGGCCGGCTCGAGGGACCCGATCCCACATTGCTGGCCGCCGCCTACTCCGCCGTGGCGCGCGAAGGCAAGCCCGACACCGGCGGCATCCTGCTGTAGAGCCATGACACGTCCGGTGCCGGACGGTGGTGTTGGATCGAACGAGGAACGGCGGACCCTCCAGGAGGGTCCGCCGTTTCTCCTCTCAGTGGGACGGGACCCAGAGGTCGTACCTACCACTGCCGTCGTTTCGCGGAACGCACTCCGCGTGATCGTTCCAGAGCGGCGCGTCCTTCATGCAGCTCGCCAGCGAGACGTTCGACGCCGACGACACGCATTGGAACCCCCACTTGGGCTGCGCCGAGGCGCAGCCATCGGCTTTCGCCGCCGCCTGACCGCCGAACACGAACGCGGACGCGGCGATCGCCATCGCCGCGGTAACCCCGAATCGAATCAGCACAACGCTTCCCCTCCCGTTGAAATGCATTGCACAGCAGCATAACCGGCGGCGTCAGCAGCGGAAAGGGGAGGCACGCACCGGCGCTGCCGGTTGGCCGCATCGCCACCTATGGCAATGCGTCAGCAAATGACACGGACGAGCAACCTCATTCGCGGATCACCCGCCGTCCATCCGATCGCGTCGATGCGCGAGCCGGCCTCAGGCGGGGGTGGACTGTTTGCCCGCGGCGCGGTCGGCGAGAGCGCGGCCGATGCCAACGCCGATGAGGGCGAAGATGAAGATCAGCAGGACGATGAACGCCGCGGCCGCCGTGAGTTCGAAGAGCAGGCCGTTGTCTCCCAGGTCGAATTTGGGCAACCAGTCGAGCAGCCAGGCGGCGAGACCGCTGCCGACGCCGGCCACCACCGCGGCCTTCAGCCACAGCAGTGTCAGGTCGGTGCCACGGTCGGGATCGGGCTGGGCCGCCCTGTCCTTGCGTCCGTCCAGGAAACCCCAGTACAGGGCGGCTGCGACCAGCACGATCAGTGCGAGCGCACGCATCCACGCCCCGTGGGTCGGCCAGTACACCATCGCGAACCCCAGCGCGGCGCGCAGCACGACGACCAGCGCACCGAGCACGATCGCCCGCAACACCCAAGCATTCATGCGCACCACCCTAACCCCGCGTCGCGCTCAACCAAACTAGAACCGGTATCAATTCCGGGGCCGGTGCCCCTCGTCCAGCGCCGCCGCCATCTCCGCGCGCGGCGCGGGCTGCCCGGTGAACAGCTCGACCTGCCCGTAGGCCTGGTTCAGCAGCATCTCCAAACCGCTGACCACCGTGTGCCCGGCCCTCCACACCGCCTCGGCCAGCGGTGTCGGCCATGGGTTGTAGATCGCGTCGAGCACCACCGGAGCCTCGGCCACCGCGGGAGCGACGACCGCGGCCGCCGTGGCGGGAACGGTACTGATCACGGCGCCTGCCGCCGCGCAAATCCCCTGGAGCGGCCCGGCCTCGAACGCGGCCGACGCGGCAACCATTCCGAGCCGCTCGGCGAGTTCGAGCGCACCGCGCGCCCGGTTCGCGTCCCGCGCGACCACGGTGACCGACTTCGCGCCCAGCTCCGACAGCGCCAGCAGAGCGGGCCGTGCGGTACCGCCCGCGCCCAGCACCACGCCTTCGGCCAGTTCTCCGGCCCCTGCGCCGCGCAGCGCACCGAGCACGCCGTCGACGTCGGTGCAGTCGGCCAGCCAGCCCGCGCCGGTGCGGACCAAGGTGTTGGCCGATCCGACCAGCACAGCACGCTCGGTGCGATCGTGCGCGTAGGCCAGTGCCGCTTCCTTGCCGGGCATGGTCACCGAGAGCCCGACCCATTCCGGGCCCAGCCCGTCGACGAACCCGGGCAGTTGCTCGGCCGAGCATTCGATGCGCTCGTAGCTCCAGTCGAGCCCGAGCGCGCGATACGCGGCCAGGTGCAGCTGGGGCGATCGCGAGTGTGCGATCGGCTTGCCGAGCACCGCCGCCTTGCGACTACCGGCCACCGCTGTCCTTGGAACTGTCGAGAATGCCGCTGCGCTGCGCCCGTGCGATCAGGCGCAGATGCTCCTGGTAGTCGTCGGTGAACAAGGTGGTGCCCTGTTTGTCGACGGTGACGAAGTACAGCCAGGGCCCCGCCTCCGGATTCTCCATCGCACGCAACGCGTTCAACGACGGCGCGGCGATCGGGGTCTTGGGCAGGCCCTGCATCGCATAGGTGTTCCAGGCGGTTTCCTGAGCGCGGTCGGCGTCGGTGGTCGCCACCTCGGTGCGATCCAGCGTGTAGTTCACCGTCGAGTCGAACTGCAGCATCTGATCGACTCGCAGCCGGTTCACGATCACCCGTGCCACTTTGCCCATGTCCTGCGGTTTCGCCTCGCGTTCCACCAGCGAGGCGGCGACCAGCGTCTCATAGGGTGTCAGTTTCGTGTCGGCGCCGGACTGCAGCAATCCGGTGGATTCATAGCTCTTCGCGCTCGCGGACACCAATTGCCGCAAAATCTGCTCCGGAGTGCCGCTGGGATCGAAATCCCATGTGCCCGCGGCGATCAGGCCTTCCAGCTGTCTCGCCCGGTCCGGGCAGTCCTTGACACCCTGCATCGCCCACGCCGGCACACCGAGCGAGGCCAGGTCCAGGCTCGCGCCCGCGGCATCGAGCTGTTCGTAGGTCACGCACTTCTGGTTCGCGCCGGTGCCGATGCAGCTGGCCTCGGCGATCTTGCGGTAGATGCCGTCGTACCGCCCGCCGGTGCTCATGTCGTGCTGGTCGTGCAGCAGACGTCCTTCGGAGACGACCAGATTGCCGACCCTGGAGTCCTTGCCGACCAGCGCGGCGACCGCCTGCGCGGCGGGACTGCGGCTCGCGATCGCGTAGAAGCCCGGCTGCACCGAGTTCATGTTCGAATTCCGCACGGCCGCTTCGATGAACGCGCCGGTGCTGGCGACGACGCCCTTGTCGTGCATGGTCGCCGCGATCTGCGTCGAGGTGTCGCCGTCGTGCACTTGCACGATCACCAAGGGTCCGGGCGGACCCGCGAAGTCCTCCGGCGGGCCGAAACTGGCGACCAGCTTCATGCCCGCGAAGACGACAGCGCCGGCGAACATCAGCGCGAAGACGCCGCCGACGATCCATATGGTCCGGCGGCGCCGCTTGCGTTCGGCGGCTTTGCGCGAGGCCACTCGGGATCGCTTGCCACGTTTACCAGGGCGCTCCGAACGCTCCGGCTGCACGCGCTTCGCGCGGCGCGGCGCCTGCTCGCGGGTGGCGCTCGCGCGCTGCCCGCCACGCCGCGGGGCGGGCGGAGCCGGCGTGGGCGGCTCCTCCTCCTCGTCATCGACGTAGCGGGGGATGACGGTCGTATCGTCGTCGTCGTAGTAGTCGTCGCCGTCGTCGTGTTCGCCCCAGGCCCGGTCGTCTCTCCGATACCGCCGATCAGCTTCGCGCTGTCGGAACAGTTCCTCGGCCCGCGCCCACCGATCCGTCATGCATCGTCCCCGGGCGACGCGGGACGTCCCGCTTCCACCGACCTCAACACCGCACTCCGTTCGTCCAACCATCCTTGCAGGATCGACACGGCCGCCGCCTGATCGATCACCTGCCGCTGGCCACGCGCGCGAACTCCACTGTCCCGCAATGCACGTGCAGCTGACACCGTAGTCAAACGTTCGTCGGAAAGCCGGACCGGCACCGGCCCGACGGAAGCCCGCAATCGCTCAGCGAATGCGCTGGCCAGCGTAGCCGCAGTCCCCTTCTCCCCGCGTAATGTTCGCGGCAATCCGACGATTACCTCGACTGCCTCGTACTCCCGCACAATTTCGGCAATTCTTTCGATATCGGGTGCGGGAGCCGAACGCCGTGACGATTTCGCGCGCGGTACGGTCTCCACCGGCGTGGCGAGAATGCCGTCGGGATCGCACGCGGCGACCCCGATCCGGACACTGCCGACGTCGACGCCGATCCGCCTGCCCCGGCCGGGGTCGGTGGCGGGATCCGGCCGGTCGGCGCCGCGCTGCGCCGACCTCTCCGATTCCGCGGACTCCCCCATCACCCGGCGAGTTCGGCCACCCGCGCGCGGACCGCGGCCAGGCCCGCCGGAATGCCGGACGGATCCGACCCCGCGCCCTGGGCCATCTCCGGCTTACCGCCGCCGCGTCCGGCGATACTCGGGCCGAAGCTGCCGACCAGATCACCCGCCTTGATGCCGAGTTCCTGCGCGGGCTTGTTCACGGCGACCACGAACGGCACCTTGCCGTCGGCGTTGCCGAGCAGCACCACCACGGCGGGCTCGCTGCCGAACCGGCCGCGGATATCGGTGGCGAGGGTGCGCAGATCGCCCGCGGGCACGCCCTCCGGCGCGGCCACGGCGACCAGCAGCAGACGGCCGATCCGCTCGGCTTCCTCGACGAATGTGGCCGCCGACGACAGCACGGCCGCCATCTTCGTGCGCTCGAGTTCTTTCTCGGCCACCTTGAGCCGCTCCACGAGCTGCTCGACGCGACCCGGCACCTCTTCGGAGGGCACCTTCAGCGCGGAGGCGACACCGGCCAGCAGTGCGCGCTCCTTGGCCAGGTACTTGTAGGAGTCCAGGCCGACGAACGCTTCGACGCGCCGCACACCGGAGCCGACCGACGACTCGCCGAGCACGGTGATCGGGCCGATCTGTGAGGAATGCTGCACGTGCGTACCGCCGCACAGCTCCATGGAGAACGGGCCGCCGATCTCCACGACGCGGACCTCGTTGCCGTAGTTCTCACCGAACAGCGCCAGCGCGCCCATCTGCTTGGCCTTCGGCAGATCGGTGAGGAAGGTGTTCACCGGGAAGTCGGCGCCTACCGCGTCGTTGGACACGGCCTCGATGTCGGCCTTCTGCTGCTCGGACAGCTGGCCCTGCCAGTTGAAGTCGAAGCGCAGGTAGCCCGGCTTGTTCAGGGAACCGGCCTGCACGGCGTTCGGGCCGAGCACCTGGCGGAGGGCAGCGTGCACCATGTGTGTGCCGGAATGGCCCTGCGTGGCGCCGCGCCGCCACGCGGGATCGGCTTGGGCGAGCACGATATCGCCCTCGGTGACCTGGCCGTGCTCCACGGTGGTCTTGTGCACCCACAGCTTCTTGGCGATCTTCTGCACGTCGTTGACGCGCAGCTTCAGGCCCGAGGAGGCGGTGATGGAGCCGCGGTCGGCGATCTGGCCACCGGACTCGGCGTAGAGCGGGCTGCGGTCCAGGATCACCTCGACGTCCTGTCCGACGGTCGCGGCGGGCACCCGGACGCCGTCGGCGATCAGGGCGAGCACGGTGGCCTCGGAGGTGAGCTCGTCGAAGCCGGTGAACTCGGTGGCGCCCCGGTCGACCAGCTCCTTGTAGATCGTCAGGTCGGCGTGGGCGTGCTTACGGGACTGCGCGTCCTCCTTGGCGCGCTTGCGCTGCTCGGCCATGAGCGAGCGGAAGCCCTCTTCGTCGACCGACAGCCCGGCCTCGGCGGCCATCTCCAGCGTCAGATCGATCGGGAAACCGTAGGTGTCGTGCAGGGTGAACGCGTCCGACCCGGCGATCGTGCTGCCGCCCCCGGCCTTCACCGCGGCGGCGGTGTTGTCGAACAAGGTGGAGCCGGTGTTCAGCGTCTTCAGGAACGCCGTCTCCTCGCCGACGGCGACGGTCTCGATCCGGCGGAAGTCGGTGGCCAGCTCCGGGTAGGACGGGGCCATCAGGTCGCTGACGACCTTCATGAACTCGCTCATCACCGGCTTCTCGGCGCCGAGCAGGCGCGCCGAGCGCACGATCCGGCGCAGCAGGCGGCGCAGCACGTATCCGCGGCCGTCGTTGCCCGGGTTCACGCCGTCGGCGATGAGCATGGCGGCGGTGCGGGCGTGGTCGGCGATCACACGGAAGCGGACGTCGTCCTCGTGCTGGACGCCGTAGGAACGTCCGGTCAGCTCCTCGGCCTTGTCGATGATGGGGCGCAGCAGGTCGGTCTCGTAGACGTTGTCCACGCCCTGCAGCAGCAGCGCGATCCGCTCGACGCCCATACCGGTGTCGATGTTCCTCTTCGGCAGCGACCCGACCGGCGGATGCCCCAGCTTCGGGCTCAGCTCACCGCGGACGTCCTGCATGAACACGAGATTCCAGATCTCGAGGTAGCGGTCCTCGTCGGCGACCGGCCCGCCGTCGCGGCCGTGCTCGGGCCCGCGGTCGTAGTAGATCTCCGAGCAGGGTCCACCGGGGCCGGGCACGCCCATGTCCCAGTAGTTGTCCTTGCCGTCGCGGAACTGGATGCGCTCCTCGGGCATGCCCGCGACCCGCTTCCAGATCTCAGCGGCCTCCGGGTCGTCCTGGTAGACGGTCACCCAGATCCGCTCGGGGTCGAAGCCGTAACCGCCTTCGTCCTGCGGCTTGGAGATCAGCTCCCAGGCGAGCGTGATCGCCCCCTCCTTGAAATAGTCACCGAAGGAGAAGTTCCCCGCCATCTGGAAGAACGTGTTGTGCCGCGTGGTGACGCCGACCTCTTCGATGTCGCCCGTCCGCACGCATTTCTGCACGCTGGTCGCCCGCGGGTACGGCGGCGCCTCCTGACCCAGGAAGTACGGCTTGAACTGGACCATGCCTGCGTTGACGAACAGCAGGTTCGGGTCGGCCAGGATCAGCGAGGCACTCGGCACCTCGGTGTGGCCGGCACGGAGAAAGTGGTCCAGGAAACGCCGTCGAATCTCGTGGGTCTGCACGAATACCCAGCCTACCGGTGCCGCGCATGCGAATTTTCATCGACCGGGGACCCGTCGCGTCCCCGCGACCGCTCAGCGAAGCCAGCCCTCCAGCGGCTCTGAGCGGTCAGCCTCGGACGATGCGGCGCAGCTTGTCGACCCGTGGACCGATTTCGCGTTCGTGCCCGTGGTCGGTGGGACGGTAGTAGTCGACGCCGACCAGTTCGTCGGGCGGGTACTGCTGGGTGAGCACGCCGTCTTTGTCGTCGTGGGGGTACCGATAGCCCTGCGCGTTGCCGAGTGCCGCCGCACCCGCGTAGTGCCCATCACGCAAGTGCGGCGGGACCGGGCCCGCCTTACCCGCCGCGACATCGGCCATGGCCGCTCCGATCGCGGCCACCACCGCGCCGGACTTCGGGGCGGTCGCCAGATGGATCGTGGCCTGTGCGAGCGCGAGGCGGCCCTCGGGTAGGCCGACCAGCTGCACCACCTGCGCGGCGGCGGTCGCCGTCTGCAACGCCATCGGATCGGCCATGCCGATGTCCTCGCTGGCGTGGATCATCAGCCTGCGGGCGATGAAGCGAGGGTCCTCGCCCGCGCTGAGCATGCGTGCCAGGTAGTGCAAGGCGGCATCGACGTCCGACCCGCGGATGGACTTGATGAACGCGCTGATCACGTCGTAGTGCTGGTCGCCTGCGCGGTCGTAGCGGACGGCGGCCTTGTCCACGCTGGCCTCGACCAGGTCCACGTCGACGGTGCCGTCGAGCGAGGATTCGGCCGACGCTTCCAGCGCGGTCAGCGCGCGGCGGGCGTCGCCGCCCGCGATCCGGACGATGTGCTCGAGCGCGGCGTCGGTGACGGTGTACTCGCCCCCGAGCCCACGCGGATCGGCGATCGCGCGGCCGAGCACCTGGCGGATGTCGGCTTCGGTCAGCGACCGCAGTTGCAGCACCAGCGAGCGCGACAGCAGCGGCGACACCACCGAGAACGACGGGTTCTCGGTGGTGGCGCCGACCAGCAGGACGATGCGGTTCTCCACCGCGGCCAGCAGCGCGTCCTGCTGGGTCTTGGAGAAACGGTGTACCTCATCGATGAACAGCACGGTCTGCTCGCCCGCCGACAGCCTGCGCCGCGCCATGTCGATGACCGCGCGCACCTCCTTGACGCCGGCCGAGAGGGCCGACAGCGCCTCGAACCGCCGTCCGGTGGCCTGCGAGATGAGCGAGGCGAGGGTGGTCTTGCCCGTTCCGGGCGGCCCGTACAGCAGCACCGATGCGGCGCCAGATCCCTCGATCAGCCTGCGCAACGGCGAGCCGGGCCCGAGCAGATGCTGCTGGCCGACCACTTCCTCCAGCGTGGCCGGACGCATGCGCACGGCCAGCGGCGCACCCGCGTCCCTGCGCACCACGGTGTCGATCGAATGCTCCGGGGGCACCGCGGCACCGGGCACGTCGAACAAACCATCGCTCACCAGACGAACGTTACCCAGCCGCACCGACAGCGCGACATGCCGTTCCCCCGTCCTCATCGCGCCGCGGAGCACGGCGCGGACCGGCGCGGCGGCGAACCGAGTTGCGCGCCGCCGGTACTTCGGATGGGATCGGTACCCGTGCCTGAAAACGCATTCGTTTCAGATCCATCGTCCGCCTCCCGCTTCGCTCGGCGCACCCTGCTGAAGGGCAGCGCGGCCGCCGCCACCGCCACCGCGGTGGCGGGCGCCGGACGCGCGCAAGCCGCGACACCGGCGTTCCGGCACGGCGTCGCCTCGGGCGACCCGCTTCCCGACGGCGTCATCCTCTGGACCCGCGTCACCGTCTCCGACGACGCGACGCCGGGTTCGGGCGTGGGCGACCCGGCGGCCGTGCGGTGGGAGATCGCCGCGGACGAGCAATTCCTCTCGATCGCAGCCTCCGGAACCGTGACGGCCGCGGCGGAGTCCGACCACACCGTCAAGGTCGACGTCTCCGGCCTCGCGCCGAACGTCGAGTACTTCTATCGCTTCAGCGCCCTCGGCCAGACCTCCCCGGTCGGCCGCACCAAAACCGCGCCCGCCACGGCGGACACACCGGACCGCCTTCGATTCGGCGTGGTCTCGTGCTCGAACTGGGAGGCGGGCTGGTTCGGCGCCTACCGTCACCTGGCCGGCCGCACCGACCTGGACGCGATCGTGCACCTGGGCGATTACATCTACGAATACGGTCGCGGCAAGTACGGCGGCCGCAACGGCACCGTGCGTGCGCACGAACCGGCGAACGAGATCGTCACCCTGACCGATTACCGCATCCGCCACGCCCAGTACAAGACCGACCCGGATCTGCTCGGTCTGCACGCCACGCTGCCGTTCATCTGCACCTGGGACGACCACGAATCCGCGGACAACTCCTGGTCGGGCGGCGCGCACAACCACGATCCCGCGACCGAGGGCAGCTGGATCGACCGGCGCGCCGCCTCCGCGCAGGCCTACTTGGAATGGATGCCGGTCCGCGCGTCCGGGTCCGGCACCGACGTACGGATCTACCGCAGGCTGCGCTTCGGCACCTTGGCCGAGCTCAGCATGCTCGATCTGCGCAGCTACCGCGACGAGGAGGCGAAACCCGGAGCGAACTGGCGGGAGGCCGACAACCCGGCGCGCACCATCACCGGTAAGGCGCAGATGGAGTGGCTGACCGCGGGCTTGGCGTCCGCGCCGGTGCGGTGGAAGCTGGTCGGCAACTCGGTGATGATCGCTCCGCTGGTCTTCCCGCCGCTGGAGCCTGCCACCACGGCGGCGATCACCAGTACCTTGGGCGTCCCGGAGTCCGGCCCGTCACTGAACGGCGACCAGTGGGACGGTTACACCGCCGACCGCGCCCGCCTCTTCCGCGCCATCATCGACCAGCAGATCTCCGACGTGCTGTTCCTGACCGGAGATATCCACTCCTCGTGGGCCGCGGATCTCCCGGTGGACGCGGCGAGCTACCCGGGCGGGGCGACGGCGGGCGCCGAGTTCGTGGTGCCGTCGGTGACCTCGTCCAGCATCGGCGACCTGCTGCGGACGAATTCCGCGCCGATCGCGGAATCGCTCGGGGCGATCAACCGTCATCTGCGGTACGTGGAATTGGATTCACACGGCTACGGCGTGCTGGAAGTCACCGCGGAGCAGGCACAGATGGACTGGTACTACCTGCTGAACGTCACCGACCCGAATTCCGGTGTGCGCCACGGCGCTTCGTTCGCCGTACGTTCCGGCGGCCGGGTCGAGCCGCGGCCGGGGCCGCTCGGCTGATCGTCGGGCGGTAGCTCACTCTCCGCCCCCACATCCGCCACCGCATCCACCGCCACCGCTGATGTTGTCCTCCGACTTGTCATGCGGCCGGTTCCGCCATTGATAGGCTCGGACCTTTTGCTGAGCTGCGCTCCGGTCGCGCGGGCACGCGTCGCCGGGTCGCCTTCGATCCGGCTCCGGCCTCTGTTTCTTCGGAAGATCACGACGCCGAGCGGCGCGGCGACGAGAACGATCGCAAGCAATGCCAGCAGTAGGTGACCCATCCGGCACTCCCTCTTCCCCGCGCCCGTACCCCCGAACCGAGCGCTCCCGACCTCTCATCATGCCGGTCCCGCAAGCCGATTCCCATCCGTACGCATTCGGCTCTGCGACCGCCACAAGACGAGCAACGCTATGGGCTTCCCTAGGGCCGATCCATCCCGGCGGCGATCGACTACCGGCACCGGATCGCCTCGGCGCGGGCGCGGGCATCGACGGTGCGGTCGTGGTGTCGGTCAGAACCGCCCGTCGCCGCAGCCGATCGCCACGCGGCTGATTGCCGCCACAGTGGGCCCCCGAACCGCGTCCAGCAGGTCGCACCACATGGCGCCACGCACCGGCTGAAGCGGCAGCCTCTTCTGCTCATGCGGTCGGGGGTAGCCCGGGATGCGCTAGGCGCTTCGCAGCCCGGTAGAAGACCGTCGGAACGACGACAACAGAGCCGGCGGCCGAATTCGCACCGCTGAGGTCCAGCACAGCCCACGCCCGATCGCTCGGACGCGAAGCCCTATTCCGACCAGCGCTCTTCCAGCATCGCCGACACGTCCTCGGCGAAATCGCCCACGATGTCGTCCCCCGTGCACCGCGCGTCTTCGGCGAGTGCGGCCCAGCGGTTGATCAGGGCCGCCGAGCGCGGCACCGACAGCCCGTGCTCCCGGGCAGCCGCGATACGCGTGTGGTCGGCGGGCAGGAACCAGTAGGTGGACAGCCACACCCAGATCAGCCGGGCTTCCAAGATGCGTTCGGCCAGCTGGTCGTCGTCGGCCAGCGCGGGCCACACGCCCACGACTTCCGCGCGCCACGCCTCGACCATCTGGTTGGCGCGTTCGCGCGAGAGCTCGAGGTCGCACAGGCAGCCCGGGAAGGACACCAGCGCGTAGGCGATGTCCAGGGTGGCGTCGCGGAATCCGCCCCACTCGTAGTCGAGGAAGCGGGCGCCCTCCTCGTTCAAGATCACATTGTCCGGGCAGAGGTCCGACGGGCTGAACGCCCGGAAGCGCCCCGCCGAGTACAGGCGGTTGCCGCGCACGATCCGCTCGGCGATCTCGCCGGGCACCTCGATGCCCAGTTCGCGCTGGAGCATGCCGGGCACCTCGGCGATCGCCGACTCGGCCTGCTGGGCGATGCCGTCCACCCGGTGCACCACGTCCACCCGGCGCAGCAACGCGACGAAGTCCGCCTCGCGCCCGACGGTGGCGGCGTGCATCCGGCCCAGCGCCTGGGCGAAGGCCATGAGGGCATTGCGGGTTGCCGGCTCGGCTCCGGAGCGCAGCACGGCGGTGAGCAGTGAGTTGTCACCGAGGTCGCTGAGGATCAACAGCCGGTCGGGGAGGCTGTGCGCGATCAGGTACGCGCCCGGGCGGTGTTCCCGGCTCAGTGCGGTGGTGAACTGGTAGGACACCGTCTCGCGGAGGAACGCGGAATCGATGCTGGCCACCCCGGGCGCCAGACCGCCGGTCCGGCGATCCTGGGCAGCGCCACGGACCTGCTTGATTATCAGGGTTCGCGGCAACGAGAAGGCGTTCTCCGCTACTCGCACACGTAGGACGGTCGTCCTACCACTACCACTGAGTTCGATCGGATCGCTCAGCTTTACCGGAGCACCCATTCGCTTTGTGAGCAACTGTTGCGCTGCGGACACGACTTCGGCGGCGCGTTCGGCCAATAGTGCGGTCATCGCCTCTCAAAGTACTCGCATGGGGTCACTTCTAGCGAGCGGTTACACAACCTTTCCGCGTCGCCCGGCGTGTCTCCGGCCAGGCCGGAGGGTGGCCGCCGGTCGCTTGACACCTGTGCACCCGTCGGGTTTTCTCATCGTGAACTGCCGTGCGCCACACCGCAAACCAGTTGAGTGGAAAGGTCTACGCATGACCGAAACACCGCCCCCCGCACCCAAACAATCACCTGGTGGCGCTTCCTCCCCGAACGACGAGGAACGCTTCGCGGCACGGCCGGGGCAGCAGGAGAACCCCGATCCGCGAGGCGGCACCCCCGCAACCGGCCAACCCCGCCATGAGATGGCCGGTTCGTCAGCATACCCGCAGTTCGAAGGTCCCGGCGCGGCGCACTACGGCAGCGAACCGGTGCAGCCACCCCCGCCCGTGGGCGCGCCGCACCCCAGCTACGGCCCACAGGGCACCGGCCCGGGGTGGGCGCCACCGCCCGGCCCGGCGCCCGCCCAGGAGCCGGTCTACGGCTACCAGCAGGTCACCACGGGACCGGGCACGCTGGACGTGGGCCAGGCGCTCAGCTACGGCTGGGCCCGTTTCCGGGCCAATCCGGGCCCGTGGGTCGGGGTGACCGCGGTGGGCATGGTCATATATCTGGCGTTCGTGCTCGTCGTCCAGCTCACCGACCCGACGACGATGCTGCCGCTGCTGCTCGTCTTCTTGGCGGTCATGGCCGGGATATGGCTGCTGCAGGCGGCGATGGTGCGCGGCGCCCTGTACGAAACCGACGGCACCCCGCCACCTTTCGGCGCCTACTTCCGATTCGTGAACGCGGGCAATGTGCTGCTCACCGCACTGCTGGCGTTCACGCTGACCTTCCTCGGCTCGGCGATCTGCCTGATCCCCGGGCTGATCGCCGGCTGGCTGTGCATGTTCTCGCTGCATTTCGTCGTCGATCAGGACCAGGGTCCGTTCGAGGCGCTGAAGTCCAGCTTCACCCTGGTGGTCGCCAATGCCGGGCAGGTGCTGCTGCTCGCGCTGGCGGTGCTGGTGGTCACCTTCCTGGGGCTACTGCTGTGTGGTTTCGGCCTGCTGATCGCGGGCCCGGTCGCCGTCATCGCCGTGACCTACGCCTACCGCGCCCTCACCGGCGGTTCCGTCGCCGCGCTGTGAAACCTGCCTCACTTCTGGACCGGTGAGCGCATGCCGATCAAGCGTTTGAACCGTTCCACCGGACCGGCCTCGCCGCCCGCGCGAGGCCGGAGCGCGAGCACGATGATCCCGGCCACGATGATGCCCCCCATGTTCACCGCGAGCTGACCCGCGGACAGGAACGCCACCCGCCACTCCCCCAAAGTCGCCGCCACCACGGCGAATCCGGCCGCGGGCACGGTGGTCACCGAGATGAACACGCCGACCAGCGCGGCCGATTTCGCCGTCACCAGCGACAACATGCCCGCCGCGCCCGCGAGCAGCGCGACGACCAGGGAGAACGGGCCGACCTGGTAAATGAAGTCGACCTGTTCGATACTTCCCACCCCGTCGATGGTGATCCAGCCGACCTGCTCCCACACCAGCGTCGCCAGCAGCGTGACCACCATCGCCACCGGAAAACCGACCGCGAGCGCGACGGCCGAGCGGCGGGCAAGCCGGAAATCTTTGCGCACCAACGCCACCGCGAACGCGGCCAACGGACCGAACTCCGGACCGACGACCATCGCGCCCACGATCGTCACCGGCGAATCGGTCGTGACGCCCACGGCGGCGAGCAGGCAGGCGATCGTCAGGAACGCGAGGAACGTCGCGTTGAGGCTCGACTCCTCGTGCGTCTGCGCTACCAGTTCCTCCCACACCACCGCGTCGCTCGGATCGCCGGGCGCCTCGTGCACCGCGCGTTCACCCGCGTCCGACAAGACCGTCTCGACCGGTGTGAGCGTCAAGCCGCCGGAACGGCAGATCCCCAGCGCCGTGAGGTCCTCGAGCACGGCGTTGGCGGCCTCGCGAGCCAGGTCCGCCTGGACGAGGTCGCCCTTCGGCTCCAGCGCCGCACCGCGTGCCAGGGTCACGTGCGTGACCCCGGGATCGGCGGCGAGTACCGCGATCGCCTCGTCGGTGCTCTCCGGCGGGCTGATCATGCGCAAGTGCAGCAACGGGTTTCCTCGTGGTCGGCGTCAGCCGGCACGGACGCGGCTGACCAGAAAATACCGTTCGCGGCAGCGGCCGCTACGAGGCGGGCGCGTCCTTCTTCTGCTCCGGCTTGACGTCCAGTCCCGCCTCCTTGCGCTGCTGCGCGGTGATCGGCGCGGGCGCGTCGGTCAGGGGGTCGACGCCGCCACCGGTCTTCGGGAAGGCGATGACCTCGCGGATCGAGTCCTCCCCCGCCAGCAGCGCGGTGACCCGGTCCCAGCCGAAGGCGATGCCGCCGTGCGGCGGAGCGCCGAAGGCGAAGGCGTCGAGCAGGAAGCCGAACTTCTCCTGGGCCTCCTCGTGTGTGATGCCCATCACCTCGAAGACCCGTTCCTGGACGTCGCGGCGGTGGATACGAATCGACCCGCCACCGATCTCGTTGCCGTTGCAGACGATGTCGTAGGCGTAGGCCAGCGCCGAGCCCGGGTCGGTGTCGAAAGTGTCCAGCGACTCCGGCTTCGGCGAGGTGAACGCGTGGTGCACCGCGGTCCAGGCGGAATGGCCCACCGCCACGTCACCGCTCGCGGTCGCCTCGACGGTCGGCTCGAACAGCGGCGCGTCCACGATCCACACGAACGACCAGGCGTCCTCGTCGATGAGACCGACCTTGCGGGCGATCTCGACGCGCGCCGCACCGAGCAGCGCGCGCTGCGCTTTCGGTGCGCCCGCGGCGAAGAACACACAGTCCCCAGGCACCGCGCCGACGTGCTTTGCCAAGCCCTCGCGTTCGGCTTCGCTGAGGTTCTTGGCGACCGGGCCACCCAGCGTGCCGTCCTCGTTCACCAGGATGTACGCCAGTCCCTTGGCGCCGCGCTGCTTGGCCCACTCCTGCCAGGCGTCGAGCTGGCGCCGCGGCTGGCTCGCGCCGCCCGCCATGACCACCGCGCCGACGTAGGGCGCCTGGAACACCCGGAACGGGGTGTCCTTGAAATAGTCGGTGCACTCGGTGATCTCCACGCCGAAGCGCAGATCGGGCTTGTCGCTGCCGAATCGGCGCATGGCCTCGGCGTAGGTCATGTGCGGGATGGGGGTCTGGATCTCGTAGCCCACCAGCTTCCACAGCGCGACCAGGATCTCCTCGGCCAGCAGGATCACGTCCTCCTGGCGCACGAAGCTCATCTCGATGTCGAGCTGGGTGAACTCCGGCTGCCGGTCGGCGCGGAAGTCCTCGTCCCGGTAGCAGCGCGCGATCTGGTAGTAGCGTTCGATGCCGCCGACCATCAGCAGCTGCTTGAACAGCTGCGGGCTCTGCGGCAGGGCGTAGAAGCTGCCCGGCTGCAGGCGGGCGGGCACCAGGAAGTCGCGAGCGCCCTCTGGCGTGGACCGGGTCAGCGTCGGAGTCTCGACCTCGACGAACTCGTGGTGGGCGAGCACCTCGCGGGCAGCCGCGTTGACCTTGGAGCGCAGCCGGATGGCGTGCGCCGGGCCCTCCCGGCGCAGGTCCAGGTAGCGGTGCTTCAGGCGCGCTTCCTCACCGGGCTGCTCGTCCAGCTGGAAGGGCAGCGGCGCGCTCTCGTTCAGTACCTCGAGCTCGGTGACGTTCACCTCGATCGCGCCGGTCGGCAGTTCCGGGTTCTCGTTGCCGCTCGGACGCGGTTCCACGGTGCCGGTGACGCGCACGCAGTACTCCGCGCGCAGCCGGTGCGCCTGTTCGGCGGGTTCGCCCTCGCGGAACACCGCTTGGGCCACGCCGGACGCGTCGCGCAGATCGATGAAGATCACCCCACCGTGGTCACGCCGCCGGGCCACCCAACCGGTGAGAGTGACGGTCTGACCGGCATGCTCGCTTCGCAGCGAACCAGCCAAGTGGGTGCGCAGCACGGGGTTCCTTTCGACGACGCTGACACCGGGCGCGGGGTGACCAGGTGCGAGTCCATCGTAGTGAGACACATTCCCCGAGAGGAAACCGATATCGACGCGCCCATGCCAAGCTGTATCCGAGGGAGAGCGAACCGGGGCCGTACGACCGAGGGCTGTGTGTTCCCCGGGGACGAGCGAGAAAGCGACGACGATGACCTTCAACGAGGGCATGCAGATCGACCCGGACCGGGTTTCCTCCGGCGGTCCCGGCATGGGCGGCAAGCTCGCGCTGGGCGGTGGAGCGGGCGGACTCATCGTGCTGGTGCTGGCGCTGCTGCTGGGCGGCGACCCCGGCTCCATACTCGGCAACTTCACCGGAACGCCGGAGGAGAGCCAGACGCAGCCGGGCACGGAGGGCACGCCGAGCCACTGCAAGACCGGCGCGGACGCCAACAAATACGTCGACTGCCGGGTGGCGCTCACCGCGCAGAGCCTGGACGCCGTGTGGTCGGCCGAACTGCCGAAGCAGGCGGGCAAGCGCTACTCGCAGCCGAAGGTCGTGCTCTTCTCCGGGGCCACCTCCACCGGATGCGGCAACGCCACCAGCGACGTCGGGCCGTTCTACTGCCCGGCCGACCGGACCGCCTACTTCGACACCAGCTTCTTCCAGGAGCTGGTGGATCGCTTCGGTTCCAGCGGCGGCCCGCTCGCGCAGGAATACGTGGTGGCGCACGAGATCGGCCATCACATCCAGAACATGCTCGGTGACCTCGGCCGCGCGCAGCGCGATCCGCGCGGGCCGGAGTCCGGCGCGGTACGCACCGAACTGCAGGCCGACTGCTACGCGGGCATCTGGGCCCATTTCGCGGACAAGCAGCCTGCACCCGGCAGCGACCAGCCGTTCCTGAAACCGCTGTCGGACAAGGACGTCGACGACGCGCTGTCGGCGGCCGCGGCGGTCGGCGACGACCGCATCCAGCGCGCCGCGCAGGGCCGGGTGAATCCCGAAGCATGGACGCACGGTTCGTCCGAGCAGCGACAGAAGTGGTTCCTCACCGGCTACAAGACCGGCCAGGTCCGGGCTTGCGACACGTATTCGGCGCAAGACCTGAACACTCCGTCCGGCCTGCGATAGACCCGGATCCGATCGATCCAGCGCGCCGGTTCCTCCCGAAAGCCGGCGCGCTGTCATGATCTACGGCAGTTCACCTGTGTTGCGGGTGGACACGGACAGCACCGGAAGATGGGATCGATGCGAGTAACGAAAGCTGTTGTGCTGGTTGTGCTGCTGATCGTCGCGGCGGGCTCGGGCGCCGCCACGGCCGACCCGGCCCTGGATCGCCCCAGCGCCCTACCGCCGATCGCCGCGCCGCTGGCGTTGTTCACGCTGACCACCATTCCGGACGGGTGGCAGGCCCGCACGGACCTGCGTCCGCAGCTGGAGATCTTCGCCGACGGCCGTGCGGTCAGCAGCCCCGACGCGGTGGCCGCCGAGCGCCGGCCGGAGACCCCGCCCAAGCGGATCGACGGCCACATCCCGCCCGACGTGCTGAGCGCGGCGCTGGCGGAGACCAAAGCGCTCGCCACGGTGGACCTCGGCGTGCCGGCCGCCACGGATCAGAGCAGCCGGATCATCGACTTCATGCCGCAGTCGCCGTCGGAGGACGTACATCTCGTGGTGTATTCGCCCGACACCACCGAGGGGCTCGGCGCCGAGCAGCAGGCCGCACGCAAACGCTTCGCCGACCTGTACCGGAAACTGCTCGACGCCTTCGCGCAGGACAACTGACCGTCGCTCGTCATACGGCCCGAACGGCGATGATCCCCGTTCGGGCCGGGTGCCGTGCGCGGCCTCCCCCGCGACGCGTCAGAACTGGTCTTGCTCGTAGTCCGAACTGATGATCTCGTCCGAGTGCGTGGCACCGATGACGTCCGGCGTGGACTCGCCGAGGGGGCCGGTGAGGTCGTCGTTGCCGGTGGGACTGAGATACGGCTGCACCGAGCGCGAGTGTTCGTCGTCATTGCCGCGCTGCCCCGCCGCGCCGGCCGGGCCACCCATGAAACCGTTCGACCCGGCAGGTGTGGTGCTCGCGGGCGAGCCGGTACCGAAGGACGTGCCCGGGACGCCGGCGACCGAGCGGATCGGAGGAACCGTGGTGCCGGGCATGCCGGTGGCCTTCGGGACCGAGGGCGTGCTCGGACTTCCGGGCCTGCCGGGACCGCTGCCGAGCAGTCCGCTCGGCGTGCCGTGGCTGGTACTCGGGCTGTGCGTGGTGTGCACCGACGACGGCGTTGTCGAGGGGGTCGAGGTCCCGGGCGTGGCGGAGTCCAGGCCTGCCGCCTTGGTCGCGGTATCCGAGGCGGTCGACTGCGCCTGCTCCAGGATCGGCTGGCCGACGTTCTCGGCCAGCGCCTGCGCGACCTCCTGCGGCGCCGGACCGCCGCCCGGCGCGACCAGTTGCTGCACCATGCCGCTGAGCTCGGCGGTCTTGCCCGCCAGATCACCGCGGGTGGCGTTGACCACGCCGACGGCGTTGCCCAGGTGTTCGGTGGCCGAGGCGATCAGCGTCGCCTGGGCCGGCGGGGTGAGGATGACCGGCGCGAGCGCGGTCGCCTGGGTGGCGAACGACGACGCGATGCCGAGCAGTTGCGCGTTGCCCTGCTGTACCACCGTGGCGGCACGCTGGGTGAGCTCGGAGATGTCGATACCCCGCTGGCTGGTCTGCTGCCCCTCCACGTTCGCCTGCTGGCTCGCGGCCTGGGCGTTGCGCGCGGCCTGGCTCTGCCACAACTGCTCGACCGTGCTCATGCTGCCCTTGCCCACCTGCATGGCCATCTCGATGACCTTGGAGGACTGGCTCAGGATCGCGGTCGGATCGAACGCGCCGATGACGCCGGTGCCGAAGCTGCTCAGTAGATCCAGGATCGGCTTCATCAGCAGATCGACGCCGGGGAGCGCGGGCACCGCGACACCCTGCATCAGCGCGGCGACGGGGTCGGCGGGCAACGGGGGCAACGCCGCGGCGGCGGCCGCCGCCTGGTTCACCGTGCCCGCGACCGCGCTCGACGCGTCGGCGAGTGCCCCGTTCAGCACGCCGGGGGCCTGATCGAGCGCCGCGTGGACCGCGGGCGCCGCGACGTGGTCGACCGCCGTGTTCATGTCACCGAGCAGCGCCGACGCCTCGTGCGGCGCGCCGAGTACGTTCTCGGCGCCCGGTGCGCCGTTCAGACCCGGCAGACCGGAGGGCATGGCGCCGACCGACTGCTGATCCTCCGCGATCTTGCGCGACAGCACGAAAGCGGGCGGCTCGATGGGCGGCAGATCGTCTGGCAGCTGCGGCAACGGCAGGTCCAGCACCGCCTGCCCTGGCGCGTTCTGCAGGGAGTCCAGCAAGGACTGCTGGCCGATCGCGACGTTCTGCTCGGCCGCGTGCGCGACGGCGTGGTCCTCCGGCGCGATGACGCCACTGTCGAGCGGCCTCATACCGCGCCCCCGATCTGGCCCGCGATCGATCCGAGCGCGCCCGCGTTGGACCAGTCGACCGCGTCGTAGGCCGCGGCGGCGCTGAACGCCGAGTCCGAGAGCTTGGCGTACTTGGCCGACAGATCGTTGATGTCCTTGGCCTGCAACACCTGTGCCGCCGCGAACATCGCCAGGTAGTCGGCCCCGATCAAGCCGAAGACCGGAACGAGCGCGGAAACGTTCTTCACCGCGTCGAAATTGCCCGCCCCCGCGAGATCACCGGCGATACCGGCGTTCGTGGCGGCGAACGCCCGGACCGCTTCGGTCTCCACCGAGAGATCACTCATCGAGTTGCCCCCCAAATCGTCGTACAGATCTGCGTCATGAAGTTGTCGTGATCCGCAGGCTCCCTGCCGAATCGGCAAGGGCCGCTACGGTTGCGCTCAATATAGCCGACCCGACCGGCAAGTTTCGAGCCCGAACGCGCCGCACGGCAGGGCGAAAGGGGCAGAATTGGAACGTGTTGCAAATTAGAACAAGTTCTATATTCTCTGTCCCATGAAGGTCGCAGTGACCGGCGCAGCCGGCTACCTTGGCACGAATCTGCTCCGCCTCCTCACCGAGCGCGGCCATCAGATCACGGCCATCGATCGGGCGATTCCCGCCGAGCAGGCCGCGCCCGGCATCACCTGGGTGCAGGGCGATGTGCTCGACCCGGCGTCCATGCGTGCCGCACTGGACGGCGCGGAGGTGGTCTACCACCTGGTCGCGGTGATCACCCTGGCCGAGAAGAACGACCTCGCCTGGCGGGTGAACACCGAGGGCGTGCGCGTGGTCGCCGAGGCGGCGCTGGCCGTCGGCGCGCGCCGGATGGTGCACGCCAGCTCGATCCACGCGTTCGACCAGTACAGCTGCGGTGGCCGGATCGACGAGAACGCGCCGCGGTCGACCGATCCCGGGCTGCCGGTCTACGACCGCTCGAAGTGGGCGGGCGAGGTGGCGCTGCGCAAGGTGATCGACCAGGGCCTGGACGCGGTGCTGTGCAACCCGACCGGCGTCTTCGGCCCGCTGGACTTCGGCAAGCCGCTCTCGCGCATCAACCGGACGCTCAGGGACGCGGCGCTCGGGCGCGTGCCCGCCATGATCGGCGGGGGCTTCGACCTCGTGGACGTACGCGACGTGGCCCAGGGCCTGGTACTGGCCGGAGAGCACGGCCGCACGGGTGAGAACTACCTGCTGGGTGGATCGATGGTCTCGATGCTCGCATTGTGCCGCGTCGCCGCGACCCACGGCGGCAAGCGGGGGCCGAGGTTCGCCATCCCCGCCAAGTTCGTGTCCGGCGTCATCCCGGTGCTCGCGCCGATCGGCAAGCTGTTCAACTCCGACATCGTCTCCAAGGCGGCGCTCGGCGCGCTCATCTCCGCGCCCGTCGTCGACCACGGCAAGGCGGAACGCGAGCTCGGCTACCAGCCGCGTCCGCTCGACGACACGGTGCGCGATCTGGTCACCTTCTTCGCCGACCCGGCCCGGCTCACTCCGCCGGACACCCGGCAGATCGCTTGACAGCTTCTAGAACACATGTTCGACTGAGAGGGTGCGGTGGCAAAGCCAGACCCTGGACGCCGAGGACGGCGCCTTGCCCGGGCTGTCCCGGGCTGGTCTGGTGCGCACCGTGCGGACGCCGGAGTTCGAGGGCATCACCTTCCACGAAGTGCTGTGCAAGAGCGCGCTGAACAGGGTGCCCGAGGGCGCGAACGTGCCGTTCCAGTGGACCGTCAATCCGATGCGCGGTTGTTCGCACGCGTGCCGCTACTGTTTCGCGCGCGGCACGCACGAGTATCTGGACCTGGACGCGGGCCGCGACTTCGACTCGCAGATCGTGGTGAAGACCAATGTCGCCGCGGTGCTGCGCAAGGAACTCGGCAGGCGGTCCTGGCACCGCGAACCGGTCGCGCTCGGCACCAACACCGATCCCTACCAGCGCGCCGAGGGTCGATATCGCCTGATGCCGGGCATCATCCGCGCGCTGGCCGAGTCCGGCACCCCGTTCTCCATCCTCACCAAAGGCACCTTGCTGCGCCGGGATCTGCCGTTGCTCACCTCGGCAACGCGCGAGGTGCGGGTCAGCCTCGCGGTGTCCATCGCGATCCTCGATCAGGAGCTGC
The DNA here is from genome assembly GCF_040630775.1 of Nocardia sp. NPDC005745. NCBI lineage: Bacteria > Bacillati > Actinomycetota > Actinomycetes > Mycobacteriales > Nocardiaceae > Nocardia > Nocardia sp. NPDC005745. Next base: position 90,917 of record NZ_JBEXYF010000001.1, read on the forward strand.
ACCAGAGCCTGGAACCCGGCACGCCGTCGCCACGGGCCCGGCTGGACCTGGTTCGCGCGCTCACCGACGCGGGCTTCGCGGTGAACGTGCTGGTCGCCCCGGTCATCCCCTGTCTCACGGACGGACAGGCACATCTGGACGCGATCTTCGGCGCCATCGCCGAGGCCGGGGCGGCATCGGCCGTCGCGTTCCCGATGCATCTGCGCGGCAGCACCAGGGGCTGGTTCCTGTCCTGGCTGGCCGAGCACCATCCGGCGTTGCTGCGCCGGTACCGTCAGCTCTACCGCCGCGGCGCCTACGTGACCCCGGAGTACTCCGCCTGGCTGCGCGCGCGGGTCGCTCCACTGCTGGCCGAGCACGGTTTGACGGCGCGCAGGCATGCCGAACCGGAGACACGACCCGAAACCGCGCACACGACCGCCGCGCAACTGGCATTGTTCGCCTGACGCCACCGTCGCCGGATCTCGCCGGTCCGCACGCTTCGGGGGCGCGCACCGCACTCGACGGAGTAGTTTGGCGATGGCACCTCTCAGCGACGAGGAAGTGAAGCAGGCATATGGTTTCACACCAAAACGATGTCGGCACAGCGAAGTTGGAAAAGGTCGTCATTCGGTTCGCCGGGGACTCCGGCGACGGAATGCAGCTGACCGGCGATCGCTTCACCCACGAGGCCGCCGCGTTCGGCAACGACCTGGCCACCCAGCCCAGCTTCCCCGCCGAGATCCGGGCGCCGCAGGGCACCCTGCCGGGCGTCTCTTCCTTCCAGATCCAGATCGCCGACTACGACATCCTCACCGCGGGTGACCAGCCCGACGTGCTGGTCGCGATGAACCCCGCCGCGCTCAAGGCGAACCTGGAGGATCTCCCGCGCGGCGCCACCGTCATCGTGAACACCGACGAGTTCACCAAACGGGCCCTCGCCAAGGTCGGCTACGCCGCCGATCCGCTGTCCGACGAGACGCTGTCGGACTTCGTGGTCCACCGCGTCCCGATGACCTCGCTCACGCTGGGCGCGACCGAATCGACCGGGGTCGGCAAAAAAGACGCCCAGCGTGCGAAGAACATGTTCGCCCTCGGCCTGCTGTCCTGGATGTACGGGCGCCCGATCGGCGGCACCGAGCAGTTCATGCGGGAGAAGTTCGCCACCAAGCCGGACATCGCCGAGGCCAATATCCTGGCGTTCCGGGCGGGCTGGAACTACGGCGAGACCACCGAGAGCTTCGCCACCACCTACGAGATCGCGCCCGCGAAACTGCCGCCGGGCACCTACCGCCAGATCACCGGCAACACCGCGCTCGCCTACGGCCTGATCACCGCGGGCCGGCTCACGAAGCTGCCGGTGTTCCTGGGCACCTACCCCATCACGCCCGCCTCGGACATCCTGCACGAGCTGAGCAAGCACAAGAACTTCGACGTCACCACCTTCCAGGCCGAGGACGAGATCGCCGGAATCGGTGCCGCGCTGGGCGCTTCGCTCGGGGGCGCCCTCGGTGTCACCAGCACTTCCGGCCCCGGACTCGCGCTCAAGAGCGAGACCATCGGCCTGGCGGTGATGACGGAGCTGCCGCTGATCGTGATCGATGTGCAGCGCGGCGGACCGTCGACCGGACTGCCGACCAAGACCGAACAGGCCGACCTGTTGCAGGCGCTCTACGGCCGCAACGGCGAATCACCGGTAGCGGTGCTCGCGCCGCGTTCCCCGGCGGACTGCTTCGCCACCGCGGTGGAGGCCGCGCGGATCGCCCTGACCTACCGCACCCCGGTGCTGCTGCTGTCCGACGGCGCGATCGCCAACGGCTCCGAACCGTGGTCCATTCCGCAAGTGACGGAGCTGGAGCCGATCGACCCGGGATTCGAACCGGACGGTGACGACGCCGACCCGTTCCAGCCGTACGCGCGCGATGCCGACACGCTCGCCCGACCGCTGGCCGTCCCCGGCACGAAGGGCCGCGCCCACCGCATCGGCGGTCTCGAGAAGGCCGACGGCAGCGGCAACATCTCCTACGATCCGGCCAACCACGAACTCATGGTCCGCCTGCGCCAAGCGAAGATCGACGGCATCGCCGTCCCCGAAGTCGCGGTCGACGATCCGGACGGCACCGCCGAGCTGCTGCTGATCGGCTGGGGCAGTTCCTACGGCCCGATCGGCGAGGCGTGCCGGCGCGCGCGGCGGCGCGGAGTCCCGGTGGCCCAAGCGCATCTACGCCATTTGAATCCGTTACCCGCCGATCTCGGTGACGTGCTGCGCCGCTATCGCCTCGTGGTCGCGCCGGAGATGAACGGCGGCCAGCTGGCCACGCTGCTGCGGGCGAAGTACCTGGTCGACGTGCGGCCGTGGACGAAGATCGCGGGCACCGCGTTCTCCGCCCAGGAACTGGTCGGGGTGATCGACGCGGCGCTGGACGGGTCGATCGAGGAGATGGAACAGAACAAGGTCTTCGCCGCACGGGCGCGGGCCACTTATCGAGCGCTGCCGGACGAAGTCCGACCACAAACCTGCGCCGGGCCGAGCGCAGGCGAGGCAGCCGCATATCGAGCGCTGCCGGACGAAGTCCGACCACAAACCTGCGCCGGGCCGAGCGCAGGCGAGGCAGCCGCATATCGCATCGCTGGGGGTAACGCATGACCATCGTGGAGACCTCGCTGGTCGGTACCGATCTGGGACTGACCGGTGTGTCCGGGGTGCCGACCGCGGACGGACCGCAGAAGGTGAAGGAGTTCACCTCCGATCAAGAGGTGCGCTGGTGCCCGGGCTGTGGCGACTACGTGATCCTGGCGACGGTGCGCGGCTTCCTCGCCGAACTCGGATTGCGCAGGGAGAATCTGATGTTCGTGTCCGGGATCGGCTGCTCGAGCCGCTTCCCGTACTACTTGGAGGCCTACGGTATCCACTCCATCCACGGTCGTGCGCCCGCCATCGCGACCGGATTGGCGGTCAGCAGGCCCGACCTGTCGGTCTGGGTGGTGACCGGGGACGGCGACGCGCTGTCCATCGGCGGCAACCACCTCATCCACGCGTTGCGCCGCAACGTGAACATGACGATTTTGCTGTTCAACAACCGGATCTACGGCTTGACCAAGGGGCAGTACTCACCGACCTCGGAGCAAGGCAAGGTCACCAAGTCGACCCCGATGGGCTCGGTGGACCACCCGTTCAACACCTTGTCGGTGGCGCTGGGAGCGGAAGCGACCTTCGCCGCTCGCGCGCTCGATTCCGATCGCGCGGGGCTCACCGAGGTACTGCGCGCCGCCGCCGAGCACCGCGGCACGTCGTTCGTGGAGATCCTGCAGGACTGCCCGATCTTCAACGACGGCTCGTTCGACGTGCTGCGCAGGGAGACCGCCGCGGACCATCTCATCCCGTTGCGGCACGCCGAACCGATCCGGTTCGGAGCCGAGGGCGAATTCGCCGTCGTACGACGGGGTTTCGGACTCACGGTGGCTCGCACCGACAGCGTCGCGGAGTCCGACATCGTGGTGCACGACGCCTACGCCGACGACCCGGAGTACGCCTACGCGCTGTCGCGGTTGTCCGATCAAGGACTCGAGCATGTGGTCACCGGCATCTTCCGCAGCGTCTCGCGGCCGACCTACGACGACGGGGTGCGCTACCAGACCGAGACCGCGCGCGAGAAGAAACCGGTCGGTCCCGAATCGCTCCAGTCCCTGCTCACCGGGCCCGAGACCTGGACAGTCGGATAGGGCGACCGGGCGGATGTCCGCGAGCCGGTCAGGTGTGCTTGGCGAAACCGAGGTCGATGACGGCGTCGCGCTCCTGCTCGAGCTCGGCGACCGAGGCGTCGATCCGGGGGCGGGCCGGTTCGTCGATCGTCAGATCGGGCACGATCGTGTACTCACCGTTCGCGCAGGTGACCGGGAACGAGCTGATCAGCCCTTCGGGCACGCCGTAGGAGCCGTCCGAGGGAACGGCCATGGAAACCCAGTCACCGTCCCGCGTGCCGTGCACCCAGTCGTGGATGTGGTCGATCGCGGCGCTGGCCGCGCTCGCCGCCGAGGACGCGCCGCGGGCTTGGATGATGGCGGTGCCGCGCTGCTGCACGGTGGGCACGAACTGCTCGGTCAACCACGCGGGATCGCCGATCAGATCGAGGGCGGGACGTCCCGCGATGGTGGCGTGCGCGACATCCGGGTACTGCGTCGCCGAGTGATTGCCCCAGATGGCGACCCGCGCGATAGCCGCGGCGGGCGCACCGGTCTTTCTCGCCAGTTGCGCGATGGCGCGGTTGTGGTCCAGCCGGGTCATGGCGGTGAAACGCTCGGCGGGCACGTCCGGCGCGTTGCTCATGGCGATGAAGGCGTTGGTGTTGGCCGGGTTGCCGATCACGAGCACCTTCACGTCGTCCGCGGCGCTGGCGTTGATCGCGGCGCCCTGCTCGGTGAAGATCGCGCCGTTGGCGGCGAGCAGATCCGAGCGTTCCATCCCGGCCGTGCGCGGCCGCGCGCCGACGAGCAGGGCGATGCCCGCGCCGGCGAAGCCGATCCACGGGTCGTCGCTGATGTCGATGGAATCCAGCAGCGGGAACGCGCCGTCCTCCAGTTCCATCGCGACGCCCTCCAGCGACGCCACCGCGGCGGGGACCTCCAGCAGCCGCAGGCGCACGCGCGTGTCCGGGCCGAGCATCGCGCCGGAGGCGATCCGGAACAGCATGCCGTAGGCGATCTGGCCCGCGGCTCCGGTCACGGTGACGGTCACGGTCCCAGCGGGGGTGCTCACGGCGAACTCCTTGCGATCGGCGAATTCCTGTAGCCCACCCTAGCCACTCTCACCGCCGCCGAAGGCGCACGGTGAGCTACGCGACAGTGACCCGTGCCGCCCGCACCGGTTCTCCGGCAACGTAGGTCAGGCGAGCGCGGCGACCTCGGTGTCGGTCAGCACGATCGGCGATACCACGTCTTTGTCCCGCGCCAGCCGCACGGCGCGATACAGCGGCCGTTGCTCCAGCCCGGCATCGCGTGCCTCGGCTCGCAACTGGTGCACCAGCATCTCGGAAACCGCTACGGCCGCGGCCAATTCACTGGCGGCGAGCGCGTCCGCGAGTTTGCGCAAACCCAGCAGATGCAATTCGCGGCCGCTGCCCGCGTCGGTGTACATGGCCAGCGGAACGACCTGCGAGATCTCCCCGGCGGTGACCCGCAGGGCGATCCGGCTCAACCGGGCCGGGAACACCAAGACCTCGACCCCGGTGGCCGCCGACATCTCCACCTGCCGCTCACCGAACAGCCTGCGGGCGTGAATCGTCGTGCCCGTCACCCACATTCGCCGCCGGCGCAGCGCGACGGCGTACACCACGGTGGGCGCGCCCACGACGACGCCGATGGCCGCCGCGATCGGCCAGCTCACCACGGTCGCGGCCAGCAGCGCCGCGCCGATCCCGATGCCCGACGCGGCCAGCGCGAGGCGGCGCAGCATCGGCGCGTACAGCTCGGGCGCGACCAGATCGAGCCCCACCGGCGCGTGCGCCTGCTGGTCATCAGAATTCGTGGACACTACTCCGCCTTCTCGCGACTCCGGCGCCGCTGATGTGCGCGCCGGTCACGCTACCGCCCCCGCACCCCGCCCGCGACGGGTTCGGCGCACAGTATCGCGCGCCCGGCGGTCGCGCGGCGGAACCCGACAGCACCGGCCACCGCGCTACCCGGCCAGCGACTCCCGGATCACGCCGACCACCTCGGGCAGCGGAATCTGCCGCTGATCACCGGTCGCCATGTCCTTGAGCCCGACGGTGTTCTCCGCGAGGTCGCGATCACCGAGCACGAGGGTGAACCTGGCCCCGGAGCGGTCGGCCGCCTTCATCGCGCCCTTCACACCGCGCCCGCCGTAGGCCAGATCGACCCGGATGCCCGCCGCCCGCAACTGCGCGGCCACCACCACCAGCCGCTGTTTGGCGGAGTCACCCAGCGGCACGCCGAAGACCTCGCAGCGCGCCGGGCTGCCCGCCGACTTGCCCTCGGCCGCCAGCGCCAGCATGGTGCGGTCGACACCGAGGCCGAACCCGATACCGGACAGCGGCTGGCCGCCGAGCTCGGCCATGAGACCGTCGTAGCGACCGCCGCCGCCGATGCCGGATTGCGCGCCGAGACCGTCGTGCACGAACTCGAACGTGGTCTTGGTGTAGTAGTCCAGGCCGCGCACCATGCGCGGGTTCACCACATACGGCACACCGAGCGCCTCCAGGTGGCCGAGCACCTGCTCGAAGTGCGCCTTGGCCGACTCCGACAGGTGATCGATCATCAGCGGCGCGTCCGCGGTCATCGCGCGCACTTCCGGCCGCTTGTCGTCCAGCACGCGCAGCGGGTTGAGCTGGGCGCGCCGCTTCGTCTCCTCGTCCAACGGGAGCCCGAAGAGGAATTCTTGCAGCAGTTCGCGGTACTGCGGGCGGCAGGTCTCGTCACCCAGCGAGGTGACCTCGAGCCGGAATCCGTCCAGCCCCAGGCCGCGGAATCCGGCATCGGCGATGGCGATGACCTCGGCGTCCAACGCCGGATCGTCGACGCCGATCGCCTCGATGCCCACCTGCTGCAACTGCCGGTACCGGCCGGCTTGCGGGCGCTCGTAGCGGAAGAAGGGACCCGCGTAGCACAGCTTCACCGGCAGCTGGCCCCGGTCGAGGCCGTGTTCGATGACCGCGCGCATCACGCCCGCGGTTCCCTCGGGGCGCAGCGTGACGCTGCGATCGCCGCGGTCGGGGAAGGTGTACATCTCCTTGGTGACCACGTCGGTGGACTCGCCGACACCGCGGGCGAACAGGCCCGTGTCCTCGAAGACCGGCAGCTCGATATGTCCGTACCCGGCCAGTCGGGCGGCGCGGAGCAGGCCGTCGCGCACCGCGACGAACTCGGCCGAGCCGGGTGGCACGTAGTCCGGTACCCCCTTCGGGGCGGAAAAGCTGCTGGTCTTGGTCACGATGCTCCAGTTTCCACCACTACGCCCCCGCAAGTCCAACCGATTCGCCGAACCGCCTCTCAGGAAGGTTGCGGAGCAGTCTCAGAAAGAAATGGCACACTCTTATCCCGATGTAACCGGATACGGGAGGAACGTGGTAGTGCCGACCAACGAACAGCGACGAGCAGCGGCGAAACGCAAGCTGGAACGTCAGCTCGCCAATCGGGCCGAGCGGGCGCGCAAGCGCAAGCAACTCACGATCGCCGGATCGGTACTCGGTGTCGTCCTCGTGGTCGCCGCCGTGACCGGGGTGTACTTCTTGACCCGCGGCGACGACAGCAGCAGCAACTCCGACGCCGCGGACGCCTCGCTGTCGAGCACCCCCGCCGCGGCCGCGCCGCCCTCCGCGAAGGCCAAGCCCGCGACGGTCGACTGCGCCTACCGCGACAGCGCCAAGCCCGCGGACAAGCCGGTCGGCAAGCCGAAGGCCGACGGCATCCCCACCACCGGCGTCGACGCGAAGGTCAGCGTCAGCGTGGAGACCACCCAGGGCCCGATCGGGCTGACCCTGAACAACGCCGAGTCGCCGTGCACGGTGAACAGCTTCGTCAGCCTGGCGGCACAGAACTACTTCGACGGCACCAGCTGCCACCGCATGACGGCGGGCGAGGGCCTGAAGGTCCTGCAGTGCGGCGATCCCACCGGCACCGGAATGGGCGGGCCCGGTTACGAATTCGACAACGAGTACCCCACCGATCAGTACGCCCCGAACGATCCCGCGGCGACCTCCGAACCGATCGCGTACAAGCGCGGCGTGCTGGCCATGGCCAACGCGGGCCCCGGAACCAACGGCAGTCAGTTCTTCATCGTGTACGCGGATTCGATGCTCCCGCCGCAGTACACGATCTTCGGCACCGTGGACGACACCAGCCTCGGCACGCTCGACAAGATCGCCGAGCTGGGCCAGGACGACTCCAACGGCCCCGGCGACGGGAAGCCGAAGCAGCCGGTCACGATCCAGTCGGTACGTATCGACCGCTGAGGGTGCACTCCGGGCCCGCCGCCGCTCTCCGGCCGCGGGCCCGGGTCATGTTCACCCCATCCGGCCGGCGCGAGATAGTCGAACCTTTCTTCGGTTAGGGTGCCCTCAGTTCGAAGATCATCCGGCGCGCCCGGAGACACGCCGGAAATGTGCGATATATGCTGATAAACCGGCACGCTCGTTCGATTGTGCCGACCTTTGTCGGGTAATCTCGATACAAGGAGTTCTTGCGGCGTAGTACGGCCTCGGCCGGGCGATTCCCGGACAGGAAGTGCCGCACCACAAGTTCTCCGGGTGTCCACGTTTGCAGGCGGGACCCGCTGCACGGGACTACAGTTCGCGTGGCGGCGTCCGTAACGAAGCACCACATCATCCATAGTGATCACTGCAGCATCGGGGAGCAGCCATGTCCGAGGAACTGGACGACATCGGCCGGGAAACCGCGGCCATGATGAGGACAATGTTGCAGCTTGCGACGCTCGTCGCCTTGCGGACCCGCGAGCGTGGTCAGAAGGAAGCCGAAGCGCGCGTCAAGCTCACCGAGGCCCGGCTCAAAGAGGCCAAGGAATTGCAGCTGCGTGAGGCGCGCGACGCGAAGGCCAAGGATCCGCGCAACACCGAGCTGGCCCGGCTGATCGAGAAGCCGATCGCGGACAAGGGCGTGTCGCTGGAGAAGGACCGCTTCTCCGCGCAAGCCGAGGCATCCCGGATGGCGGCCAACGCCGCCGCCAAGCCGGCTTTGCAATACGACTCCCAGGAACGCCGCATGGCGATCGCGGCCCACCTGGCCAAAATGGGTGTCGCACCGGAGCTTGCCGCGGTACGGATGCTGATCGAAGTAGGGCAGGCGCAGCCGCCGGGTGAGGCCGTACGCTCCCGCCCCGACGAGGCGCCGTCGGTCACCAGGGCGAGGGAACAGGAATCCCGCGGCCTGGAACGCACGAGGTAGCCGGACGAACGAACGCCCGCCGGATTCCGGCGGGCGTTCGTCTCTTCTCGAGCAGCTGGGACGCAGACCCTTACGTGCGGAAGTCACCGACCGTAGGATCGCCGAACATACCGTGCTGCGGCGACTTCAGGGGCAGCGGGCTGAGCATGTCCTTGTGGCCGTTGCGCACACTGCAGTACTTGAACGGCCCCTTGGGGTCGAACAGCTTCGACATGTGCGGGTCCGCGTGGTCGAGGAACCAGACGCTCAATCCGGTTCGCCCGTCCAGCCGGTAGTGCTCCCAGGCGCGCCACAACGCGTCCAGCCGGGCGACCGCCTCGGCGTGCTGCCACCACTCGGGGCACCACACCGTGTCACTGAGATCGGTGACTTGCCGCCGATAGACCAGGCTGAGGTAGTTCTCGACGAACTCCACCACGCTCGCGTAGATCATCGGTTGTTGCTGCTGTTCGGTCACAGCGGCCGAACCTCCTCGACTTGTCCGTATTCCGGCGGCGGCGTCGACTTGCTGAGCGAGGGCGCGCCGATCAGATCGGTGATCTCCGTCTTGCGCTGCGGATCGTGACGCGAGATGGACTGTTTCACGTCCGCAGCGTACTCACCCTCCCACCAAGGCACCGTACGGATGAGCACCGGCGGCGCACCGGAGGGGAACAGGATGGCCCGGCCACGCGGCAGCGTCGCGAGGGCGTTGACCGAGAACGTCTTGGACGAGCCCAGCGAGCGCGAATAGCTCTTGCCGCCCTTGGATTCGGAGACCGACTGCGAGATCGCGTCGTATTCGCCGAGCACGTCCGAACGCTCCTGCAGGAACTTGGTGTCGTCCACGCCGCTGCCGAGCACTTTGATGTTCGCCGCCGACCACAAGGCGTTCATGCCGCTCTCGCCCCAGCAGCGGGCCCCCTGCGCCCAGGATTGCAGCACCGTCATCACGACGATGCCGCGTGAGCCGAAGTGGCTGTACTGCTTGGGCAGGTCCTTCCAGCGCACCACGTTGGCGGCCTCGTCGAGCACCGCGAGCAGCGGAATCGCCAGGCGCCCACCGGCCGACTGCGACGCCTTGCGCATTGCCACGTCGACCACCGCCTCGGTGAGCGCGCTCACCAAGGGCGCCGCCGAACCGCGGCCTTCCAGCGACAAGCTGTAGAGCGTGCCGTTGTTCTCCAGGAACTCCAGCTCGTCGAACTCCCTGCGATCGCCGCCACGGGTGATCCACGGGTGCACATTCGACAATTTCAGGCACCGGATCATCTTCTTCGCGGTGCCGAAGATGCCGCTGCGGGTGCGTGGATCGGCGTTGTACTGCGAGGACAGGCCCGAGGCCGTGTAGTGATGGCGGGCGGCGCGCAGGAGCTCGATGGGCTCGGTGTCCTGCGGATTGGTCACCCACTCCCACACCTGCACGATCGGCCTGCTGCCGTTGCGATCGCCGACCGCGGCGGCGAGGAACAGTCCGGCCAGCAGATCCTCGGCCTCGGGATCGAAGAACGCGTCGTGGTTGCTGTCGCTGCCGTCGTCGCCGTCGGCGAAGTGCCCCGCCAACCGCGCCGCGCGCATCTCGCACCCTTCGCGCTTGGCATCCACCCAGGACAGCGGATCCCAGAACCAGGTCGTCTCTTCGCCCGCGACACCCTGCGGATCGAAGACGAAGGTAGGACTTCCCTTCGACTCACGGACATCCCGGGTCGCGTCCACCACGTCGCGCTTGTTCGAGGTGGCCAGTACGGGGCCGATCGCGGTGAGGATCGCGGGGATCACCCGGGACGTCGACTTGCCCTGGCGCGGACCCCAGATGTCCAGGTGCAGATCCTCATACGAGCCGTAGAGCATCACGCCGTCGGCCACACCGACACCGATCGGGACCCCGGGAGCGTCGTCGTAGCCGAGTCTCACGCCCAGCTGCTGGGCCTTCTCCCGGACGCCTGCCTCGGTGAGCATCGAGATCGCCCCGCCGTTGCCCATCACGTCGGCCTTGTCGTCCACCGGCAGCCTGCCCTTGGACCGGCGCTTCTGCAACTCCTTGCGAATCACCAGGTACGCGACCACGCTCAGGATCACCAGCAACACGATCGCCGTGGCCGCACCGGGCCATTGCAGCTTGCCCCGCGCCAGATCGGCCGCGATGGCGATCGGATTGAACGGGACTTTCTGCGGGCTGCCTGCGAGCAGGTTGCCCAGATGCAGCGCGAGCCAGAGGGTTCCGAAGATCGCGAAGCCGGCGTAGGTCAGTAGCAGGCTGACGTCGGGTCCGGGTACGGCCGGATCCGTCACCTTTTTCTTCTTCGCCATGTATGCCTCCTGGGTCGGCCGTCCGGTACGGAAAGCGGGTGGTCAGCGGAATGCGTCGAGCCGCCAGCCGTCGGGTGTGCGCACGACGGTGGCGATCACCGTCGCGGGCGGCAGCGGCTCCTTGCGTCCGTTCGGATAGACGACGGTCTGCTCGATCCCGATCTTGAACTGCTGGACGTTCGGGTCGCTGAGGGCGGGCGCCTTCTCACCGGACGCGAACGTGAACGCCTCCACGCGTGCCCCCTCCCTCGCCCAATCCGCCCACTGCAGCGTCGACTTCGGCGTCTCCACCGCGGTCGGCGCCGCATCCAGCATACGAATCAGACTGGGGCCGAGAAACTTCCGCGCCCGGCCCAGGGAAGCACCCTCGGTCTCGGTAGCGGGCTGCCAGCTGTAGATCTCCCGCAGCGCCGCGACCGCGACACCGTCGGGCGTCACCGGGTCGGGGGCGGGCACGCCCTCCAGCAACCGGGGCGTGGACGTAGCCGGGTGCGCCGCATCGGATCCCGTGTCCGCGCGGTCCGCACGGCCACAGGCCGCACCCAGCACCGCGACGCTCACCACCAGCATCACCACCAGTTTCGCGCGTGCATTCGCTCTATTCATCCAGGCTAGCCGCACTGCGGGGTGTCGCGGCAGTCCCGCCGCCGCGTGTTCGGACCCGTCACCGCTCACAGCACCCTCCTCGCCCGTCCGTCCCCCGGCACCGCGACTTCCGAAACGCCGCCCGCCGCGCGGGCGTTCGCACCTGGTGCGGACTGGATCATCCGACCGTTGCCGACGTAGATGCCGACCTGCGCAGGCCCGCGGGGACCGAACGAGCTGAACACCAGATCGCCCGGCTGCGCTTTCCGCATCGGCACTTCCGCACCCGCCTCCCACTGCTGTTCGGCTGTGCGCGGCAGTGTCACCGCGCCGGAGGACGCCGCGAACACCGCCGCCGCGGTCAACCCCGGTCCGTCCAGTCCCCCGCCGCTCGGCCCCTGGGGCCCGCCACCGCCCCAGACGTACGGGGTGCCGAGCCACTCGTTCGCGGCCTCGACGATCTGGTCACCGGCCGAACCCTGCCCGGGAGTGAACCGGCCGAGCGAACCCGGCGCTCGGTATTGCGCTTCCATCGTGAGGATGTTGCGCACATACGGCTGGGTCTCGGCGTAATGCGCGGCAACCTGGTTCGGCATGCCGCCGGACGCCAGGACCGCGCCCTCGCCCGCGTTGTAGGCCGCCAGCGTCAGGGCGACGATGTCGCCCTGCACCCTGCCCTCGGCCTGCCACTGCTGGATCTTGTGCGCGATCGCGCACATGTAGCGCCCTTGGCCGATGATCGCGTCACCGTCGTCCCACACACTGGCCACGCCGTTGCCGTCGGCGTCGATCACATACGGCCTGCCGTCGTCGGGATCAACGCTCACCGCGGTGGTCGGCAGGAACTGCGCCAGGCCCTGGGCCCCGGCGGGCGAGGTCGCCCCGCGCCGGAAACCGGACTCCTGCCTGCCCTGCGCGGCCAGCAGCGAGGGCGTGATCTGCGGACAGAGGGAACCCGCACGGCGGTACCAGATCTCCAGTTCTTGCGGCACCTTGCCCGCGGCCAGCGCACCACCGACGGTGCCGAAGCCGAGGCTGCAGCGTGGATCGCTGGAATAGGCGCGCGCACCGCCGACGTCCGGGGTCGGCGCGCCGTCCAGCCAGGGCAACGGGTCGATCTGACGACCGCCGGTGAACCGGCCGCCCGGAACGATCTCGAAATGCAGATGGGGGCCGCTGGATTCACCCGCCGAGCCGACCGCGCCGATGTGCTGCCCCGCGGTCACCGTGTCGCCCGGCCGGACCAGCACGCCGGAGTCCCACATGTGGCCGTAGACCGCCGAGTACGAGCGGCCGTTGGTGTCCACCGAATCGACGACGATCCAGTTGCCGAATCCCGACGCCGGACCAGCGGCGACGACGCGACCGTCGGAGACCGAGAAGATGGGCGTACCGTCCGGCGCGGCCAAGTCGACGCCCTTGTGCGCGCCGCCCCGCGCACCGAAGGTGTCCGAGACGGTGAAGGTGCCGGTGGCCATCGGCAACGTGCGGCGCAGCGGGCCTACCCCCGCGGCGAGCGAGGGCGTGGCGGTCGCGGCCGAGTTGGTCTGTGTCGCACCGGGACCGGTGGTCGCGGCGGCGCGCCGATCGCCCGGCGCATAACCGCCCAGCGGCGGAAGCGCCGACTGCGAACCGAGCACCGAACCGCCCTCGCAGGCGTCGTCCACGGAGGGCATGACGATGACCAGCACGATGGTCATCAGGCCGAGCACCGCGCCCAGCGCCGTCCACAACGCCGTTTTGCCGCTCATCGCCGCACTCCGGCATCGTGCCGCGCGCAGCCCGGGTTCACGTCCGGCGCCGGGCTTCGTTGAGCGTGTCGGCCAACGTGCGGTTCATCTCGGCGGCGGCCGCCAATTGCTGTTGCAGCAGCGCCACTTTGCGCCGCAGCGCGGTCGCGTCCATCCGCTCCAGACCGGGGCCTTCGGCCGCGCGCACCCAGTTCCGCACCGAGTTGGTGTGCACACCGATCTGTTCGGCGACCACGCGGCAGGCCTCCGATTCACTGCGCAGCTTGCCGGTCAGGGCGATGACCTGTTCGACCGCCGCTTGGCGGACCTCCGGCGAAACGCGACGGTAGGACCGGTGCGGCATCATGCGGCACTCCCCGGTGAATCCGTTCCGCGCGAGGTCGACTCGGTGAACTCGCTGAAGCGCTGGTTCGTGTCGTGGATCCCGCTTTCCTTCTCCGACAGCGTGAATTCCATGTGGAACGGGATGCCGGGCCTGCGGTCCTCACCGATCTTCAGCAGGAATTTACCGGTGCCGGGCGGGGACGGCCGCTGCTGTCCCGGTTTGAGCGCCTCACCGGTCAGCGCTTGCGGTGCGGACCATCCGGTCACCATCTCCTCCTCGGCCGATGTGAACGGAACCGTGCTGTCCAGCCGTTTGATCTCCTCGGCGGGAAGCGCGCCGAAGATCTTGGCGCGCGCCCGCTCGAGGAAACCGAGCGCCTTCGCGATGGCGGCTTCCGAGCCGAGCGCTTGCAGGTCCTTGATGGTGTGGCTGATCATGATCAGCGCGGTGGCGATGCCGCGCTGCAATCGGGTGAGCTCGTCGACGCGGTCGACCATGAAGTCGCCGAGGCCGAGCACCTGCCACAGCTCGTCCATCACCACCTGGAAATAGCGCTGCGGGCCTAGCTTCGCGTCGGCGAGCACGTGCGCGGCCTCGACCGAGGCGAACCCGTCGGCCCAGCAGGCCAGCATGACGGCGGCCTTGAGCTTCTTGTCGCCGGTCGGGATGTGCGAGACGTCCATGCACACCGCGACCGCGCTGGTGTCGATCGGCACGGTGGTCTGGCCGTTGAAGACGGCGCCGAACGGCCCCTGGGTGAGCGCGCGTAGAGAGCGGCGCAGCCCCTTGATCGCTTCCATGTACTCCGCGAGGTCGTCGGCCCCCGCGTCCAGCATCAATTCCTCGCCGCCGCCGACGATCACCTCGAGCAGGTTCTCCATGATCGGCGGCTTGTCCGGCGTGTATCCGCTACCGGGCCGGTAGAGGATGCGCAGCGCGGTGGCGATCAGCGTTTCCTCGTAGTCGCGCACCCGGTCGCCGCGCACCAGTTCGACCAGGCCCGCGATCAACGTCACCTGCCGGGCCCGCAGGTCCTGCAACACCTGCAGTTGCAGGGCCGGCAACTCTTCCAGCCGTGGAACGACCGCACCGAGAACGCCCGCCGCCAGCGGGTTGAGCTTGCCGTGCCCGTAACCCAGGTCGATCACCTGGCCGCCGACGAGCTCGACCATCTTGCGGTAGTCCGGTTTCACGTCGGCGAGGATCAACGGGGTGATCCCTTGCGCGATGCCGCCGAGCACGATCCGGCGAACCAGCGAGGATTTGCCGAAACCGTTGAGGCCGAGCACGAACAGGCTGGGCGCGGTGATGAAACTGCCGCGCATGAACCAGTTCATCGGGTCGAAGCACACCGGCGCCCCGGTGTGCAGATGCGAACCGAGGGGCGTGCCGATCAGCGGCGCGCCCGCGCCGACCGACCAGGGCCACAGGCCGGCGACCTGAGCGGTGGTGGCGCGGTACTCGACCGGGCGGCCGACCACGTTCATCCGGCCGCCGCCCGCGCCCGCGTAACCACGGTCGGTGAGTTGCGCTGTGCTGCGGTCGAAACCGTCCTCGATCGTCTGCTCCGCGCGCGCGGCGTAGTTGCGGCGGCGGATGTCGTCGGTGCGGACGCGGAACTGCGCGAACGCCGCCCGCAGGCCACTGCCCTCCCGGGCGATCATCTCCAGCTTGGCGCGGGTGGCGTCATCGAGCAGCGGCGGCCCGGACTGCTTGCGACGATCCGCCTTCGCCTTCGCCCGGCGGGCCGCCTTGTCCGTGTTCGGCGCGCCCATGGCGCGGTCGGCGGTGTAGTCGACCTTCGCGGGCCTGGCCACGCGGCCGTTCCTGGCGCCGTTGCGATCCGGCCGCGCGGCGATGCGCTCGGTGACCGCGTCGCGGGACATGCGCGAGTTCCGCTCGCCGCGAGACCGTTCGGCGTGCGCCCGGTCGGCGCGCGCGCCGTCGGGCCTGCCCGCGCCCGATCGCGCGCGCCGCTCGGCCGCCCGCCGGTCGGACGCGTCCACGCCCGACCGGTCCTCGCCGTTCACCCGCGCCGAATCCCGTGCGGGGCGCCGCCGCTCGGGCCGCTGTCCCCACTCGTCCCGGCCGGATTGCTCGAGCCGCCTGCGGCGTGCGTCCTCGTCCCGTTCCCGTACGGGTGGCTCGTAGTCCCGTGCCATGAATCGCTCACCCCGCCAGTGCCTTCGGAATAGTCGCGTGTTCCGGCAGGATCACTCCGCACCCGAGGGAGGCCGCGAAGGCCGCCGCCTGGTAGCGGTAGCACCGCCGAATCTTCAAGCGCGCCTGGGTCGACAGGTCGCGCGTGATGGCTTCGATGCGCGGCAGGTCACCGCGCAAGGGCTCGGTGATGGTCACCAGCGCCCCGAAGCGGGTCACACCGTGACCCCTGGCCTGCTCTTCACGGGCCTGCTGAGTCGCGCCCACCCGCAGCGTCGCCGCCGCGGACACGACCCCGCGTTCGCTCTGTTGGGCCACCAACGCGTTCTTGAAATCGTCGTCGACGATTTCGGCGGCGTCGGCGGCTGAGTGCGGACGGTACACGATCGCGATACGTTTGCGCGGGACTTCGGGATTCGGCGCGAGCAGCCGCTGCAGCACCCGCTCGTCGACCGCGCCCTCCGGCGCCGCGTCCATCTCCCAGGTGACCGAGCGGCCACCGTCGTGCACCAGGTGATCCCACTTCTCGTCATGGGACACCGGGCCCGCGTCCGCCCAGTCCAGGCCGTGCCCCTCGGGTTCGCCCGCGGCCACTTCCAGGTCGGCCTGCGAAGCGGGGTCGTAACTGCGGCGGATGAAGGAGATCACCTCGTCGGCCGACATCGGCTGGGCGCGGACACCGGCTTCCGCGAGCGCGGCGCAGATGCCGGGCAGGCGACGGCCGATCTCGACGGCCTCCTCCGCCGGGTTCTTGCGGCGCTCGGCGGTGGTGGCCTTGAACGTGATCGCCACCCGCGGCAGCAACTGGACCCGTTCCTGCGGCAGTTCGGTGGCCAGCTCGTACATCACCTGCTGGGCCAGCTCCGGCGCCTCCGGCCTGGTGATCGTGGAAACCTCGGTGAGCAAACGGTTTCCGGTCTCCGGCACGGTGTCGATGACCGGCACCACGGCGACGATGTCGCTGGTCTGGCCCACCGAGGCGAGGAAGGTGCCCCACGCCGAGACCCAGCGGTCGATCACCGGCTGGTCCACCGCCTCGTGGCCTTGCGGCCACGCGCGCAGCACCACCGTGTACTGGGCGAACTGCGGGAGGTGGATCATGCCGAAGCTGTAACCGCCCGCGTCGATGCCCTCGTACAACTTCGACGGCGCCAGCAGTCCGGGCAGGCGGGTGACGCCGCCGGGGATCCGGGAGAAGCGGCCGCCGCGGTACACGTGCTCGCCACGACTGCGCGAGCGCATCCAGTTGAACATCATCAATCCCGTCTCGTAGCCCGAACGACCTCCGGTCCGCCACACCAGCGGGACCATCACGACGACACCGATGCCGCCGACGATCACACCCCACTGGAAGCCGCCGACCATCGCGGTGATCAGCGCAGTGATCACGACCGCGAAGCCGAGCACGGTTTCCTCCCAGCGCAGGCCGAAAAGGCCCGCGCTGCGCGGCTTCTGCCAGAGCCCGTACGAGCGCCGCTCGTAGGTGTCGGTGAGTGTCATCGCGGAATGGTGCTCCTCCCGAGGTCGGGTGAACGGTTCGTCCAGCGGTCGCCCGCGACGTCACCCATGGCTTGGTCGGCCCGGTTCAGCCCGCCGCTCGCGGCGCGCGCCGCGCCGATCCGGCCCGCCGTCCTGGCCGCTCCGGACGCTACCCCGGCCGCGCCCGCGGGTCCGGAGGCGCGCGGAGCCGCGCCACCCTGTGGGCCGCCGCCACGCGGCGGGGTGGTCGGCCGGGGTGCGCCGCCGCCGCGCGGTCCGCCCGCGCCGCCCGGACGCGGGCCGGTCCCGCTGCCGCTCACGTAACCGGCCCTACCGGGAGCCGCGGTGCCCTTGACGCCGACCGCCTTGGTGCCCATGGCGCCCAAGGCCGCCACACCGACCAGGGTGCCGCCCGCCGCGGTGAAACCGGAACCGCCGCTGCCGACGATCGCGACGGCCGGAGTGGCCAGTCGCATGAGCGCGGGCAGCACGAACGCCACGCTGCACAACAGCACGATCGCGACCAGCATGCGCTGGGCCTGCTCACCGTCGGGCAGGCCGCCCGTCGGGGTGAGCGAGTCGACGTGGCCCGCCGTGGTGAACGCGATCATGTAGACGATCGCGGCCACCGGTTTCCACAGCATGAAGGCGATGATCCAGCCGATCAACTTCTGATAGGACTGCTTGCCGATGTTCATCCCGGAGGCCGCCGCCGCCAGCGGCAGCACTCCGGCCGCGATCACCAGCAGGCCCTGCCGCACGATCGCGAGCACGATCTGCGCGAGCGCGCCGAGCAGGCCGACAATCGCGATGATCAGCACGAGGCCCGGCGAAAACGCTTGTAGCTTACTGGTTTTCACCATCAGCTCGGCGAGGTCCTTGGCATTGCCGTTGGTCGAGTCGTCGATGATCCACTCCGCGAAGCGGTCCGACGCCTGCGTGCCCGCGACGATCACCGCGCCGAGCATCCAGGAGCTGAATATGACGCGGGTGAACATCCGGAACGACTCGGCCGCCTCGTTCATCGCTGCCCCGCGTCTGGCTTCGGCCAATCGCGCCCCGGAGAGGATCACCGACGCTATCAACAGCAGGATCTGCGCTTGATAGGTGTAGTCGTTGATCTTGGTGAACAGCGAACCGGAGTCGCTGGCCGCCTCGTTGGGCACCTTCATCCAGAAGGTCAACGCCAGGATGATGGCCTCACCGAGACCGTTCATCAGCGAATCGACCACCTTGCCGAAGGTGGAATCCCAGGCCTTGTCCTTCACCGCCGTCGCCGCCTGGTCGGGATGCGAGGCGGCATTACCCGCCTTGCAGGCGGCGGACGCGGCGTCGCCGAGGGAAATACCGGGCAGGCCGACGTTGTCGAGCGTGTCGTGAATCTCGTTGCACGTCTCGTCGAAACCGTAGGTCTGGCCGTAGGCCACGGTCGGCGTCGCGATCATCACCGTGAAGATGACCGCGAGTATCGTGACTAGGCGCCTCACCATTGTGTCCACCCCTCGATGCTCAGCAGGGACTCGATCTGCACTCGCTCGTCGCCTGTCACCGTGGTGAGCTTCCAATCTCCGTCTCGCCACCGGACCGCCAGGCGCATGCCCACCCATGTTGGTTGGCCATCAACTGTTTCTCGAGCCTTTCTCGCAAACTGCACTTTCGCGAAATCATCTGCATAGCTTTCGATTCGGAACGCATCCGAAGCGAACAACAGGGGCCTCAGCTTGTCTGGCAGGCGGTCGGACACCTTGCCCTCGGAGACCAGCCGGTCGTACTCGGCCAAGTACTGCGGCGTCACGTCGACCAGCCGGGTGAGCAGGGCGCGATCCTTGGGATTGGCGTTGGTTCGCCAGTAGATCTGCTCGGCGGCCAGCGCGGCGCCCTGCGGCGTGTGCGCGAATCCCAACGCGGCGGAGCCGTCGATCCGGGAGGGGCCGTCGGAGGCGGAGAACCGTACGACCGGACCACCGAACAGGCGCTGCCACACGCCCTCGCCGTTCGCGGGCGTCGGCGCGGCCGCGGTCCATCCGGGCGTGCCCGGTTGCTGCCGCTGATCCGGATACTGTGGCAGGACGACACCGGTCGCGCGGACGGGGACGTCTACGCGACGGCCGAACAGGTCGGTCTCCGGGTTGCCGAATGCCGCGGTCGCGGGGCCGGGATCAGGATTGCTTTCCGAGGACGTGCCGGGCGCCGCGCCGCGCTCGTCGGCGGAGGCGTTGTCCCGCAGGGCGGTGACCGTCAGGGCAGCTGCCAGCGCGACGCTGATCACTGCGCCCGCGCCCATCAGCGCCAAGGGCATCCGGCCGGAACCGCGCCGGCTCACCACTGCGTCCACCCCGTCAGCGACTCGAGATACTCCATCTGCGTGTTGTTGGTGGTCGACGGCTTCAGGCGCCAGTCGCCCGCGTCCCACACCATCACCAGGCGGGTGGCCACCCACAGCCGTTTGCCGTCCACCACCGGTCCCCTGGTGGCCAGCCGGACGATGGCGAGATCGTCGGCGTAGTCGTCCACTTTGAACGCGTCCGAGGCGACGAAGTAGCGGGTCACCTTCTCCGGCTGCTGCTCGGGCAGGCGGTCGTCGGCCAGCGCCTTGTCGTAGGCGGCGATCTGCTGGGCGGAGACGCGGACCTGGCGCACGTACAGGTCGCGGTCGGCGGGACGGGCATTGAGCCGGTAGGTGATCTGCGCCGCGGCCAGTACCGCGCCCTGCGGGGTGTGCGCGTACCCGACGGCCAGGTCGTCCTCGATCCGCGTCGGCCCGTCGGAGGTGGAGAACGGGACGGAGGCGCCGTATACCCGCTGCCAGCCGTGCGGTTCGGCGGTGCCCTGCGGCGCCGCGGTCAGCCAATCCGGGTCGGTGGGCTTGCGCTGCCGGGAGGGATCCTGCGGAAGTGGTTGTCCGGCAGGGTTGTTCGGGATATCCACGCGCCTGCCGAGGATGTCCACCTCGGGGCTCGCGAAGCCGGTGCCGCCGGAACCCTCGGTGACGGCGGGGGCACCGCCGGCCTGCTCCTCGTCGCGGCTGACGAAGACGAAGATGCCGACCACCACGATGAGCGCCAGCACGGCGGCGGAGGCGACGATGCCGAAGGAGACACGGTCGCGCGCGTACGACTCCCTGTCGCTCACGTCGGTGCCTCCACTTTCACGATGTCGGTAGGTACTGCGTCGATCGGATCGATGGGTCTGGCGGTCGAATCCGGATCGGGCAGCCGTAATCTCCAGTCCTCGCCGAACCACTCGACGGCCGTGTGGTGCACCGCCTTCGATCGGTCGGAGTACTCGGTGTACACGTCGACGGTGGAGTGCCGGTCGGTGTAACCGGTGATCTTGTAGCCCAGCAAACGGGGTGCGAACTCCGGGGCCGCCGGGCCCGTGATCGACAGCTGCACCCGGTTGATCGCCCACTCGTCCTTGGCCGCGCCCGGAACGACCTCTCCGGCAGCCACTTTCGCCCATTGTGTGTCGGCGGCTACCGCCAGCCGCACCGAATGGGTCAGCGCGGCGATGGCCGCGCCGCGCGGCGAGTGCTCGAAGCCGGTCGCCGCGCCGTCGGCCGTCGATCGCGGCCCTTGGCCGGTGTGCGGCAGCGGCACGCCTTGGAACGGCTGCCACCGCACATCGGTGGGTGCGGCCGAGAGGTCCGGCCCCGCCGGGTCTGCGTTACCGCCGCAGCCGACCGCCGCGAACAGCAGCGCGGCGCCCACGACGCCGGCCGCGGGGCGGCGGATGTCGCGCCGCCACGCCGCGGAATCCGCCGGCCGCAGTACTGTCGAAGTCATTCCCGCGTCGTCCCCGTCCCGCTCCGGCGGCTCACGCGGGCAGGAACGCCAGGGCGATCCCCGACGCCGTGCTCGCCACCACAGCACCCAGCAGGCTCATCAGCACGCCGTGCGAGGCGTCGTTCATGGCCAGATCGCTGCGGAAGGTCAGCCACAGCTTCCCCGCGGACACGATCATCCAGGCGAGGCAGACCAGAAGGACGAACCACAGCAGCCAGTTCAGCAGCTGCATCAGCGGTGCCAGGACGTCGGCGGGCATCTGCTTGTAGGCCAGCAACTCGGCCGCGGGCATGCGCACGGTACTCATCGCGACCTCAGGTCCCGATGACGGCGTTCATGATGGTGCCCGCGCTGGTGGCGACCACGCCGCCGATCATCGCGCCCGCCACCATCTTCGGCGACTCGAGACCACCGCCGGTCCACTTCTCCCAGGCGAACTTGCCACCCGCGTAGACGATCCCGCAGATTCCGGACAACAGCACGAACCAGGTGAGATACCGCACCAGCTGCAGGATCTTCTCCGAGCCCGGCGGCGCCTCCGGCGTCGGATTACCGACTTGCGCGAGGACGGTGCCGTACGTGTCCTGCACGGCGAGGAGGAGCGTGCTCATCGGATGCCTTTCTCGAATAGTGGGTGGTTGTCGCCGTTTCGATGCGGACGATCACTCATCGGGCGGCTTGCGGAGATCCGGTGACCGGCGGTCGTAGCTCGCCTCCTCCAGTGCCGTCCGAGCGGCCGCCACGATGTCGGCGCCGAGCTCCCGGACATCGAGCGGGACTTCCTCCAGCAGATCGAGCTTGCGTTTCCTGGATGGCATCGGATCACCGGGCGACCACACCGGCAGCTGCTCCGGTTCGACCAGCGTCCACTCCTCGTACCACGGCACCTGCCACACCTGTCCGGCCAGGGAGCCGACCACGTCGCGGTAGCGCCGGATCTCGGGAGCCATCCGGCCGGGCCGCGCGGCGACGGTGATCAGGCCGAGCACGTCGGAGGGACCGGCGAAACCCGAAAGATGTTGGCGCAGAAGGTCGTGCGCACGGGACAGACCGGCGATGGTCTCTCTGGCGACGAGGACGACGAACGGACTTTCGCGGTCGAAGACGCCGGGCCAGCGGCGGCCCGAATCCGCCGCGGGCGCAAGCACATGCGCGAGGGTACTGGCTCCGGCGCCCCCGTGCACACCCAGCAGCCAGACCAGCGGCGCACGGCCGACACCCGGTACGGGGCGGTCCCAGATGGCGGCACGGCGGGACTCCGGCGGGGCGATCACACCGGCGGGAGCGGGGTCGGGCTGACGCGGAAAAATCATGGCGGCGGTCATGATGCCACCCCTGCGAGCAAGCGCCCATATGCCCGGCGCGTCTCGGCGGCCAGCGAGGCGTGCCGCACGAGCTCGCCCCGGGCCAGGTGCGGATCGTAGGGAATCTCCTTGATATCGCGGACCCAGCCGGACAAGTGCTCGCGCAAATGTTCGGCTACCCGGGAGTCGTCGCCGGGGTACTGGTGGGAGACGACGATCGTCGTGTCGCCGACGACCCCGCCGCCGTGCCCTTCCCCGGTATCGCCGAACTGGTCGTCGAGCCATTCCAGCGCGACCCGCAGGCGGTTGGCCGCATCCGTGCGCGCCGGAATGGCAAGCACCAGAGCCACATCCGCGTCATCGAGCAGGGGAAGCAGTTGCCGGGCGGCAATCGGATGTCCCCCGTCGTAGACAGCGGTGTATCCGGCGTCGCGCACGGCACGGGCAACCGTGAGATAGGTCGCACGCCTGCGCAGCGGCGCGGCGTCGCGCCAGAGCAGGCCGATGCCCGACGTCGCGCGCGACAGGCATTCCTTCAGCGGGGCGGGTTCGTCGTCACCGCGTCCGTACAACCAGGATTGCAGGCTGATCGGGTGCAGATGCTCGTCCGCGCCGCGCAGCGCGAGATCGCTGCCCGCCGTGGTGGCGTCCACCGCGACCGTCGGGGTACCGCCCGTGCCGAGTTCGCCCGCCAAGCCCAACGCCGTCGTGGTGGTGCCCGCACCACCGCACCCCCCGACCACCAGGATCGGCCGCTGCGCCGGATGATCCGCCTCGGAGCCGTCGTCCTTGCCGCGCCGCAACCGCACCACCGGAGCCTTGGAACGCACCGGCCGACTCGGCGCCGCGCCCTCCCCGGGCGCTTCGTCGAGCCAGCGGCTCCAGTCCTCTCCCATCGCTTCTGCTCTCCTTTATCCGGCCGCGATACCCGTGATCAGGGTGCGGCCGTCGATCACCGCGGTGGTGACCGTCTGCCTGTTGTACGTGGCGGGCGCGCCGCCGGGCCGGTATTCGGTGACCTCCACCGAGTACCGGTTGTCACCGACCGTCACGATCCGCACGCAATGTGTCGTGCCCGCCGGGACGGAGTCGATGCCCCGCTGGATGACCCAGGCGGGCTGGACGTCGGCATCCGGAGCGACGGCCGCGCGGGCTCGCTCCCCGGAGCGTTCCACGTAGTACGCGTACTGGAACGACAGCACGACCTCAGGCCCGGAGCTCGTGCCGCCCGCCTCCGCGCTGCGCACGATCGCGTCACTGCGCTCGGTCGGGCAGGCGCCGGAACCCACCGCGCGCGGATTGCCGACCGCCTGGGCGCCGCCGACGGTGAGCTGCACCGACGCGGACACATGCGAGTCCCTCGGCAGCGCGGCGCGATCGGCGGCAGCGCGCAGCAGGAGCAGCACACCCACGGCCGCGACGGCGATGATCAGCACCGCCGCGATCACGATGAGCAACAGCCGTGCCCGGCGCACGGCGGGGTGGTCGCGGGCGGCCTTCCGCAGCGCACGCGGCACCGCGGGACGCGGCTGCTCGACCGGCTCGTGCTCGTCGTCGTCGGCCCACGGGAACGGCACGGGATCGACCGGCCGGGGCGCGACGTAGTCGTCGTCCGGACCGGGCGCGTGGCCGGTCACCACCCAGTCCGACCACCCGCCGGTGAACTCGCTGCGCTGGGCGGGCAGGTCCGGGGGGACCTCCTCGGGCTTGCGCGGCCACGGCTCGGCATCGTCGCGGATGTAGTCCGGGAAGCGCGCGGGCCCCTCGTCGTCCGCGGGGATGATGACATTCGCCTCATCGGGCTTGTCTTTCTCCGGTGCACCGGTCTCCGGCTCCAATGCGCCGTACCAGCGGGAAAGCTGTTTGTACGACTTCAACATTCCCCCATTCCCGCAGAGCAGGGCACGCAGTATCGCATCGTCGGACCCTCTCGGCGATCAGTTCGTGGAGAACGGGTAGGCGTTGGGTATGCCGGTTCGGTCGGTGGGCGGAATCGATGTCACGCCGCTGGATGAGGCGCCATCGGCTCCTGTCCCGAACGGAAATTGTCCCGTACCGGACGAAGTCGGCGTGGGAGACGCGCCGGAGCCGTCCCCGAAGAATCCGGTCGGCTGCTTCTCCAGCGCCGACCGTGGCTGGGCCTTGCCGCCGAAGGCGTCGGCGATGTCGCGGGCCAGCGCCGCGAGCCAGTCGGCGACGAACTGCGTGGGCGCGGCCCCGCCTGCCGAGACGGTCGCGCCGGCGTAGGCGGTGTGGCGCTGCACGGTGTCCCAGTACCGCACCCATGTCGTCGTGTTCAGCAGCTCGCTGTTGTCGGTGATGTTCTGCACCACCGCGTCGAATGCCTGGTTGATCAGCCGGACCCCGGTGGTCGGCGGAATCAGCTGGGGAACGGCGCCGACCAGCTCGGCGCCGAGCCTGATCAGGGCGGCGGGCGGATTCGCCAGTCCCGCGGTGGCCAGCTCCGAGATGTTCGCCGAGTCGATCACCGTCCGCACCACCGCGATCACCGAGTTCAAGCCGATCATGCCGATTTTCAGCAGCGCCTGCAGCGCGCCGGGCAGATTCAACGGCGTACGCGGGTCCGAGGCGTCCGCGAGGCGCTGCGAGATCGACTTCTCCGGCGAGATCGACAGGGTGGCCAGCGAATTGCCCTGCACGTCCTCGTCGAGCACCCGGGTCGCGGTCTTGATCGAGGTGAACGCCAGCGCCTGCGCGATCGATATCAGCGAGCCGATCGGGTCGCCGCCGCTGAGCTTCGACTGACCGGCCACGTTGGCGACCGCCCGCAGGATCGGAGCGCCGTCCGGAGCGTCGCAGGCGAGATCGCCCGCCGCGCAGAAACTCGCCACCCGGCCGGTGAGCGCCCCGAAGTTCGCGGCCTTGTCCCGTTCCGGGCCGATGCCGCCGCCGGGGGCGGGAGCCTGCGGCAGCGCGGCGATGGATTCCAGCCGGTCGCCCGAGGTTCCCGGTGCGGGGTCCGGTGTCGCCTTGCCCGGCGCGCCGGGGAACAGCGGTGCGCCGGGATTGCGGGTCGGGTCGGCGAACAACGCGACCGCGGCGACCCGCTCGGCGGGCAGCACGCCGCGGCCCTGGCCGATCTCCTGCGCGAACAGCGACGCGACATGCGCGCCCTGCGAGTAGCCGACCACCGCGAAACGACTGTTCGGGCACGCGTCGGCGACGGTCTCGGCCATACTCCGCAAACGGGTGAGGCCGCCGGACACCGAATCCCAATAAGGCACCACGCCACCGGCTGTCGCCCCGCCGAAGCCGGATTCGTATGGCACGTAGGCTCGGTCGACCAGACCGGTGTCGGGAGCTTTCGCCATCATCGGCCGGAAAACAGTGGAGAGCATGCCCGTGTCGGTGCTGGGCGCGGCGTCCGGAGAGGACTCACCGGTGCCCTGAATCCCCAAGGCGTACAACGCGGGACAGGTCGCGAGACGGATCTGTGTGGAAGGCCCGGCGGGATCCGACGGCTCCGCCGCGGCGACACCGGCGGTCGCCACAGCCACGGCGAGTGCTACCAGCATCCCCGAGAGTCTTGCCGTGTATCCAGTCATAGCGATCCGCAATCAAGTCGTCTGCCGCAGGTACCTCAACGCCATGAAACGCAATAGACGGTAACAGATTCCGGCTATTACTGCCGCATCGACGGAAAACTTCCACGACACACCGAAATGAACGCACCATACGCTGGCGCGTTCCCGGTTTCAGTCCGACAAGTTTCCGACAGTCCGCCCCGTATGGCAAGCCCGAAACGGGCGCCGTGGTAACCGAAACACCTTGAGCCGTCAGCTATTTGACAGCTACTCGCGGGTCGAGGCGCGGATGATCAAGCAGCGGAGGTGACGCGGTAGACGTCGTAGACGCCCTCGACGTTGCGCACCACATTCAGCAGGTGCCCCAAGTGTTTCGGATCGCCCATCTCGAAGGTGAACTTGCTGATCGCCACCCGGTCGCCGTGCGTGGCCACCGACGCGGACAGGATGTTGACCTTCTCGTCGGCCAGCACCTTGGTCACGTCCGACAGCAGCCGCGTGCGATCGAGCGCCTCGATCTGGATGGCGACCAGGAACACCGAGGACGGCGACGGCGCCCAGGACACCTCGATGATCCGCTCGGCCTGCTCCCGCAGGGAACCGGCGTTCGTGCAGTCGGTGCGGTGCACGCTCACCGCGCCACCGCGGGTCACGAAGCCCATGATCTCGTCGCCGGGCACCGGAGTGCAGCACTTCGCCAGCTTGGCGACGGTGCCCGTGGCGCCGGGGATCAGCACGCCCGCGTCACCGGTGACCCGCTGCCTGCTCGGGGTCGTCGACGGGGTGGAGCGCTCGGCCAGTTCGTTCTCCACGTCGCCGATGCCACCGAGCTGCGCCATCAACCGCTGCACCACGTGGTGCGCGGAGACCTGGTGCTCGCCGACGGCGGTGTAGAGCGTGGAGATGTCGGTGTAGTGCAGCTCGTGGGCCACCGCGGTCATCGCGTCGACGCTCATCAACCGCTGCAGCGGCAGCCCGACGCGGCGGACCTCCTTGGAGATCTGGTCCTTGCCGCTCTCCAGCGCCTCCTCGCGGCGCTCTTTGGCGAACCATTGGCGAATCTTCGCCTTGGCGCGCGGGGACACCACGAAGTTCTGCCAGTCCCGGCTGGGTCCCGCGTTCTGCGCTTTGGAGGTGAACACCTCGACGACCTCGCCGTTCTCCAGCTGACGCTCCAGCGCGACCAGCCGCCCGTTCACCCGGGCGCCGATGCAGCGGTGCCCCACCTCGGTGTGCACGGCGTAGGCGAAGTCCACCGGCGTCGACTTCTGCGGCAGCGTGATGACGTCGCCCTTCGGCGTGAACACGAAGATCTCCGGAGATTTCAGGTCGAAGCGCAGCGACTCCAGGAACTCCGCCGGGTCGGCGGCCTCCCGCTGCCAGTCCAGCAGCTGGCGCATCCACGCCATGTCGTCGACCTCGGCGGTGTCGTTGGAGTGCTTGCCGCGGGTCTCCTTGTAGCGCCAGTGCGCGGCGATGCCGAACTCCGCGGTGCGGTGCATGTCCTGGGTGCGGATCTGCACCTCCAGGGGCTTGCCGTCCGGTCCGACCACGGTGGTGTGCAGCGACTGGTAGACGCCGTAGCGCGGCTGGGCGATGTAGTCCTTGAACCGGCCAGCCATGGGCTGCCACAGCGAGTGCACGACGCCGACGGCGGCGTAGCAGTCGCGCACCTCGTCGCACAGGATGCAGATGCCGACCAGGTCGTGGATGTCGTCGAAGTCCTTACCCTTGACGATCATCTTCTGGTAGATCGACCAGTAGTGCTTCGGGCGACCCTCGACGATCGCGTTGATCCGGGAGGCGGCCAGCGTGTTGACGATCTCGGCGCGCACCTTCGCCAGGTAGGTGTCGCGCGAGGGCGCGCGGTCGGCGACCAGCCGGACGATCTCGTCGTATTTCTTCGGGTGCAGGATCGCGAAGGCGAGGTCCTCCAGCTCCCATTTCACCGTCGCCATACCGAGGCGATGGGCGAGCGGAGCGATGACCTCCAGCGTCTCCTTGGCCTTCTTCGCCTGCTTTTCCGGCGGCAGGAAACGCATGGTGCGCATGTTGTGCAGCCGGTCGGCCACCTTGATCACCAGTACGCGCGGGTCGCGGGCCATCGCGATGATCATCTTGCGGATGGTCTCCGCCTCGGCGGCGGCGCCCAGGTTGACCTTGTCCAGCTTGGTGACGCCGTCGACGAGGTGGGCGACCTCGGAGCCGAAGTCCTGGGTGAGCTGTTCGAGGCTGTATCCGGTGTCCTCCACCGTGTCGTGCAGCAGAGCGGCCACCAGCGTGGTGGTGTCCATGCCCAGTTCGGCGAGGATGTTGGCCACGGCGAGCGGATGGGTGATGTAGGGATCACCCGATTTGCGGAACTGATGCTTGTGCCGCTCGTCGGCCACGTCGAACGCGCGCTGCAGCAGCGTCAGGTTGGCCTTCGGGTACAGCTCGCGGTGCACGGTGGCCAGTGGTTCGAGCACCGGCTTGACCGCGGCGATACCGCGCTGCCCGGTCATGCGGCGGGCCAGGCGCGCCCGCACCCGGCGCGAGGCCGAGGTCGGAACCGCGGTAGAGGTGCCCGGCTGACGCGGAGGCGTCGCGTTCGCCGGCGCCTGCGGTTTCGCGGCGTCAGTGGCGCCCGCACCATTCGGCTGCGGGCCCGACGTCGATTGCTCGACTTTCGCCTCGCCCAAGTGCTGAGTCATGCCACCACCTCTCCGCGCCTCGATCGGACCACCCTATCCGACCGGTGCAACCTCCCGGACCACCAACTTTAGTCCGGGCGCAGCAGCAACGTCCGCTCCGCGAACCAAGGATGCGCACGATGGTGTCGCGACGAATAACGCACACGGGCACGCCGAGGTCCCGAGCACTCCCGGCAACCGTCCCATATCGGATGTTCATGATGCGCCGAACGCGGTAGCCAGCCTGCGACCCACCATCACCGATATGCCATCTCACCTGCGAAAACCAACCCTTGGATCGCATCGGGGCAAGTTTGCCCGACTCGTGGATCCGGATGTATCGGACCCGCGGAGCGGAGCGAGAGCCCGGAGACGGCGCCAGGCGAGGGACGATCAGCGGATCGCGGCGGGCAGGGGTTCGGACAGCGGCGTCCGCGCGGGTCCGGGCTCTGGGCGCAGGGAGCGACCATCGAGATCGGCGCCGGGGGCGACGTCGAGAAGGTCGAGCACGGTGGGTGTGATGTCGACCAGGGTCGCTCGGCCACTGGTGGCGCCGGGCCGGAAGTCCGGGCCGCGAGCGATGACGAAGTTGGTCGTCTCGTCCGGGGATTGGCCGCCGTGCCCGCCCCTGGGCCGGTGGCCGTGGTCGGCGGTGACGAGCACGGTCCACCGCTCGGCGGGATGGGCGGCGGCGCGGGCGTCGACGGCGGCGACGATGCGGCCCACCTGGGCGTCGATGCGCGTGACGGCGTCCAGGTAGGCCCGCGAAGCGCCGCCCGCGTCGTGACCGGCGCGGTCGACTTGGTCCAGATGGGTGAACAGCAGGTCGGGCGCGAATCGGCCGATCGCGGCCACCACGGCGTCGGTAGTGGCGGCGTCGGTGCGGGACTCGTCCGGGTCGTCCGGCACGGGCGCGGTGGAGACGACGGCGTCGGCGCGCGGGTCGCCGCTGCCGGTCATGGTGGCGATCTGGTCCCAGGTGGCGATGGACTGGGTCTTCAGCGCGGGTCGAGCCCGCTCGAGCCGGGTGAACACCGTCGGGTACCGCGCGAACGGCGCCGCGGTGAACCGGTTGTCGGTGATGCCGTGCTTGCGATCCCACACGCCGGTCAGCACGGTGGCCCAGGACGGACCCGAGATGGTGATGTGCGGAGCGATCGAGGAACGGCTCAGCAAGCCTTCTCCGCTCAGCCGCAGCAGATTCGGCGCCCGCACCTGCTCGACCTTGCCGTACATCAGGCCGTCCAGGCCGATCACGACCACCTTGGCCGTCGGAGGCTCCCCCTCGGCGACTCCGGTCGCGGACAGCGGAAGGAAGACGGCCGCCGCGGCGGCAACGACTTTGGACAGCAGTTGCGCTCGGCTCATACCGCGACGATGCGGGACCGGCGGGCAGGCGCGATAGACCGCCTCGACAGTGTTCATGGACGTTTCATCGAGGGCCACACTGTCGGTAGCCTCAC
Organism: Nocardia sp. NPDC005745; assembly: GCF_040630775.1. Lineage (NCBI taxonomy): Bacteria > Bacillati > Actinomycetota > Actinomycetes > Mycobacteriales > Nocardiaceae > Nocardia > Nocardia sp. NPDC005745. The sequence goes on from NZ_JBEXYF010000001.1 coordinate 121,170, forward strand.
TGAACACGCCCTGAACAAGGAATAGCCGCAAGCTATATCCGAACTTCACGGCCGGTCGCGGCCAGGTGAACGTCAAGTTCTGGATCTGTGTGCCGATCGACCGTCGCGCTCGGCTTTCGCACCATCGCTTGACACGCCTTCGCCGCTGTGGCCGACTGGCCGTCGTGACCGCAGCGCGCAGCACCGAATGCCTCCGCGTCGCCGCCGTCGGCGACCTGCACATGCGGGCGGCGGTCGCCGGACGTTTCCGTCCCGACTTCCTGCGCCTTTCCGCGAACGCCGACATCCTCTTACTGGCAGGCGATCTCACCGATGGCGGCACCCGCGCGGAGTCGGAATTGCTCTGTGCCGAACTCGACGGTCTTCCCGTACCGGTGGTCGCCGTGCTCGGCAACCACGACCACGATCAACGATCGGGTTACCTGATCACGGCACAGCTCACCGCGTTGGGCGTCCACGTGCTGGACGGCACCGCGATCAGCCTCGACATAGGGGGAATCCGGGTGGGCATCGCCGGAGTCATGGGCGGCAGCGGCGGCTTCCCCGGCCATCCCGGCACACCGGAGGAGGGTTCCGCCGAACACCGCGCCCGCATGCGCCGCGGCCCACTCGACGCCCTTCGCCTCCGCCAGGCACTCGACCAGCTCGACTGCGAAACCCGCATCGCGCTCACTCATTTCGCGCCGGTCATCGACACGTTGGCCGGTGAACCGCCCAAGATCTACGCCGGACTCGGCTGCCATGATCTGGCCGTGGCCCTCGACGCGGGCGCAGCGGTGCTGGCCGTCCACGGACATGCCCACGGGGGAACGGAATTCGGGCACACCGAGGGCGGCGTGCCGGTGCGCAACGTCTCCTACCCCGTGCTCGGGCGCGCCTACGCCGTCTATGAGGTCGCCCCTGGCTCACGTCCGACGGATCGCGAGCAAGTACCGTCCCCGCCATGACGGTCGCCCGCTCGCTGCTGCTGTTCGCCCTCGCCGCGCTCGCCGAGATCGGCGGCGCCTGGCTGGTGTGGCAGGGCTGGCGGGAACAGCGTGGCGTCGTCTGGATCGCCGCGGGCGTCCTCGCTCTCGGCGCCTACGGCTTCGTCGCGACCTTCCAGCCGGACCCGAACTTCGGCCGTATTCTCGCCGCCTACGGCGGTGTCTTCGTCGCGGGATCGCTGGCCTGGGGCATGCTGGTGGACAAGTTCCGCCCCGATCGCTGGGACTATCTGGGCGCGGCGATCTGCCTGGTCGGGGTCGCGATCATCATGTACGCACCGCGCCGCTGACCGCAGGCCCTTCGATCGGCCTCGACGCGACACCGCGCACTGTCGTTCACTCCTGCGCGCCGAAGGCCCACACTGCCGCGGGACGGCCGGTCGCTTTGACGCGACGCCGTTCGGTGGTGCGCGCCAGGCCCGGGATGGCCGCCAGCGTCCGGTTCAGGTTCGCGGCGTCGGGACGGGCTCCGGAGAACGCTGTGACGGCCTCCACCGCCTTGGTCGCCGGAAATTCCTCGCCGAGCAGGGCCCTGGTGAACGTCAGGTCCTTCCACAGCAACCGCGTCAGGACGTCGCGGGCCACCTCGACGATGCGATTGTGGTCGAAGGCCAGTTCGGGCACCTCGTCGAAGGCGGTCCACCGCGCCGGTCCCTCGTGCGGTCCCACCACCGCCCACATCGCGATCGAGAGCGTCGGCCCGCGCGGGTCGCGGGTCGGTTCGTCGAAAGTCACCAATTGCCCCACCGAGCCGATGGCGGCCTCCGGGACGTCCAATTTGGTGTGCACCGCGCGCCGTGCCGCGACGGCCAGCCGCTCCCCCCGTCCGAGCAGCACACCGGGCAAGGCGAGTTGCCCCGCGAACGGTTCCATCGCCCGGGGTGCGATCCCGAATCGGACGCCGCCGTCCTCGTCCCAGAACCGCAACGCCACGACATCCACCGACACAACGGACTGCTCCACGGCCATCCATCCTGCCCGACCCGCCACGCGGCAGGCGGACCCGTCTCGCGGAATGTCTTCGCGGACGATCACGCCGCGACGGGATACGCCGTGCGGGTGCGGTGGCGGCGGCCGGGGCCGTCGGCGGTGAGCGCGACCGGCACACCGAGCGTCCTGGCCAGCCATGGCACCGGGTCATCCGGCATTTCGGCGAGGACGGGCTCGGCGCGAGAGAGCAACCGGGCCAACTCCCGCTGGTGGTCGAGGTCCCCCCTGCGTCCGGCGAGCACCCGGTCCCAGGCGACGCCGTCCACCATGTAACCGGTTGCCGCGTAACGCCTTCCGGGCGCGTCCAGGTGGTTGACGGCGAGACCGTCGACACCGCCCGAGACCTCGATGGCGTAGCGCAGCAGCACCGTGTCCAAGTGCCCGACACGGAATTCGCCTTGGTAGCGGCCTGCCGCATTGTGCGGCTCGGGCAGGGCGAGGCCCGGATCCTCGGTGGGGAAAGGGCCGACGCCGTGGCGGGTCTGATAGGTGCGGGTGACGCCGAGCACATAACCGCGCGCGCCGATCTCGGCGAGCATCGCCCGCGCGTTGCGCGGCTCGACCGTCGACCAGGTGGTGTGCGGATGGAACCCGCGCCATTCGTCGAGCAGGACGCCTTGGGCGCCTTCGAACACCACCGTGCCGCGCCGCGCGAACCGAGCCAGCTGGTCGTCGCCGACGATCGGGACCGCTGCGGCGAATTCCCGGTACATGTCGACCAGGTCATCGATCGGCTCGTAACGATGTTCGCTCGACGCGATCAGCGGCCCGTAGTACGCCGCCAGCGCCCGCAGCTTGCGGTGCAGCACCCGGGGTCGCAGGCAATCCGACACGGTCGGTGCCGTGTGCGCCAGCGCGTACCCCGCGGTCTCGCCGATCCCACGGCCGCACGAACCGTGCCGCGCGCGACCCCGCGCATCCTCGCGGGCACGGTTGGCGGCGATGTGGATCGGCGTGGTGAGCAATGCCCGCCCGTCGATCCGCAACAACGACAGCGGATCCCGGACGCCCAGCGCGGCCAACCCGCGCGCCTCGGCGGCCAGCGCGATCGGTTCGACCAGCATGTGCCGCGACAGCAGTGTCGGGACGCCCGCGAACGTCCCCGATCCGAATTGCGCGAACGTGTGATGCCGTCCGTCGGCGATCACGTTGTGCGCCGCCTGCGCCCCGCCGTTGAACCGGACCACGGCGGCGACCTCGAATCCCGACTCGGGGGCGCAGAGCCAGTCGACCGTCGCGCCCTTGCCCGCGTCCCCGAAACCGAGATCCACGACGATGATGTGCGACCCGAACATCGTGCACCCGGGCTTTCAACCGCGGCCGCGCGGCAATGCCCGCGCTCGCCCGCCGTCGGCCCCGAGCGCCTTGCCCACCGACGCGGCCTCGGCCACGGACCCGACATCCCGCAAGTCCGCCAGCCCGGCGGCCAGGTCGACGCGCCCTTCCGCCAATCCGATCGTCAGCGCGATGAGTTCGCACACCGCGGCCGGGTCGTCCAGGCGCAGGAAGTTCTGGCCGAGCAGCTCACGCCAGTGCTCGGCGATCTCCGGGTCGTGGAAGTAGCTGGACTGGTTCGGCAGGATGTAGTGCACGTGCCAGCGCTCGGCGAGTTCGCGGTAGATGGATTCCACCGAGATGTCCTGGCGCACACTGTCGCCGATGATCGCGCGGATGTGGCGAGAAGCCAGCCGCGGCTTGTTCAGCTCGTCGCCGATCAGGAACAGGTAGCCCTTCTTGCGCCGCTTGTCCCACGCGTCGGTCGCGATGTGTGTCGCCAGGAAGTAGGCGGCCAGTTCGTAGCTTTCGGACTTCTGCCCACCGCCGCCGCCCTCCAGGAAGACGGCGCGCAACTGCTCGTCCATCCGGTTGTCGGATTCGAACTGGCCGATCTGCAACGGCACGCGGTCGGTGTCCGCGTCGCCGATCGCGCCGAAAAGGATCTGCGGGTCGTCCGCATAGCCCTTGCGCCGCAAGAGACCGTGCAGGGTACCCAGCTTGTCCTGCATGATTCGCGGCACCCGCCCCATCGATCCGGTGACGTCGAACAGCACCGCGATGGGCAGTGAGCTGCCGTGCTCAACCGAATCCCGGCATTCGCGCACCGTGACGCCGAGCGGATCCAGCGTCGGGTGCACCCGCCACTCGGTGTGCGGCTCGGCCCGCATGTCGGCGGTGTAGCCGAAGTCGTCGATGCCGCGAGCGGCGCGGAAGGTCTTCGCCGCGCGGTAGGCGGAGTCGTCCCAGTTTCCGTATCCCATGTGATCACGTCCTCTCTTCGTTTTAGTGTAAGTGACTAAAACTACGGCGGTCAAGGATCGCGCACATCGGCCGTCCACCCGAGCTATGGGTAGTACCTCGACGACGCGCACCGGAGCCGGGCACCACCAACCGGTGCCTGGCTCCCGTGCGCGTGCAGGCCGGCATGGTCGCAGCCCGCGCGGTTCGTCGCTCCACCCTGCTGTCGGGCACCGCCGCCGGCTCGGCCTCCGCTGTCGCCGGGAGGCCGGTTCCGCGCCCGAAGCGGCTCTCGACGGCGACGACGCGTCAGGCCACCAGCGTCTCCGCCAATCCCTCCGCGGTGAGCTCTAGACGACGAGTCACCCCGATGTCGTCGAGGAAACGCGGATCGTGGCTGACCACGATCAGCGCGCCCTCGAAGCTCGCCAGCGCCTGGGTCAGGTGCTCCAGGCTGGGCAGGTCGAGATTGTTGGTCGGCTCGTCCAGCAGCAGCAGCCGCGGCGCCGGATCGGCCAGCAGCAGCATGGCCAGCGCCGCGCGCAACCGTTCACCGCCCGACAGCGCCGCGGCCGCGACGTCGGCGTCCGCGCCACGGAACAGGAAGCGGGCCAGCTGCGCCCGGATCCGCTCCGCGGACGCGTGCGGCGCCGTCGAGGCGACGTTCTCGAAGACCGATCGCCGCTCGTCGAACACGTCCAGCCGCTGCGGCAGCATCCGCCACGGCACCTTCGGCCCCTCCTGCGCGATGCGCCGCAGCAACGTCGTCTTGCCGACGCCGTTGCGGCCGGTCAGCGCGATCCGCTCCGGACCGGACACCCGCAACGTCACCGTGGGCCCGCACGCCAGCTCGACCCGGTCCAGCTCGATCACGTCCTGGCCGGGATACAACCGCGTGCCGGGTAGCTCCACCCGGATCTCCCGATCGTCGCGCAACAGCTCCTTGGCCTGCTCGAGCTGTTCCTTGGCGGTGTCCAGCTTCTCGATGTGGTTGTTGCGCAGCTTGCCGGCCGATACCTGCGCCTGCCGTTTGCGTTCGCTCATGATGATCTTCGGCTCGCGCTTCTGATCCCACATCTTCTGCCCGTATCGCTGCCTGCGGTCCAGCTTGATGCGCGCCTCGACGAGTTCGCGGGCCTGCTTGCGGACATCGCTGCGCGCGTCGCGGATCGCGGCGCGAGCCGCTTCCTGCTCGGCGGCGACGATCCGCTCGTACTCGCTGAAATTGCCGCCGAACAGCCGCAATTCGCCGTGGCGCAGCTCCGCGATGGAGGTCATCCGCTCGAGCAGCTCACGATCATGGCTGACCGTGAGCACCGTGCCGGAGAACTGCCCGACCACCTCGTAGAGCCGTGCACGAGCCACCCGGTCCAGGTTGTTCGTCGGTTCGTCCAGCAGCAGCACGTCCGGCTCGGCGAGCAGCTCGGCGATCAGTCCGAGCAGCACCGTCTCGCCGCCGGAGAGGGTGTCGAGCGTGCGATCGAGCTGCTCCACCGAGTCGGCGACGTAGTGCAGGCCGAGCCGGGCCAGCAACGCCAATGCCCGCTCCTCGACATCCCAGTGATTACCGACCAGATCGAAGTCGGCTTCACCACCCGACCCGGACTCGATGCGGTGCAATGCCTTTCGCACCTTCGCGATGCCCAGCACCGCATCGACGCGCTGCCCCGCACCCAGGCCGAGATCCTGGCGCAGATACCCGAGATGCCCGGTGACGGTGACGGACCCGCGAACGGGCTTCAGCTCCCCTGCGATCAACCGCAGCAAAGTGGACTTGCCCGCACCGTTACCGCCCACCAGGCCGATGTGACCGGGACCGAGGACGGCGTCGAGGCCGTCGAAAACGGGGGTGCCGTCCGGCCAGCCGAAAGTGAGATCGGAAAAAGACAAATTGGCCATGCCTGCTCCTGGAGGTTGCGACGAATGACGGCGCGCGAATGCGGGCCGCACGAGTGGCTACCTCAAATGAGCAACGGCAGAACTCCGATCAACGGGGATAAGACCTGTCCAGATTAAACGCAACTCCGGCGAATGCGCCAGTGCAATTCGGATCACACGTCCGCTTCAGGACGACGCGCCGATGATGGCGGCCACGGCCGCGGGGAGCGGATAGGGACGTTCCTCGGGGAGAGCCCGCGTCGCCGCCTCCAACTTTCCCGCGGCTACCGTCCGGCGCAGCTGCCGCGCTTCCTCGGTGACATCGCGGATTCCGGTGATCCATCGGTCGAGGTAGTGCTCTACCGCGAGACCCGCCAAGCCCACCTGCACAGAGCGGTACGACAGCGACCGGTGTGCGAGATCTCGTTCCGGGTCCCATTGGATGCGCGTCGGACTCGTTTCGAGCCGCTCCGCCCACGCCCGCCGATCCGGGAACAGTTTCGGCTCGTAGTGGCTGAGGCAGGCATGCGCCAGCGCCCACTCGAACCCGGAACGGGTGATCGTGACCGCCAGAACTCGTTCCTGGCCGGGCTTGCTCGCCCAGCCGCAGCGATACATCATCCACAGGAACGAGGGCTTGATCCACGTCATCCGCTCGCGACGGAACGGGGCGACGAAAGTCCCTGCGGCCAGGGCGGATTCCGCGATATCCGGGGCATATGCCTGATAGACGACGATCGTGTTCTCGTCGTAGACCGCCCGGATCCGGCGCGGCGGCTCGTCAGCTCGCATGCCGCGATCCTGACAGCCACCGCGGTCCCGGGCAACGGATTTCCGCTAGGCGCGACCCGCTGCGAGTGGCGAGCGGATCCGGGGCATGGCTCAGAGCTGGACGATGGAGGTCAGCGGGTAGTCGCCCTGCCGTGCGCGGCCGCCGAGGAAGCCGAGTTCCAGCACCACCGCGGCGGCGGCCACCTCGGCGCCCGCCTGCTTGAAGATTTCGGCGGCGGCGGCGAGCGTGCCGCCGGTGGCGAGCACGTCGTCCAGCAACAGGATGCGACGGCCCGCCAATTCGATACCGTCCGCGGGAATCTCCAACGCGGCGGTGCCGTACTCGAGGCTGTATTCGCGGCTGATCACCGGCGGCGGCAGCTTGCCCGCCTTGCGGATGGCGAGCACGCCGGTGCCGAGGGATGCGGCGACACCGGCGCCGAGCAGGAAGCCGCGGGCGTCGACGCCCGCCACCAGATCGGCGTCGGGCGCGCACGCGGCCAGGCACTCGACTACGACGCGGAAGCCCTCGGCGTCGGCGAACACCGGGGTGAGATCCGCGAAACGCACACCGGCCGTGGGAAAGTCGTCGTGCCAACGGGTCAAACGGTCGACCACCTCGGCGGCTTTGGTGGTCCGTTCGGCGGCTACGTCCGCGGATTCGATTGCCGCGTGCTTACTCATCGACACCTCTCCATGATCCCATCACCCACACCGTCGGTCACCGCTCGAGCACCCACCGGTCCATGTTCCAGCCGGATCCGGCCTGGGTGGGGGCGGCGATCCCGTTGCGCAGCCCCTTGCCGAAGGCGATCGTGCGCGGGGTGGCGAACAACGGGATGCTCGGCAGCTCCGCCCACAGCAGGTTCTCCGCCTCGGTGAGCAGATTCAGCTGTACGGCCGCGTTGTCGTCGGCCCCGAGCTGATCGGTGATCGCATCGTAACGGCCGTTGCCGAACCGCCCGAAATTGAGCCCGCTACCGGTGCGCAACGCGCTGGTCGCGGCCTCGCCGCCGAGCGAGCCCGCCGGACCGGGCACCGCGGCGGTGCTGCCCAGGACGGCGTCGACCTTGCCCTCGGTGAGCCGGGTGGGAGTGAAGTCCGGCGCACCGGCGTCCACCACGGTGATGCCCGCCGGTTTGCAGGCCTCGGCGATCATGGCGACGGTCTGCGCACGGCGATCGTCCGGACCTTGATAGCCGATCCGGACGGTGGGGTTCGGCGCACCGGAGGCCGCGACCGCCCTGGTCGCGTTCGCCACGTCGCCACCGGAGTACTTGTTCGCCGCGCCGATGACCGCCGGATAGAACAAGGAGTCCTGCTGCACGACGTGCGCGTCGAGCGGGCCGGAGCCGAGCCCGGTCTTCGGTGCGTCCGGCGCCTTGCCGAGCTTGTCGAACAGCGTCTGACGTGGCAGGCACAACGCGAACGCGCGGCGCGCCTCGACCGAGGCGAACACGCCGCCGGTCGCCAGCACCAGTTGCTCGGCGCCCCGGCCCGGCATGGTCTGCACCGAGAAGCCGTTCAGATTCAGGTCTTTCACCGAATGAGCACCGATGTCGAGCACGCCGACGGCGTTGTCGCCGACCTTCTGCTTCAGGTCGAAGGTCTTGGGCCAGACGACGATTCGCCCGGTCGCCGGTTTGTTGCCCCACCACCGCTCGTTGGCGACCAGCACCAAGCCGTCCTCGCTGCCGAACGACTCGATGCGATACGGCCCCGACGAAGGGAAGCGCGACAGATCCAGCCGGCCGTCGGCCGGGACGACCCATCCGGTGTTCCAGAATTCCGCGATCCTGCCGAGCGCGTTCGGGTCGCCGGTCTGCAACGCCGACACGACATTGGGCACGTTCGCGACTCGGGCCGCGACGTGCGCGGGCACCAGCTCGCCCGCCGCGAACAGAGTGCGCCACGGCAGGTAATGCCGACCGGGCCGGAACACCACCGTGGCATCCCGCGAACCGGGCTGGCAGTCGACGCGCTCGATGTCGTCGTAGCCGCTGGTGCTCGCGGCGTCGAAGAGCGGAACCGCGCCGCGGTCACCGGGTTTGGTGTACCGCCCGCTACGGGCGGCCCAGGCCAGCACCAAGTCGTCGCACGAGGTCGGCACACCGTCGGAGTACACACCGTCGGGGTTGAGGCGGTACTGGATGGTCTGCGACTCCCCCGGCACCTCCTTGGCGGTGCCGAAGTCGGTGTCGGCGACCTGCTGCCCGTCCGGACCGGTGTAGAAGAAGCCGGTGAGCACCCGGGAGAACACCGCCGACGACCCGGAACTCGCTCCGAGCGTGCTGCCGCCGTTATAGGTGGCGATGGTGGCATCGGTCGCGTAGCCGATGGAGGGAACCTGGTTCTTACTGGAGCAGCCGACCATCAACCCGGCGGCCAGCGTGCCCGCAGCGAGCGCTCCGATCAGTCGTACCGCACCGCGTGGCTGTCGCATGAAACCCCTGTCTGGTGTCAGTTCCGCCTTTTGTGCCGTTTACCGCTCGGGCGCGCACCGGGTCGCGGTGTCTGCCCCGCCGCGCGCTGTCCGCGCGGCTTCTCGTCGAGATCCCGGCCCGCTGCCATGCTCGCCCGGCGCTCGGCCGCGACGCCTGCCCGTGCCCCTGCCGCACCGGCCCGCTTGGCCAGGACCTTCTTGGTGTGCGCCGCCACCGGCCCCCAGCGCTCTTTGATCGAGACCAGCAGCGGAGTCGCGAAGAAGATCGAGGAGTAGGTACCGACCAGCAGACCGACCAGCTGCACCAGCGCCAAGTCCTTGAGGGTGCCCACGCCCAGCATCCAGACCGCGATCACCATCAAGCCGACGATCGGCAGGATACCGATCAAGGCGGTGTTGATCGAGCGCATCAGCGTCTGGTTCACCGCGAGGTTGGCCTGCTCACCGTAGGTGCGCCTGGTCAGGTGCAGGATGCCGTGGGTGTTCTCCTCGACCTTGTCGAACACCACGACCGAGTCGTAGAGCGAGAAGCCGAGGATCGTCAGGATGCCGATCACCGTGGCCGGGGTGACCTCGAAGCCGACGAGCGAGTACACGCCCGCGGTGACCGTGACGTCGAAGGCCAGCGCCGCCAGCGCCGCGATGGCCATGTGCGGTTCGAATCGGACCGCGATGTAGACCGCCACGAGCACGAGGAACACCGCGAGCGCGATGAGCGCCTTGCGGGTGATCTGGCTGCCCCAGGTCTCGCTGACGTCGGAGGTGCTGATCGCGGCCCGGCTAGGATTGCCGGACTTGTCCTTCGGCTGGAACTTCGCGAACAGCGCGTTGTTCAGCGCCTCCACCTGCTGCTGGTCCAGCGCCTCGGACCGGATCAGCATGGTGGCCGATCCGCCGGTGCCGACGGTCTGCACCGAGACCGGGTCGGTGCCGATGGCGCCGCGGTAGACGTCCTCCGCCGCGCTGGTGGTCGCGTTCCCCGCGGGGAACTGGATGCGGGAACCACCCTCGAAGTCGATGCCGAAGTTGAAGCCGCGGAAGAGGATGCTGCCCAGCGAGACGAGCACGATCGCGGCGGTGATGAGATACCACATCCGGCGCTTGCCGATGACATCGATCGCGCCGGTACCGGTGTAGAGGCGGTTGAGGAAGCCGTGTTTGGGCGGCTGCGGCTCGCCGACCGCCGCGAACACGTCGGTGATCTCGGTGGCGCTCGTCTTGTCGAGCGAGGGGGTGGTGTGGCTGTTGGTCATCGCGTCCTCACGCCTTCCCGAGGGCGGCCTCGGCCGCCTTCCGCTCGCGGGCGATCTGCTGGATCGCGCCCAGGCCGTTCACCGAGGGCTTGGACCAGAACGCCGTCCGTGAAGCCAGCAGCACCAGCGGTGACGTGACCAGGAACACCACGACGACGTCGAGGATCGTGGTGAGACCGAGGGTGAACGCGAAGCCCTTCACCTGGCCGACGGCCAGGATGTACAGCACGGCCGCGGCGATGAAGCTGACGGCGTTGCCGGACAGGATGGTCCGGCGGGCGCGCTGCCAGCCACGGGGAGCTGCGGAACGGAAGCTGCGTCCTTCGCGCATCTCGTCCTTGATGCGTTCGAAGAACACCACGAACGAGTCGGCGGTCATACCGATACCGATGATCAAACCGGCGATACCGGCGAGGTCGAGTGTGAAGCCGATCCAGCGCCCGAGCAGCACCATGATGCCGTACACCGCGAATCCGGACGCCACGAGCGACAAACCGGTAACGAAACCGAGCATCCGGTAGTAGGTGAGGCAGTAGAGCAACACCACCACCAAGCCGACCGCACCGGCGAGCAGGCCCGCCTTCAGCGAGGACAGGCCCAGCGTCGCGGAGACCGTCTCGGCTTCGGAGGTCTGGAACGACAGCGGCAGCGAGCCGTACTTCAGCGTGTTCGCCAGTTCCTTCGCCGATGTCGCGGTGAAGTTACCCGAGATCTGGGTGCGGCCGCCCTGCTGCGGGCCCTGCTGCACGACCGGTGCGCTGACCACCTTCGAGTCGAGCACGAAGGCGACCCGCTTGTAGACGTACTCGCCGGTGAGCGCCGCCCAGGCGTCACTGCCGCCGGACTTGAAGTCCAGATAGACCTCGTGCCTGGCCTGCTGAGTATTCAGGCCCGAGGTGGCGTCCTTGATCTCCTGGCCGTCGATGCGGCTCTTGTCCAGCAGGAAGACCTCGGTGCCGTCGGTCGAGCAGGTCACCAGCGGAAGAGCCGGGTCGTCGTTGCCCGCGAGTGGATCGGCCTTTCCGCAGTCCATGATGGCCAGCGCGGTCTGCTGCACGGACGGGTCGGAACTCTGCCGCAGCGCCCTGGCCGCCTGGATCTCCTTCGTCGCCTCTTCGGAGGGCGTCAGGCTGGGATCGGCGGGCGGCTGCGTCGGCTGCTGAGCGGGGAACACGCGCTGCTGCGGAGCCGGGGCGGGCTCGGTGGTCTCCGGTGTCGCGGGTTGCGTCGTCTCCGGCTGCGCGGCCGGCGCGGGCTGCGTGCCCGGCGTCGTCTGCGGGGTAGCGCCGCGCCCCGCCGCGGGCACGGCCTGCAATACGGGCCGGATGTAGAGCTTGGCGGTGGTCGCCAGCGCGCGCGCCTGCTGCCCGTCGTCGCCGGGCACGGTGATCACGATGTTGTCGCCGTCGATGACGACCTCGGAGCCACCGACGCCGAGCCCGTTGACCCGGTTCTCGATGATGTCCTGCGCCTTCTTCAGGCTGTCCTGGCTCGGCTTGCTGCCGTCCGGCGTGCGCGCGGACAGCGTGACGCGGGTGCCGCCCTGCAGGTCGATACCGAGCTTGGGTGTCGGGGACTCGTCACCGGTGAAGAACACCAGCGCATAGATCACTGCCAGCAGCGCGGCATAGACACCGAGCAACCGCAGCGGGTGCGCCGATCCCTGGGAAGGTGGCACAGTACGTCATCTCCTAGGCGGGAAGTCGAGGATGGAACAGCGGGCGTGCGCCAGCGGCGCCGGGTGCGCGGACCAACGGCCGCGGCGACATCCGGCGAGGCCGGGGCACAACCGGAACGATCAGTCCTTGGTCAGGCGGGTCTCGGTCTGCTCGGCGGATTCCTCGACGGCGTCGGTCGCGTCCGAGCCGCCGGTCTCCGTGCCGGTCTCCTCGGCGCCCACCTCTTCGGTGCGCACCTCGCGGATGGCCTGGCGCAGCCACGTGGTGACCACATCCTCGGCGATCTCGAGATCGACCGTGGTGTCATCGAGTTCGACCACGGTGCCGTACAGACCCGACGTGGTGACGACCTGATCGCCGACCTTCAGGTTGTCCTGCATGCCTGCGACCTTCTCGGCTTCCCGCTTCTGACGGCGGACACCGAGGAACATCGGCACGAGCAGGGCTACCAGTAGCAGCGGAAACAGCAGTTCCATCGTCGAAGTCAGTCCCTAGTGTCGTGGGTGGGATGGACAAGTACCCACACAGTCTGCCAGTTCACCGCGCGAGTGCCACACCCGCACACCCGCTGGGCAGCTACAACGTTCTCATCGCGCACCGCCCCGCCCGGCGAACGACACTCCGGCGGGCGAGGCGGGGCGCCGACCTCAGGCGGTCCTGCCGTAGGCGTAGTCCTCCAGCGGGAAGCCGACCGCCTCTCGATGCGCGTTGAGCGTGCTGGTGGGCCGCAGCAGGGCCGCCTCGCCGTGCTGGTTGAAGTAATAGCTGCGCGCGGTGGCGCAGTCGCCGCCGTAGAAGACCGAGGAGCCCAGCTTGGCGGTGACCCGGTCCAGGAACGCCGCGTTGGCCTGCTCGGTGACCTCGAAGGTCGTCTCGCCCCTGCGGCGCAGCTCGCCGAACAGGCGGCCCATGTGCTTCATCTGCGCTTCGATGGTGGTGAAGTAGGACAGGCCGCTGTAGGAGTACGGGCTGTTGAGGCTGAGGAAGTTGGGGAACTTCGGCACCGTGATGCCCTCGTAGGCCTGGAACCGGTTCTCCCGCCAGAACTTTCCGAGGTTCACCCCGTCGCGTCCGATGATCTCGATGGCCGGGAAGTTCACGTCCCACAGGTTGAAGCCGGTGGCCAGGATCAGCGTGTCGATCTCGGTCTTGTGCCCGTCCGCGGTGACGATGCCGTCCGGCTCGATGTGGTCGATCGAGTTCGTCTCCAGCCGCACGTGCGGCTGGTTGAACGTGGTGAAGTAGTGGTTGGAGAAGGTCGGCCGCTTGCACCCGAAGTCGTAGTCCGGGGTCAGCTGTCTGCGGGTTTCCTTGTCCCGCACGGACGCCCGCAGATGCGCCTTTGCCAGCGCGCCCGCGCCCTTGTTCAGCAGCCTGGCCTGCTTGAAGTGCAGCACCCCGACCACCATCAGCGCCTCCAGCAGGCTGGTGTTGACCAGTCGCGCGGCCTTCTGCGTGGCGGGGACCCGCTCGAACAGCTTCCGCACCGGCGCGGGGATCGCGGTGTCGATCTTCGGGACCACCCAGATCGGGGTGCGCTGGAACACCGTGAGCGCCCGCGCCTTCTCGGCGACCTCGGGCACCAGCTGCACGGCCGTGGCGCCGGTGCCGATGATCGCGGCCCTGCGGCCGGTGAGGTCGAAGCCGTCCTCCCAGGCGGTGGTGTGGATGATCTTGCCGGCGAACGACTCGATACCGGGGAACGGCGGCGTGTAGGGCTGGGACAGGAATCCGGTCGCGGTCAGCAGATAGCGGCCGGTGACGGTCTGCCCGCCCGCGACCGAGACCACCCAGTGCTGCCGCTCTTCGTCCCAGCGCGCGCCGTCGACGACGGTGCCGAAGCGCATGCGGCGGCGCAGGCCGTACTTGTCGGCGACGTGTTCGGCGTACTTCTTCAGCTCCTCGCCCGGCGCGAACAGCCGCGACCAGTGCGGATTCGGTTCGAAGGAGTAGGAGTAGGTGACCGAGGCGATGTCGACCGCCAGACCCGGGTAGTGATTGACGTGCCAGGTGCCACCGAGATCGTCCTCGCGTTCGAGGATGACGTAATTGCTCAGGCCGAGCCGATCGAGTTGAATCCCCGCTCCCATGCCCCCGAACCCCGCACCGACCACGACCGCGTCGTATTGAGGCGCCACACCGAACCTCCTGCTAGCTGAACCACATATCACGGAATGACACATCATTCCGTTTGTGATGACTGTATCATCGGCAAGGTGACGAAGCCATCCACGCGTGCCGAGCGACGGAAAGCCGAACTGCGTCAGGAGATCATCGACACCGCGTTCGTCTGCTTCGCGGAGAAGGGCTATCACGCCACCGGCATCGCCGACATCGCGGGACAGCTTGGCATCGGTCACGGCACCTTCTACCGGTACTTCAGCAACAAGCGCGACATCATCGACCACGTCATCGACGACCTTGCCGCGCGCATCATCGCCGCCCTCGGCACCGAGAACGCCCCGGACGCCGCCGCCTCCCTCGACGAGTACCGCGCCCAGATCGACCGCATCGGCGTGGCCCTCACCGAGATCCTGCTGGCCGATCGCAGGGTGGCCCAGCTGCTGCTGTTCCACGCCACCGGCATCGACGACGAGCTCACCCAGCGGCTGTACGGGCTGCTCGACACGGCCGACGCGCTGACCGCGGGCTATCTCGACCACGGCGTCGAGCAGGGCTACCTGCGCGCCGACCTGGACACCATGAACACCGCGCGGGCGGTGACCGGCATGTTGATCGCGGGCATCGTCTACTCGCTGCGCGAACCGGACGAGGCTTCGATCGCCGGGCTGACCCAGGCGATCCGCCGCCTGCTCGTGGACGGCGTTCGCAAGGACTGAGCGGCTCGGCAATCCCCCTGACACCGCCACCGGCGCTAGGGTGAGGCGCACTGATCCGACGCTTTCGCCAGGGGGACGGCCCTTGTTCGCAAAAGGCCAGGGAAATACGAGATTTCCCTTCCGATCGGCCCGGCGCACCGCGCCTGACAGAATGTCGCCCGTGACTCCCGAGGACGTGCGCCGCACCCGTTTCGCGACCCCCACGCTCGGGCACCGGGGTTACCACGCGGACGAGGTGGATGCCTTCCTCGAACTCGTCGCCGCGACCCTGGCCGGGGAGGGCGCGCTGGCCGCCGATGATCTACGACATGTCGGTTTCGGCGCGCCGCGGCTCGGCCAGCGTGGTTACCGCGCCGACCAGGTCGACGAATATCTCGACCAGTTGCGCGTCGAGCTGGAGTTCCGTCAGCGCGGCGTCCGGCCGGTCCCGGCCGCGAACGGCAACGGCCACGCCATCCTCACTCCCGATGACGTGCGGCGCATGCGATTCAGCCAAGCCACGGTGGGGCGGCGCGGATACAACGAGGACGAGGTCGGCGCTTTCCTCGACCTGGTCGCCGCGACCCTCGTGCACGGCGGGCCGGGCAGTCTCACCATCGCCGATGTCGAAGCCGTCCGATTCACCGAGGCCCGCCTCGGCACCCGCGGCTACCAGCGCGACGAGGTCGACGCTTTCCTCGACCTGGTCGCCGCCGCCCTGCGCGATCGCCGCTGACCGCGGTCGGTCACCCGGACGGGCGATTCATTCGAAGAGATCGAGCGTGGGGTGTGGCTCGCGACCGCGCACCTCGATGGAGCCGAACACCAGGTCGGGCGGCGGGACGAGACCGAGGTGTTCCCAGGCGGCCGCCGTGGCGACCCGGCCGCGCGGCGTGCGCGCGACCATGCCCGCGCGCACCAGGAACGGTTCGCATACCTCCTCCACGGTCGCGGCCTCTTCTCCGACCGCGACGGCCAAAGTGGACACCCCCACCGGGCCACCGCCGAAACTACGGACGAGGGCGCCGAGGACCGCGCGGTCGAGCCGGTCGAGGCCGAGCACGTCCACGTCGTAGACCTCGAGCGCGGCGTGGGCGATCGCGCGGGTGATGCGGCCGTCGGCACGCACCTCGGCGTAGTCGCGGACCCGGCGCAGCAGGCGGTTGGCGATGCGGGGCGTGCCGCGCGAGCGCCCCGCGATCTCGGCCGCCGCCTCCTCCTCGATCACGACACCGAGGATGCGCGCCGAGCGCTTCAGGATGCGCAGCAGTTCGCCGGGCTCGTAGAAGTCCATGTGCCCGGTGAAACCGAAACGGTCGCGCAGCGGGCCGGTCAGCGCTCCGGACCTGGTGGTGGCGCCGACCAGGGTGAACGGCGCGATGTCCAGGGGAATGGAGGTCGCGCCGGGCCCCTTGCCGACGACCACGTCGACCCGGAAGTCCTCCATCGCCAAGTAGAGCATCTCCTCCGCGGGACGCGCCATCCGGTGGATCTCATCGATGAACAGCACATCGCCCTCGACCAGGTTGCTGAGCATGGCGGCGAGATCGCCCGCCCGCTCCAGCGCGGGACCGGACGTGATCCGCAGGGCGGTGCCGAGTTCGGCGGCGATGATCATCGCCATGCTGGTTTTGCCGAGACCCGGCGGGCCGGACAGCAGGACGTGGTCCGGAGTGCCGCCGCGCTGTTTGGCTCCGCGCAATACCAGCGCGAGTTGTTCGCGCACCCGGGGCTGGCCGATGAAGTCGTCCAGCGACTGCGGGCGCAGACTCGCCTCGATCTCGCCGTCGGACCTCAGATAGCTTGCGCTGACCTGGGATTCGGTAGGATCCTCGTGGTGGTCCATGACGCGCCTTACCGGTTCTTGCCGAGCAGGCCGAGCGCGGCCCGCAGGGCGGCGGAGGTATCGACGCCCGGCTGTTCGGCCAGCACCGCATCGATCGCCTGTTCGGCCTGCTTGGCGGCGAAACCAAGACCGACGAGCGCCTCGGTGACCTGATCACGCACCGGCGTGGCCGCCGCGGGTGTCGATCCGGGCGGGCCGGAGGGCACCGGAACGAGGTTCACCTTGTCCCGCAGTTCCACCACCATGCGTTCGGCGCCGCGCTTGCCGATGCCGGGCACCCTGGTCAGCGCCGCCACGTTGCTCTCGGCCAGCGCTTTGCGCAGCGCCTCGGGCTCGAGGACGGCCAGCACCGCCATGGCGAGGCGGGGTCCGACGCCGGAGACGGTTTGCAGCAGGCCGAACAGGTCGCGCGCCTCGGTGTCGGCGAACCCGTAGAGGGTCATCGAGTCCTCGCGCACGATCATCGCGGTGTAGAGCCGGGTTTCCTCGCCGCGGGTGAGCCCG
The DNA here is from genome assembly GCF_040630775.1 of Nocardia sp. NPDC005745. Classification (NCBI taxonomy): domain Bacteria; kingdom Bacillati; phylum Actinomycetota; class Actinomycetes; order Mycobacteriales; family Nocardiaceae; genus Nocardia; species Nocardia sp. NPDC005745. The sequence continues at coordinate 138,574 of NZ_JBEXYF010000001.1, forward strand.
GCCAGGGTGGACGGGGTGGCGTTGAGCCGGTAGCCGACGCCCGCCGCCTCGATCACCGCGTGGTCGAGGGCGATTTCCAGCACTTCACCGCGTACCGACGCGATCACCCGTGCACCGCCTTCCGTTGTTCGGCCAGCCGTTCGATGTACCGGCGCTGCGCCGCGGCCGCCTTGGCCTCCGCCGCCGCCATCCGCTCCAGCAGCGGCGCCCGCCAACAATGGCAGATCGCCAGCGCCAGCGCATCCGCCGCGTCCGCCGGTTTCGGCGCGACGGGCAGGCCGAGGATCCGGGTGACCATGGCCGTCACCTGCTTCTTGTCCGCGGTGCCGCTACCGGTGACCGCGGCCTTAACCTCGCTGGGTGTGTGGAACGCGACCGGGATCCCCCGGCGCGCGGCGGCCAGCGCGATCACTCCGCCCGCCTGCGCGGTGCCCATGGCGGTACGGACATTGTGCTGGGCGAAGACGCGTTCGATGGCAACGGCCCCGGGCTTGTGAGTGTCCATCCAGCGTTCGGCGGCGTCTGCGACCGCCAGCAGGCGATGGGCCAGATCCATATCGCCGGGAGTGCGGACCACGTCGACGTCCACGGCGGTGACCTTCCGCCCCGACCCGCCGTCGACGATGCTGAGGCCGCATCGGGTGAGTCCGGGGTCGACGCCCATCACCCGCACGACAACCCCTCTCCCGGACACGAACAACTGTTCGAGAGTCTAGCGGAGGCTTGCTCTTTCGCCGCCCCGCGACACGGCCCGGCTATCCGCCGACGTCACCGGCTTCCCGCGACGCGCCCGGCAGGCCGAGCACCTCCGGACGACTCGCCCGCACCGCCCACTGGTGCGCGGGATCGGCGACCAGGCGTCGAGCCCCCAGGTCCAGTAAGCCGCTGACGTTGGTCACCGTCGCGGCGACCACGCCGTCGGCGCGCGTCAGCGTGTGCTCGACCCGATAGGTCTTGCCCGCACCCCACTGCCAAGCGCACGACACGTCGACGGTGTCGCCGCCGCGTAGTTCGCGCCGGAAGCGCAGCACGGTCTCCAGGTTGACCGGCCCTAGGCCGGAGGCGAGCAACTCGTCGACCGAGACGCCCGCCGCTCGGACGCACGCGAATCGCGCGTGGTCGGCGAATTGGTGGTAAGCCGCGCCGGTGACGTGCAATTGCGGGTCCAAGTCGGACACCCGGACTTCGATACGGGTACTGAACGACACGCGCCGAACTATGCCAGCCGCCACCGACAAGCCTCAGGGCTCGAGATGGTTCGCACCGCGGAGATCTCGCCGGGGCGGCCGGCCTCAGGCCCTGGCGACCTGTCTCGCGAACACAGCGTGCGCGCGCTCGTCGAAGAGGACGAACCGGACTTCCGACACGGCCGTGCGAGTCGAGCGAACCGTGTCGACCGCGATCCGGGCTCCGTCCTTTATCGGCCAGCCGTAGATGCCGGTGGAGATCGCCGGGAACGCGACCGTCCGCGCCCCCAGTTCCTCCGCGACGCGCAGAGATTCCCGATAACACGAGGCCAGCGAGGCCGAGCGGTCCTCGGTGGCCGACCACACGGGGCCGACCGTGTGGATCACCCAGCGCGCGGGCAGGCGACCGGCCGTGGTCGCGACCGCGGCCCCGGTCGGCAGTCCCGAGCCGTAGCGGGACGCACGTAGCCTGCGGCATTCCGCCAGAATCTCCGGGCCGCCGCGCCGGTGGATCGCGCCGTCGACTCCCCCGCCGCCGAGCAGTGACGAATTCGCCGCGTTCACCACCGCGTCGACCTCCTGTTCGGTGATGTCGCCGCGCACCAGCACCAGTTCGACCATGCTCGCATTCTGCCTCGCGCCCCAACGGCGCATCGAGCACAACCGAGGCCGGTCACCCAGCAGTACCGAAGCCGATTCACAGCCTGCCTCGAGGAATGGCCGCGACAATGCCGGACGTGCCAGTACTCGCCGCTCCCGCGACTCCGGTGCCACCGCGCCTTCCTCCGGCGAGTCCGGCGCCGAATCAGCAGCACGCGTTCCAACACGGGATCTCACTGCTGCACGGCTGGCTGCCGCCGACCGTCGAACTGCTCGCCGGGGTGGTCCTGCTGGTCGCCGTCGCTGGGCGAACCAGGCGGTGGTGGTTGCAGCGGCTACCGGCATGCGTGGCGGTCGGCGTAGCAGCGGCGGCGGCCGCGGCCTGGTATGTCGCCGACGAGGGGCTGGCCTCCGACCCCGCGCCCACCGAACTATGGGTGTGGATCGGTGTGGCCGCCGCGGCGGCAGCGGTCGCGATCCTCGGCTGGCCGGGCGCGCGCTGGTGGCGGCGTGGAATCGCGGTCATCGCCGTCCCGTTGACGCTGCTGAGCACCGGGGTGGTGCTCAACCAGTGGGTCGGCTACTACCCCACCGTGCAAGCCGCGTGGGGCGCGGTCACCGCAGGCCCGCTCCCGCAGCAGACCGATCTCTCGGCGCTGGCCGCCCTGCGCAACACCGCCGTCGCCGACGGCAAACTGGTCCCGGTGCGAATCCCCGACACCGGCAGCGGATTTCCGCACCGCACCGAATACGTCTACTTGCCACCCGCGTGGTTCGCCGGGCCGACCCCACCCGCACTGCCGGTGGTGATGATGATCGGCGGCGAGTTCAACACCCCGGCGGACTGGGTCCGCAGCGGCCGGATCATGCCCGCCCTGAACGGTTTCACGAAGGCGAACGGCGGCCTCGCCCCGATACTCGTCTTCGTCGACGCCAGCGGCAGTTTCAACAACGACACCGAATGCGTGAACGGGCCGCGCGGCAACGCCGCCGCGCATCTGACCGAGGATGTGCCCGCTTACGTCGAAGCGCAATTCGGCGCCTCCGCCGATCCCGCGCGCTGGGCGGTGGTCGGCTGGTCCATGGGCGGCACCTGCGCGGTGGACCTGGCGGTCACGCACCCGGATCTCGTGCACACGTTCGTCGACATCGCCGGCGATCTCGGGCCGTCTTCGGGCACCGAGGAGCAGACCGTCTCCCGTCTCTTCGGTGGCGACGCCGCCGCATGGGAGGCGTTCGACCCGCTGACCGTCATGACCAGGCACGGTCCCTACGACGGCGTGGCCGGTCTCTTCGACGACCTCGTCCCCGCCCAGCGTTCGGGTGGCGCCAACCGGCGCACTCCGGCTCCCGACGACGACAGCGCGGGCCTCGGCGGTCGTGACGAGGTGCCCGACTCCGGCGAAGTCGGCGCCGCCGGCAAACTCTGCACCGCCGGACACGCGGTAGGCATCGACTGCACCGTCTACACCACCGAGGGCGGACACACCTGGCAATTCGCTTCGGCCGCGTTCGCTTCGTCCTTGCCGTGGGTCGCCGCCCGCGTAGGTCTGCCGGTTCCCGCCACCGGCTGAACCCTCGGCAACCGGCTCAGCTCGCCGACGCGGCCGCCCGCACACGGAATGTGCGCCGATAGGCCTGCGGTGACACCCCGATCGCCTCGACCAGGTGCTGGCGCAGCGACGTGCCGGTGGCGAAGCCGACCTCGCCCGCGATGCGATCGACGGTCAGGTCGGTGGTCTCCAGCAAATGCCTGGCACGGAACACGCGCTGCTGGATCAACCAGCGGCCCGGGCTCATGCCGACCTCGTCGCGGAAGCGCCGGGCGAAGGTGCGCTTGCTCATCCGGGCCCGGACGGCCAGCTCGTCGACGGTCAGCGGATGACTCAAGTTCTCCAGCGCCCACTGTCTGGCGGCGGCGGTCCCGGCCGTGGTCGCGGGCGGCACCGGCTGCTCGATGTACTGCGCCTGACCGCCGTCCCGCCATGGCGGAACGACGCAACGACGCGCGACCGCGTTCGCGACCGCACTGCCGTGATCGCGCCGCACCAGGTGCAGGCACACGTCGAGCCCCGCCGCCGCACCCGCCGAGGTGAGGACGTCCCCGTCGTCCACGTACAGCACGTCGGGGTCGAGGCGCACGCGCGGGAAGGTGCGCCGGAACAGACCGGCCTGATTCCAGTGCGTGGTGGCCGGGCGCCCGTCGAGCAGTCCCGCGGCCGCCGCGACGAAGGCGCCGGTGCAGATCGCGACGATTCTGGCCCCCGGCCGGATCTGCGCGAACGCGTCGCGCACCGGCTCCGGCAGCGCGCCGGTGAGGGTCGTGGTGATGTCGCAGGCGGGCAGGACCACGGTGTCAGCAGTTCGCAAGGCCCGGCCGTCGTGGGCTACCGCGATATCGAAATCGGCGGCGCTGCGCACCGGACGACCGTCGACCGAACAGGTGACCACCTCGTATCTGCCTGCGGCACTACCGAACACCCGATTCGGGATACCGAGTTCGAAGGGGTAGACCCCGTCCAACGCCAGCACCACCACCCGATGGGGTGCGGTCGAGTCCGTCATGGCACGATCATATCGAATAATGGCAATCGTGCCATTTTCTCTGCCGTCCGGCCCCGGCAAACTGACTGCCGTGACCGACATCGACAGCACCGCGACCATGCGCGCGGTCAGCCAGCAGACCCTCGGCGGACCCGAGGTGCTCACCGAAATCGAACTCCTCCGGCCGGTTCCGGGCCCCGGCCAGATCCTGGTGCGGATCCGAGCGGCCGGACTCAATCCGACCGACTGGCGCCACCGCGCCACCGCGGGGCTTTTCCTGCCGGAGCCGCCGTTCGTCCTCGGCTGGGATGTCTCCGGCGAGGTCGCGACCACCGGCATCGGCGTCACCCTGTTCCGCCCCGGCGACGAGGTGTTCGGCATGCTCCCGTATCCGCACGGTCACGGCTCCTGCGCCGAATACGTCGTAGGGCCGGCCCGCGCTTTCGCTCGCAAACCGGCCGCCCTCGACCACACGCAGGCGGCGGCCATTCCGCTCGCCGCGCTCACCGCATGGCAGGCGCTGGTCGACACCGCTCACCTGACCGCGGGGCAACGCGTGCTGATCCACGCGGCCGCGGGCGGTGTCGGCCACTTCGCGGTGCAGATCGCCAAGGCGCGCGGAGCGTACGTCATCGGCACGGCCAGCGCACCCAACCACGCGTTCCTGCGCGGGATCGGCGCCGACGAGGTGATCGACTATCGCGATACCGATGTCGCCGAGGCGGTTCGCGGCGTCGACGTGGTGCTGGACTCGATCGACGACGACAACAGCATCCGGTCGCTGCGCACCCTGCGTCCCGGCGGGTTGCTGGTGACGCTGCGGGCCTTCGGCGCCCTCGACCTGGCGAGCGAGGCGGAGGCGCTGGGCGTCCGCGCGCTCAGGATGCTGGTGGAACACGATCACGCCGGCATGCTCGCCCTCGCCGGGCTCGCCGCATCCGGCGCCCTGCGCCCGACGATCGCCGCGTCGTTCCCCCTTTCGAAGGCGGCAGAAGCGCACGCGTTGGGCGATACGGGGCGAACCGTCGGCAAATTGGTACTGACCGTGCCCTGAATGTGCCACGATCAGGCCGTTCCCGCTTCTACGATCCGAGGATGAGCATTGGTGCAAAAGCTGTCCTCGAAGGCGGGCCGCAAGATCTGCCCGCGCGCATCGTCCCGATCACCCCGCCCGGAGTGGAGTTGAAGGTGCCGTTCCGCGGCGGATACGAGCACTTCAAGGTCACCCAGCGGGAGCAGGACACCCCCGAAGGGCGACTGCGCGTGTACGAATGGTGCGAGCGCACCAAGATCGCGGAGTAATTCCGGCTCCCCTCCCCGGCGACGGTGACGTCGGCACCCGGCGCACCGCCGGGGAGATCACCGGGCATTCCGCGATCGCACCCGGGATGTACCGGACTCCGGCTCCCGCCGTGCCGGCGACCAGGGCGCGGCACATGACGTCAGCGAACTCGGAGAGATCGCCCGAGTGCCGCACATCGACCGCGACGGGGCGGACTGTCCGGACATGCTTCGGGGCGGCCGTCAGGAGACCGGCCGCCCCGATTTCGCGCAGTATTACCCGCGGTAGCTCGATTCAGTCGTCGAGCTGAGCGAGCACCTCGTCCGAGATGTCGACGTTGGTGTAGACGTTCTGCACGTCGTCGCTGTCTTCGAGGGCGTCCACGAGTTTGATCACCTTGCGCGCGCCGTCGGCGTCCACCGCGACCGACACCGACGGCTGGAAACCGGACTCGGCGGAGTCGTAGTCGATACCGGCGCCCTGCAGCGCGGTGCGCACCGCGATCAGATCGCTGGGCTCGCTGATGATCTCGAACGACTCACCGAGGTCGTTGACTTCCTCGGCGCCCGCGTCCAGCACCGCCATCAACACGTCGTCCTCGGACAGGCCGTTCTTCTCCAGGGTGACGACGCCCTTGCGATGGAAGAGGTAGGCCACCGAGCCCGGGTCGGCCATGTTGCCGCCGTTGCGCGTCATCGCGACCCGGACCTCGCCCGCCGCCCGGTTGCGGTTGTCGGTGAGGCACTCGATCAGCACGGCGACGCCGTTGGGTCCGTAGCCCTCGTACATGATCGTCTGCCAGTCGGCGCCGCCGGCTTCCTCGCCGCCGCCGCGCTTGCGGGCGCGCTCGATGTTGTCGTTGGGGACCGACGACTTCTTCGCCTTCTGGATGGCGTCGAACAGCGTCGGGTTGCCATCCGGGTCACCGCCACCGGTACGGGCCGCCACCTCGATGTTCTTGATCAACTTCGCGAACAGCTTGCCGCGCTTCGCGTCGATCGCAGCCTTCTTGTGCTTGGTGGTGGCCCATTTGGAGTGGCCGCTCATTCCCTACTTCCTTCAGGTCGATGGCACGTTCGGTCGTGTGTACGGTACCGGCACGGCCGGGCGGACAGCTTCCCCAGCCTACTCGGGCGTCCACTACGGCCCCGCAAAGCGGCCCCGGCTTCGCACCCACTCGTCTTCGCGGGCTCCGTCCGGGCGCGCCCGTCAAGCCGAGCGGACCATCTCCACGAACATCCGGTGCACCCGCATATCGCCGGTCACCTCGGGATGGAACGAGGTCGCCAGGACATTCCCCTGCCGCACCGCGACGATCCGGCCCGCGGCGGGGCCGTGCGGCACGGTGGCCAGGACCTCGACGCCCTCGCCTGCCCGCTCGACCCAGGGCGCTCGGATGAACACCGCTCGCACGGGGCCACCGGGCAGGCCCGCGAACGGCAGATCGGTTTCGAACGAGTCGACCTGACGGCCGAACGCGTTGCGCCGCACCGTCATATCGATGCCGGACAGATGCTCGGCGTCCGGGCGGGTGTCGAGCACCTCCGAGGCGAGCAGGATCATGCCCGCGCAGGAACCGAATGCCGGCAGGCCGTCGCGCAGCCGCGCGCGCAGCGGCTCCAGCAGTTCGAAGGCCGCCAGCAGCTTGCTGATCGCGGTCGACTCGCCGCCGGGCAGCACGAGCGCGTCCACGGCCGCGAGCTCCGACTCGCGCCGGACCAGTACGGGCTCGGCACCGCAGCCGGCGAGCGCGGCGACGTGCTCCCGGACGTCGCCTTGCAACGCGAGCACGCCGATGACGGGACGGGACGGCGTCTGTCCGGTGTCGGCGGCGGGGGCGGTGACCGAGGTAGCGTTCACGCCGGAAAGCTTACGAGCCGTGCCGATGTGGGCGCGCTCACGGTCGGCTGCCACACGCACATCGCCGCAACCGCCCGGATCACTCTTCGCGCAGCGTGCGGATGAGGCCTTCCTGCACCACGGCCGCGACCAGCGTGCCCTCCCGGGTGAAGATCTTGCCGCCGGTCAGGCCCCGGCCGAAAGCCGCAGACGGCGAGGACTGGTCGTAGAGCAGCCATTCGTCGGCCCGGAACGGGCGCAGGAACCACATCGCGTGATCGAGCGAGGCGTTCTGGGTCGGCTCGTCGGGATGGACGACCTTCGACGAACCCAGCAGCGTCATATCGCTCATGTAGGCGAGGGTGCACACGTGCACCAGCGGATCGTCCGGTAGCAGGTGCCGGTAGCGGAACCACACCTGCTGCTGGGAGACCACGCCGTCGCGGGGGGACACGTTCTCCGGCGGGACCATGCGGATGTCCCAGTGTTCCCACTCGCGCATCGCCCACAATCGTTCCGGACTCATCGTAGTGCCCGCGTCGGGCAGATCCTCCGGCATCGGAACGCCGGGCATGACGTCCTGATGCTCGGGGCCCTGGTCACCGACATGGAACGACGCCGACATGGTGAAGATCGCCGCGCCGTCCTGGATGCCGGTCACCCGCCGCGTGCAGAACGACCGGCCGTCCCGGATGCGCTCGACCTGGTAGACCGTCGGTTCCTGCGGATTGCCCGGACGCAGGAAGTAGCCGTGCAGCGAGTGCACTTGGAATCGCGGTTCCACCGTCCGGACCGCGGACACGAGCGCCTGGCCGGCAACCTGGCCGCCGAACGTGCGCGGAAGCTGGGTCTTGGTGGACGCGCCACGGAAGATGTCCCGCTCCAGCCGCTCTATCTCCAGCGCCTCTTCGATTGTCGCCATGCGCAGAGATTATCCCGGCCGCTCACGACGTCGCCGCTCGGCCGCCGGTGAACGTCCGGCAACGCCCACGCCTCCTCCGGCCGTCGCGATTTGCTGAGATGGACGGGTGCCCCGCTTTCTGCCCATCACTCCGGACGGACTCGTCGAGCAAGTAATCGAACCCGTCCTGACCGTGGCCTCGCACACCGTGATCGCGGTCGACGGCGCGGACGCCGCCCAGCCGGTGGCGCTCGCCCAGCGGATCGTCGAGGCGCTGCGCGAGGCGGGCCGGTCCGCCGACGTGGTCTCCCTGCACGACTACGTACGTCCCGCCTCACTGCGCATGGAGTTCGGTCGCACCGACGAGATGTCCTATCGCACAGCGTGGTTCGACTACGCCGCGCTGCGCCGGGAAGTGATCGACGCGCTCCGCGGGCACGGCCGGTGGCTGCCCTCGCTCTGGGACGAAGCCGCCGACCGCTCCGCGCGCGCCGCGATCCGCACGGCGCCGCCCGCGACCACGATCGTCCTCGCGGGCCCGATGCTCGCCGGACGCCACCTCGACGCCGACCTGAGCCTCCGCCTGGACCTGTCCGAACCCGCGCTCCGCCGCCGCACCGCGGCCGACGCGCAATGGACCATCCCCGCTCTGTTGCGGCACGACGCCGAGAACCCCTACACGCCAACCTTCTTCGTGCGTTGGGATCATCCCGAGCGTCCGGCGCTTCGAGTCGACGAGCACCGGGCGAACTAGCGTCCGTCTCTGCCGATATCGGACTGCTGGCCGGCGTTCGGATCATTCATAATTAGATGCGCATAGCCAGGTATCCATATGTATTTCCGCTCGCCGTGCGCGCTTCGGTGCGCCGGTCCACGTCCTCCGCCATCACTGGCGGCGCACTCGGCCCGATCAGCGTTTCGTCATGACAACCGGACTCGATCCCGTCCCATGGCCGAACTTGCCCAACGCTCCCTCACCACTCACACCAACCGGTGCCCGCCATCCACGTGCAGGACGGTGCCGGTGATGAAGGGATTGCGCATCACGCCGAGCATCGCCTGCGCAATATCGGACGGACGGCCGATGCGCCCGACCGGCAGGCGCGCGGCGAGCTGCCGGTGACGTTCGGTCTTCGCGGGCCCCGCGATGGTGTCCCAGATCGGGGTGTCGACCCACCCGGGTGAGACAACGTTGACGCGGACCGGGCCGAGCTCGAGGGCCAAGGCGTAGGCCAGTGAGGCGAGCGCGCCGTTGACCGCCGCCACCATCGCGCCGCCCGGCGCGGGCCGATAGGCCGCCACGCCGGAGGTGAAGGTCACCGAACCGCCCGGGACCACCCGGGCGTGCTTGGCCAGCAGAGTGGCGCCGATCAGCTTGGAGGAGAACAAATTCCGGGCCAGGTCGGCGTCGAACTCGGCCAGCGGCTGATAGGCGCCGGTGATGTCGGCCGCGGTGGTGACGACATGATCGACCGGCGCCGACTCGGCGAACAGACGCTCGAGATCGGCTTCGCGGGTGATGTCCGCGACGACCGAGCGCACCGAGCCCGGCCCCGCGGGCACGCTGCGCTCCGCCGCGGCCAGCCGTTCGGCGGAACGGCCCGCGATGGTGACCTCCGCGCCCTCGGCGACCAGCGCCGTCGCCAGCGCCAGTCCCATGCCGGAGCTGCCGCCCACGATGACGACACGTTCGGGTGTTGTGCTGCTTGCTGTCATGGCTTCAGCCGACCATCGGCGCGGTCGAGTGTCCATGTCGCACTACCGAACACGCCTTAGCCGGAGACTAACGCCGCAGGCCGAGGACCGATCCGGGACCGCACAGGGCGACGCACCGCACCGCACCGCCCCGTGCGCCCGGCCGGTTCTCAGGGGGTGCAGGCCGGTGATTGCTGGTTCAAGTTGGCCAGTGCCTGGCACGCCCACGTCTTCTGGACCTTCCACTTGCCGCCGTCCAGCACGAACGGGACGTCGACCTGGTTCTCCTGCCCGTTGATGGTGAACTTCGCCTGTGCGGTCACGCTGTCACCGAAGGCGGTCACTCCGGTGACCACCGCCGTGGCGTTCGCCTGCCGGAACGCCTCGGCCAGGCGGTTGGGCAGGCCGGGGTCGGCTTCGATACCCTGCACGAGATCGAGCTTGTCCTCGTTCGGCACCGCGGGATCGAGGGCCTTCTGCAACAGGGCGTTGAGCTCGTCGACGGTGGGCGCGGCGGGGGTGGTCACAGTCGCCGAGGCGGCCGCCGTGGTGCGGGTCGACTTGGGTGAGTCGCTCGTGTCGTCACTGCCGCAGGCGGCGAGGCCGAGGGCGGCCACGAGGGCCAAACCCGCTACTGCGGTGCGTCCGGTCTTGGGAAGCTTCAACTGTTCGTCCTTTGCGCTCGGATCGATCCGGTGAGAGGGCGCGAAATGGCCTTGGACGGCCATCGAATGGCGAAGCTACTGAGCGTGATTGTGGGAACCATGAGACGACCTTCTGGCCGCCGTAAGAGTTGAACCTAGCATCGGAAGCGGTCCGCGCGGCTCATTCCGCCGACAGGTCGGCGGTGAGGGCGGCGATCAGCGCCGCGACGGCCGGGTCGCGCACCGCCGCGCGCCAGGCGACCGCGTAGGTCACCACTAGGGGCGCGCCAAGGAGCGGCCGCCAGACCAGACCGGGCAGTCCGTCCGCGCGCGAGGAGCTGAGCCCGATCACGTCGGGCCGGGCGGGCAGCACGGCGAGCATCTGCGCGTGCCCCATCGCGCTGGCACTGAGCCGCACCCGCGCGCCGTGGTCGGCGAGGGCGCGCAACAGCGAATCGTGCAAGCCCGCGGCGGATTCGCGCGCGAACAAGATCAGCTCCTGACCGCTGAGCTCGACCGGATCGAGCAGTGCCTCGCCGGCGAGCGGATGCCGCTGCGACATCAGCACGCCGAGCTCCTCGCGGGCCACGGCCCGTTGCGCGAAGCGTTCGGGCAGGTCTACCGGGGTGCGGACGAGCGCGAGGTCGACCTCGTCGTCATCGAGGAAACGCACCTGATCGGCGGTGGTCCCGCCGGTGAGCACCATCCGGGCGCCGGGCGACGCGGCGGTGAGCAGACTCCCGATGCGCGTCGGTAGCCAGGGTGGGACGCCGTTGAGCAGCCCGAGGCGCAGCACCGGGGCGCCGGAGACGGCAGCGCGCCTGGTCTGCCTGACCGCTTCGTCCATCGCGCGCAGCACGGTCTTGCCGGAGCGCAGCAGCACCGCACCCGCGGGCGTCAGCTCCACCCGCGGCTCACGGGTCAGCAGCGGGCCGCCCAGTTCCCGCTCCAGCACCTTGATCTGCTGGCTGAGCGTGGGCGCCGAGATGAACAATCGCTCCGCGGCCCGGCGGAAGTGCAACTCCTCCGCCAGGACCACGAAGTACCGCAACTGCCGTAACTCCACGCGGCAGACGCTACCGGCCCCGGATCACCAGCCGCGTTCGGCCAAGCGGTGCGGCTGGGCGATGTCCTCGACGTTGATGCCGACCATGGCCTCACCGAGACCGCGCGACACCTTGGCCAGCACATCCGGGTCGTCGTAGAAGGTGGTGGCTTTGACGATGGCGGCGGCGCGCTGGGCCGGGTTACCGGATTTGAAGATGCCCGAACCCACGAACACGCCCTCGGCGCCGAGCTGCATCATCATCGCGGCGTCGGCGGGGGTGGCGATGCCGCCCGCGGTGAACAGCACGACCGGCAGCTTCCCGGTCTCGGCGATCTCACGGACCAGCTCGTAGGGCGCCTGCAGCTCCTTGGCCGCGACGAACAACTCGTCCTCGGGCAGCGACGACAGGCGGCGGATCTCCTGCCGGATCTTGCGCATGTGCGTGGTCGCGTTGGACACGTCACCGGTGCCCGCCTCGCCCTTGGAGCGAATCATGGCCGCGCCCTCGGTGATTCGGCGCAGAGCCTCGCCGAGGTTGGTGGCGCCACAGACGAACGGCACGGTGAAGTTCCACTTGTCGATGTGGTTGGCGTAGTCGGCCGGGGTGAGCACTTCGGACTCATCGATGTAGTCGACGCCGAGGCTCTGCAGGATCTGTGCCTCCACGAAGTGGCCGATACGGGCCTTGGCCATGACCGGAATGGAGACCGCGGAAATGATGCCGTCGATCATGTCCGGGTCGCTCATCCGGGACACGCCGCCCTGGGCACGAATGTCCGCGGGCACTCGCTCCAGCGCCATCACCGCGACCGCGCCTGCGTCCTCGGCGATCTTGGCCTGCTCCGGCGTGACGACATCCATGATCACCCCGCCCTTGAGCATCTCGGCCATGCCGCGCTTCACGCGGGCGGTGCCGACGGTCTGGGTGGTCTCGGGGTTGGTCACGGCTAATTCCTCCAGCATGTGCGCCAATCGGTCGCTCGGATGCGAACGCCACGATTCTAAGCCGGTGACAAAAGGCCACTTGATAGCCAGTTGGAGGGCACTGGCCTGGTGTGATCTCGGTTATGCGCCCTGAGCCGGGACGGCTCGGCGAGCGCGCCATCCCGGCTGCCCGGCCGTTGCCGGGCGCCGGCTCACAGCGGGCCGACCACCAGCAACGTCGCCCAGTACTCCGCGGCCGCGGGGCCGATCAGCGGCAACAGGAAATCGAACAGCAGGTACGACATGAACGAACTACCTCCACAACCGAGCTGGAACGGCCCCGCCGACGGCAGGACCACGACACCGAACTGACATGCGTCCCTGACAGCAGTACCCTCCGGCGCGCCGAATCATCGCGACGCTATCACGATCGTGAAACACATCACATGCGTTCGGGCCGGTCAGCGGATGGAACGAACCTCCGGGTCGGCGGGGCCCGATGCCGCCTCGGCGGCTTCGCCGAGTAGTTCGTCCAGGTGGTACGGGTAGACGGTTTCGCCGGAGCGGTCCAGCGCGACGATATCGGCCGCGGTGCACCATTTGTGCCCGGTGATCGAGCGACGTTCGATCAGAGTCCGATTCGCCGCGTGCGGTTCGAATCCACGCGCCCGCAGCGCGAAGAACAGTTCCTCCGACCGGATCAGCTCACCGTCGAAGGGGAACACCGCGACCCGCCGCCAGATCGGGCCGCGCAGGTCGACCGGATCCGCGCGGTAACCGGTCTCCTCGTACAGTTCCCGCACGGCCGCGGCGCGCAGGCTCTCCCCCGGCTCCACACCGCCGCCGACGGTGAACCAGAACGACACCTCCGGCGTCTTCGGGTCGTTGCCGCGCATCAGCAACGTCCGGTCGTTCTCGTCGAACAGCACGACCCGCGCCGTGGTGCGGATGGTGTCGACCGCCAGCCCGGTGGACGCCGCGGGAGTGGCGCGCTCGGTGATCTCGAAGTAGGAAGGCAGCGGGGCGGTGCCGCCGAGGTGCAGGATCCGGACCGGACGGCGGGTGCGCAGCGCCAGCGTGTCGCGCACGGCGTCGTTGTGGAAGCGGCGGGCGATCAGCACCCGGGCCTCGGCGTCGGCCAGTTCGGCGACCAGTTGCGGGCGCAGCGTGCCGATGTCCACCGCCGACAACGCGGAGGACAGCCGGTTCTCCACCGTCTCCCGTTCGGCGCGCCCGGCGCGCTCGGCCCGGTCGGCCAGGGCCGAGAGTTGTCTGGCCTGCTCCGCCATGGCCGGATCGGACACCGGGCCCGCGATCGCCATGGCGACCGACCGGGCCACCACCGCCCGCCGGGCCAGCGCCGCGTCCAGCGCCTGCCAGGACTGGTCGGAGCGCACGTGCAGCCGGTCGAGCCGGTTGGCGGTGGAGTACGCCCACAGACCGATCGCGACGACGATCGCCGCGATCAGCGCGAGGACGAGAACGGTCGTGGCGGAGAACGTGATCATCCGGCGGCCCGAACTCGGGTGTCGCCGACGGTCACCGTCTCGTAGACGCGCAGGATCTGTTCGGCCACCACCGGCCAGTCGTACTCGCCGACCACCTGTGTCGCGGTGCGCACCAGCGCCTCTCTGCGCACCTCGTCGGTGAGCACGGTGTGCAGCGCGGTGGCCAGGGCCGCCGAATCCCCGATCGGGACCAGCATGCCCGCCGTACCGTCCCGCAGTACCCGGCGGAAGGCGTCCAGCTCACTGGCCACCACCGCGGTGCCTGCCGCCATCGCCTCGATGAGGATGATGCCGAAGCTCTCCCCGCCCAGGTTGGGCGCCACGTACACGTCCGCGCTGCGCATCGCCGAAGCCTTCTCCTCGTCGGACACCTGGCCGAGGAAGCGCAGGTGGCCTGCCAGCTTGCCCGCTTCGCGGCGCAACCGGTCCTCGTCACCGCGGCCGACGATCAGGATCTCGACGTCGGGATGCCTGCGCACCAGATCGGGCAGCGCGCCGAGCAGTACGTCCATACCCTTACGCGGCTCGTCGTAGCGCCCCAGGAACAGCACCGTGCCGCCGGAGCGCGGATAGCCGGGCAGCATCGGCGCGCGGGCGAACGCCGGGACGTCGACCCCGTTGGGGATCTCCACCGCGTCCGAGCCCAGCGCCTCGACCTGCCAGCGGCGCGCCAGCTCGGAGACCGCGATACGGCCGGAGATCTTCTCGTGATACGGCCGCAGCACGCCCTGGAAAGTGCTCAGCACCAAGGACTTCGTCGTCGAGGTGTGGAAGGTCGCGACGATCGGACCCTCGGCGATCTTCAACGCGAGCATGGACAGGCTGGGCGCGTTCGGTTCGTGGATGTGCAGGACGTCGAAGTCGTTGCCGTCGATCCACCGGCGAATCCTGGTGTAGGCCATGGGCCCGAACGACAGCCTGGCCACCGACCCGTTGTACGGGATGGCCACCGCCCGGCCCGCCGACACCACGAACTCCGGAAGCGGAGTGTCCTCCGACGCGGGCGCGAGCACGCTCACCTTGTGCCCCCGCTCGATGAACACCCGCGCCAGCTCGACTACATGTGCCTGCACCCCACCGGGGACATCGAACGAATAGGGGCAGACCATGCCGATCTTCATGGCGATACGTCTCCCTGCTCGGCCCCGAGTCTCGCCTGTGCGGTGTCGATCATCGCGCGCCGCCGGGGCGAGAGATCGCTCTCCCACAATGGTTGCAGCATGTGCCAGTCCGCGGGATGCTCGGCGATATTCGCCGCGAAACGA
This sequence comes from Nocardia sp. NPDC005745, assembly GCF_040630775.1. Classification (NCBI taxonomy): domain Bacteria; kingdom Bacillati; phylum Actinomycetota; class Actinomycetes; order Mycobacteriales; family Nocardiaceae; genus Nocardia; species Nocardia sp. NPDC005745. The sequence continues at coordinate 154,011 of NZ_JBEXYF010000001.1, forward strand.
TCCGCCAGCGCCTGCGTGGCCGCGGCTACGCCACCGGAAACGTCCACCGGCGCCTCGACCTTCAGGCCCCAGTTCTCACGGCCGTCGGCCTCGACCTCGAACCACGCGTGCACCGGCAGCAGCGCCGCGCCGGTCTCGATGGCCAGTTTGGCCGAGCCCGCGGGCATCCAGGTGCGCTCACCGAAGAACTGCACGGGAACGCCTTTGCCGGTGAGGTCGCGTTCGCCCAGCAGGCACACGATCCTGTTCTGCCGCAGGCGGGCCGCCAACTGGTCGAACGGCGGTTGCTCGCCACCGGTCAGCGGGAACACTTCGAAGCCCAGGCTTTCCCGGTAGGCGACGAACCGCTCGAACAGCGATTCCGGCTTCAACCGCTCGGCCACGGTGGATAAGCCGCCGTAGTGCTGCACCAGCCAGACGCCCGCCATGTCCCAATTGCCGGAGTGCGGCAGCACGAAAACCACGCCTCGACCCTGCTCGAGTGCGGCGTCCAGGTATTGCAGCCCACCTACGAAGTAGTCGATCGCCGCGTGGTCCATCCCGGGCAGCCGGAACGCTTCCCGCCAATATCGCGCGTACGACCGCATGCTGGCGCTGATCAACTCGTCCGGCACGTCGGCGGGCAGTACGCCGAGCACGCGCGCCAGGTTGCGCCGCAACTGGTTCGGCGCGCCGCCCGCGTGGAACTCCCGATTGGCGCGGCGGGCGACCCGGTCCCCGCCCCACTCGAACAGTCGCCGGGCCGTCGACTCCGGCAGTGCGCGCACCAGCCGCCAGCCCGCCGCGTATCCGGCGGCGCCGAGCTGCTCCCCTATCGTCATCCGCACTCCCGCACCGCAGGTCCGCTGTCCATCGTCGCGAATACCCGGACGCCGCCGTCGATCGGCCTGCGTCCCGCACGGCGTGAGATCACGACGGAAGTCCCGGGGTGTCGGCGGTTCCCGCGCTCGGGCTCTGCGGCCGCGCGGCCGGGATCACGGTGCGCGCCCCCGGCGAGTTGCGCACGGCCAGCACCCGCTGAACGACGGTGACGATACTGAGCACGGCGAGGATCCACATGGCCACGTGCACGGCGTAGGTGAGCCACTCTATGCCCCAGTAGCCGGCGATGCCGGTGAGTCCGGCGCCCACCAGCACGATGATCAGCCGATCCGGCCGCTCGATGATGCCGCCGTCCGCGGACAGCCCGCTGGCCTCCGCGCGCGCCTTGGCATAGGAGATCACCTGCGAGGTCACCAGAACGACCAGCGTCGCGGCGAACAGCGGCCTGTGCTGTTCGTGGAAGACCGCCCACCAGGCCAGCCCGGCGAAGATGGCGCCGTCGGCCAGCCGGTCACAGGTGGCGTCCAGCACCGCGCCGTATTTCGTTCCGCCGCCGCGCGCCCTGGCCATCGCCCCGTCGAGCATGTCGAACATGACGAACAACCAGATCACCATGGTTCCCCAGAACAGATGTCCGGTGGGGAACAGCGTGACCGCGGCGACTATGGAGGCGGTGGTGCCGATCAGCGTCACGGCATCGGGCGTGAGTCCCGTGCCGACCAGCGCCCGGCCCAGCGGAGCCGTCGCCTTGGCGAACGTCTCGCGGCCGAAGAAGCTCAGCACGGCCGATCCACCCGGTCGCTCATCTCTAGGCCTCCTTCCAGGCCGCCGACAGCAGCGCCCTGGTCTCCCGCAGCAGTTGCGGCATCACCTTCGCCCCGCCGATGACGGTGATGAAGTTCGCGTCTCCGCCCCAGCGCGGCACGATGTGCTGGTGCAGGTGATCGGCCAGCGACCCACCGGCCACCCCGCCGAGATTCAGCCCGACATTGAACCCGTGCGGCCGGGACACCTTCTTCATCACCCGGATCGCCTGCTGGGTGAAGGCCATCAGTTCGGCGCTCTCCGCCTCGGTGAGGTCCTCCAGGTTGGCCACCTTGCGGTACGGCACGACCATCATGTGCCCCGGGTTGTACGGGTACAGGTTGAGCACGGCGTACACCAGCTCACCCCGCGCGACGACCAATCCGTCCTCATCGGACATCTTCGGGATGTCGGTGAAGGGATGGCCGGTCGAATCCTTGGGGCCGGTGGCCGCCTCCGCGATGTAGGACATGCGATACGGCGTCCACAGCCGCAGCAGCCGATCCGGTTCGCCCGCGCCGCTGTCCACGATGCTGCCCGGCTCCTCCGGGGTCGCGGTTCCGTCCAGATCCGCGAGCCCGTCCTGCACCGTCCGCTCGGTCATGCCGGGCCCTTGATCTCGAAACCCTCGGCCGTCGGCGACGCGTTCTGCCGCTGGGCGATCCACGCGACGATGGTGGCCACCGCGTCGTCGACCGGTACGCCGTTGACCTGGGTGCCGTCGCGGAAGCGGAAGCTCACGGCGTTCGCGGTCACGTCGCGCTCACCGGCCAGCAGCATGAACGGCACCTTCTGCGCGGTGTTGTTGAAGATCTTCTTCTGCATGCGATCGTCGCTGCGATCCACCAGTGCCCGGATGCCCTCGTCCTGCAACCGTTCGATCACCCGATCCAGATGCGGGGCAAAGGTTTCGGCGACCGGGATGCCGACGACCTGCACCGGCGAGAGCCAGGCCGGGAACGCGCCCGCGTAGTGCTCGGTGAGCACACCGAAGAATCGCTCGATCGAGCCGAACAGCGCGCGGTGGATCATGACCGGCCGCTGCTTGGTGCCGTCGGAGGCGGTGTATTCCAGGTCGAAGCGCTCGGGCAGGTTGAAGTCCAGCTGGATGGTCGACATCTGCCAGGTGCGGCCCAGCGCGTCCTTGGCCTGCACCGAGATCTTGGGGCCGTAGAAGGCGGCGCCACCCGGATCGGGCACCAACTCCAGGCCGGAGGCGGAGGCGACCTTGGACAAGGTCTCGGTGGCCTCCTCCCAGATCTCGTCGGAACCGACGAACTTCTTCGGGTCCTTGGTGGACAGCTCGAGGTAGAAGTCGTCGAGGCCGTAATCCTTCAGCAGATCCAGCACGAACCGCAGCGTGTCGGTCAGTTCGCTGTGCATCTGCTCTTTGGTGCAGTAGATGTGCGCGTCGTCCTGCGTCATGCCGCGCACCCGGGTCAGGCCGTGCACCACGCCGGACTTCTCGTAGCGGTAGACCGAGCCGAACTCGAACAGGCGCAGCGGCAGCTCCCGGTACGACCGGCCACGGGCGCGGAAGATCAGGTTGTGCATCGGGCAGTTCATCGGCTTGACGTAGTAGTCCTGGCCGGGCTTGCGGACGGTGCCGTCCTCGTTGAGCTCGGCATCCAGGTGCATGGCCGGGAACATGCCGTCGCGGTACCAGTCCAGGTGGCCGGAGACCTCGAACAGGTGGCCCTTGGTGATGTGCGGGGTGTTGACGAACTCGTAGCCCGCCGCGATATGCCTGCGGCGCGAGTACTCCTCCAGCTCCTTGCGGATGATCCCGCCCTTCGGGTGGAACACCGGCAGGCCGGAGCCGAGTTCGTCGGGGAAGCTGAACAGGTCCAGCTCCAGGCCGAGCTTGCGGTGGTCGCGGCGCTCGGCCTCGGCGAGCAGGTGCAGGTGCTCGTCGAGCGCCTCCTGCGATTCCCACGCGGTGCCGTAGATGCGCTGCAGGTCCTCGCGGCTCTGGTCGCCGCGCCAGTAGGCGGCCGAGCTGCGGGTCAGCTTGAAGGCCGGGATGAACTTCGTGGTCGGAATGTGCGGACCGCGGCACAGGTCGCCCCAGATCCGCTCGCCGGTGCGCGGATCCAGGTTGTCGTAGATGGTCAGCTCTTTGCCGCCGACCTCCATGACCTCCGGATCGTCGATGCCGGACTTGTCGCTGATCAGCTCCAGTTTGAACGGCTCCCCGGCCAGTTCGACCCTGGCGTCGTCGATCTCGACCACCCGGCGGGAGAACCGCTGCGCGCCTTTGACGATCTTCTTCATCCGGGATTCCAGCTTCGCCAGATCCTCCGGGGTGAACGGCCGTTCGACGCGGAAGTCGTAGTAGAACCCGTCCTTGATGTAGGGCCCGATGCCCAGCTTGGCCTCGGGGAACTCCTGCTGCACGGCCTGGGCGAGCACATGCGCGGCGGAGTGCCGGATGACGTTGCGGCCCTCGGCGGTGTTCGCCGCGACCGGCTCCACGTCCACGTCGTCGGCCGGGGTCCAGGAGAGGTCCTTGAGCTCACCGTCCACCCGGACGACCACGACGGTCTCCGGCCCCTTGGTCGGCAGGCCCGCCTCGCGCACCGCGGCGCCCGCCGTCGTCCCGCCCGGCACCCGGACGAGGGTGACTGGGCTGATGGGGGCTGAGGTGGTCACGGCTGCGCTCTCCTTGGCGTTCTCGTGTGCGGGCAGGGCCCGCTTGATGGTGGCCGATCGCAAGTTCGTCCGGCGCGACCATGCTACTGTCCCGCCGCTGTCCTGCCGCTTCGGGCCTTTGGCCGTACCGGTCGGGTGGCGCGGGAAACCACTTGCGCCTCGCGCAGGTTGCTCTGCTCAGTTTTCGGCGGCCAGGTCCGCGAGCAGTGCGGCCCGTTCGGCCGCGGGCCGCTTCGGGCAGCTGGTGCACATCTGGCAACCCGGCACCTCGAACACCAGGCAGCAGGAAATGCGCCGGACGAAGGTGCGTCCGCCGATCTCCACGAACCGCGGCACCGGGAGTTTGCCCGCGATGTCGGCTGCCAGCCGCGCCCCCGCTTCCGGCGAACCGGCGTCGAGCGCGCGGTTGCCGATCGCGTCGGCGGCGATCGCCCACAGCGCGGGGACTCCCGCGCCGGACACCTCGGCGACCGGCGGGATCACGACGCCGAGCGTGTCGCGCAGCGCCGTCGCGCCGCTGACGGAGGGAACATCGTGCGCGGGCACGCGCACGCGCTCGACGCCACCGTCCGGGCGCACCTCGCACTCCAGCCGGTCCAGCGCGGGGACGGGGGCGTCCTCGTCGTCCGCGTAGGCCCGCGCGAGCTGCTCCACCAGAGCGGAGGCGACCATGCACCACCAGAGCGTGCCCGCGATCCGCGGCGACGTGGTCCCCCAGGAATGGCCCATCTCCGCGATGCGCGCGGCCAGCCATTCCGGTTCGGTGAGCACGCGCCCCGGAACGGTGGTCACCGTTGCAGGGGGCTGCGCAGCCATTCCCATTCGACTCCGATCCAACTACCCACTAGCCCGAAGGTTCCCAATATCCACAGCGTCGCCACGACCAACGCGGCGGTCCCGATCGCCCCGACGGCCTGCACGGGCCTGCCCTGCCTGCGATACCAGTCCATCAATTGCCGGTACCGGTCCCGTAACCAGGCCAATGCGCTACGCGCCCAAGCGAATTCGGTGGCAAGAATGCCGAGTCCGGCGAACACGATCGCCCAGCCGGGACCGGGATAGGGGATCGCGAGCACGCCGACCGCGAGCACGGCGATACCGACGACCGCGACGACGATCCGGTAGACGAGGTAGAGCTTAGGCCGTCGTTCGAGGCCGGCGCGGAAGGCGCGCCAGCGGGTCGGATCGTCGGAGCTCGTTTCCAGGTCTGCGGTCACGTTCCCAGGGTACGAGCAATCCGGCGGACCGAATCTGCTCTCGACCGTCCGGATACAGCGATCCCGCCCGGGCGGCGCGCCCGGGCGGGATCACCCATCCCCGTCGATCACACGAGTTCGGGAGTGTGCTGATGGCCCGCGTCATCGATATGCGCGATGCCGTTCTCGGTCACCTCGACGACCCGGGCGCTGGCGATGTCGAAGAACAGGCCCGACACCGTGACGCCGCGCTCGGCGATCGCCTTGCGCACCGCAGGGTGCCGGTGCAGCAACTCGAGCTGCACCGCGACGTTCACCATTGCCAGCTGGTCGACCTCGCCGAAACCGGCCTCCTGTGCCGCGGCCGCGACCGGATGGCCCGCGCGGAATCGCTCCAGGCTCGGGCGCGCATGCGCGAGCCAGGCGTCCACGCCGGGTACCTCGGCGCCGGTGTGCAGCGCCTTCATCGCGCCGCAGGAGGAATGCCCGCAGACCACGATCGAGCGGACGTTCAACTGCTCGAGCGCGAACACCAGCGCCGCCTCGACCGACGCGTCCCCCTCGGCGGGCGCGAGGTTGCCCACGTTGCGCACGGTGAACAGGTCGCCCGGTCCGCTGTTGGTGATGATGTTCGGCACGATCCGCGAGTCCGAGCAGGTCAGGAAGAACGAATCCGGGTCCTGCGTGTCGCGCAACTCGTCCAGGTGGGGCCGGACCACGTGCGCGTGGCTGCGGTGGTAGGCCGCGACGCCGGCCGCGACCGGATTCTCGTGCCGCTCGTCGCGTCGCCAGGGGCCGAGGATCTCGTCCCAGACCGAGCGCGCGAAGCTCCGCGCGGGCGGTTGCGCGCCTGCGTGGGCCATCCTGGCTCCGCCGATCTCCACGAAATCGACGCTGCCTCCGCTGTTCACCTGCTGGCGGGCGAACTCCTCGATGGCCTCGAACGCCGCGTGATCGAGGAAGTCGACGGTCATCTCCACCGTGACGTCGGCTCCCGGTGGGATCTTCGCGAACTGCGCCGACAGCTTCGGCAGTGCGAGGAAGGTTGCCGAGCCGTCGATGGCGAAGAGCCAGCGCTGTGTACCGGGGACCTGCTCGGCCCTGACCGTCACTCGGACGACCCGCCACAGCAGCAGCCCGAAGGCCAGGCCGAGGCCGATCAGCACGCCCTCCAGCAGGTTCAGGAATACCACCCCGAGCACTGTGACGGCGTAGATCAGCAGGTCACCGGTGCGCCGGGCCAGTTTGATGTGGGCCAACTTGACCAGCTGGGTGCCGATCACGATGAGCAGACCGGCCAGCGCGGCCTTCGGGATCTGCTCCACCACGGATACCAGCGCCACGGCGAACACCAGCAGCCAGACGCCGTGCAGGATCGCGGAGGCGCGGCTGTGCGCTCCCGCCTGCACGTTGGTGGCGCTGCGCACGATCACGCCGGTGACGGGCAGTCCGCCGAGCAGGCCGGACAGCACATTCGCCGAACCCTGGCCGATCAGCTCGCGATCGAAGTCGGTGCGCTTGCGCGAGTGCATCTTGTCCACGGCCACCGCGGACAGCAGGCTCTCCACGCTGGCGATCAGGGCGATGGTGAGGACGGCCAGAGCCAGACCCGACCAATCGCCGCTGGGCAGCGCGGGCAGGCCGATGGCGTCGAACAGCGAGCCATTGAGCACGATGCGCTCGGCATTCAGCGGCAACACCACCGACAACGCCGTGCCCACGAGCACCGCGACCAATGGGCCCGGCACCACGCGCACCTTGGCGGGCAGGTATTTCCAGCCGAGCATGATGGCGATCACGACCGCGCCGATCAGCGTGCCGCCGCCGTGCAGGGACAACAGTTGCCCGGGCAGCTCGGTGATGTTGCGCCAAGCCGAGCTGTGCGAGGAACCGCCGAGCAGCACATGGATCTGCTGCAGCGCGATCGTGATGCCGATACCGGCGAGCATCGCGTGCACCACCACGGGCGCCACGGCGAGCGCCGCTCTGGCCACCCGGCTGAGCCCGAGCAGGATCTGCAGCACACCGGCCGCGAAGACGATGAAACACGTGGTGCGCCAGCCGAATTGATTGATCGTCTCGGCGACGACCACGGTGAGGCCCGCGGCGGGGCCGCTCACCTGGAGGACCGACCCGCCGAGCGTTCCGGCGACGATACCGCCGATCACGGCGGCGATGAGCCCGGCGGCGACGGGGGCTCCGGAGGCGATCGCGATGCCCAGCGAAAGTGGTAGCGCGACAAGGAAAACCACGATCGAGGCGGGTACATCGTGGCGGAGGATCTCGGTGAAGCGGTCGGACAGCGGTCCGGAACTGCGGCCCGGGTCCGCCGGTGCGGGTACGGACGGTGGCGGGGCTAAATCGTGATCGATAGCCATGACTCTCCTTCGCCGACTCGGCTGATTCGCCGAGGTCGGTTGACGATCAACATGTCCAGCAGGGCACAAGACCGCGAACCGGCATCTCGCGGTGAAGCAGTCCCGACACAGCGATGAGTCGAGATGTAAACACGGACAATTGTATTGGTAAAGACTTAGCAAAGCCTGAGAAGTTCGCCGATTGTGTGTAGTTCCCCACTGTCCTCTCGTCGTTATCACCGTGACGCACCGAACATCGCCTGGTCAGACCGGTTCCGCCGCGATCCGCCTCTCCCGGTCGCCGAACTCCGCGATGCCGTCGACCATGACCTCGATCACGCGGGCCGTGGCGAGATCGAAGAACAACCCCGACACCACTACGCCCCGCTCCTCGATCCCCCGGCGCACGACCGGGTGCGCGTGCAGCGTCTCCAGCTGCACCGCCACGTTCACCATGCCCAGCTGGTCCACCTCGCCGAACCCCGCGACGGCCGCGGCGGCGGCTACCGGATGCCCCAGCCGGTAGCGCTCCAGGCTCGGGCGCGCGTGTGCGAGCCAGTCGCCGAGACCGGTCCCGGGACGCACCTCGCGGTGCAGCGCCTCCATCGCACCGCAGCCGGAATGACCGCATACCACGACCGCGCGCACAACCAGCCGCTCCAACGCGTAGATCAGGGCCGCCTCCACCGAGACGTCCTCCCCGCGCACCGGCACCAGGTTGCCCACGTTGCGCACGGTGAACAGGTCGCCCGGTCCGCTGTTGGTGATGACGTTCGGCACGATCCGCGCGTCCGCGCAGGTCAGGAAGAACGAGTCGGCGTCGTGCCGATGGCGCAGCTTGTCCAGATGCGGGCGCAGCACGTGGGCGTGGCCGCGGTGATAGGCGGCGATGCCCGCCGCGATGCGGTCCTCCCCGTTGCCCGAGCGCCGCCACGGCCCGATCACCTGGTCGATGACCTGGCGCACGTGCCTGCGCTCGGGCGGTCCGGCCAAGGCGGTGGCCATCCGCGCGCTACCAAGTTCGGCGAATTCCACGGTCGCGGAGCCGGATTCACGCTCCCTGGCCCATTCGGTGAGGAACTCGTGCGTGGCATGGTCCAGGAAATCGACGGTCATCTCGACGGTCACATCCGCGCCCGCCGGAACCTTCGCCAGTTCCGCGGTCAGCTTCGGCAAGGCCAAGAAGGTGCACGTGCCATCGATGCTGACCACCCACCGTCGCGAGCCGGGGACGGGGGCCGCCACGATCGTCACGCGCACCACCCGCCACAGCAGCAGCGCGAACGCGAGCACCAGACCGATCACCATGCCCTGCAACAGATTCAGGAAAACCACGCCCAGCACAGTCGCCAGGTAGACGTACATCTCGCCCGCTCGTCTGGCCAGCCGGATATGCGCGAGTTTGATCAGTTGCGCGCCCACGAAGATGAGCAGTCCGGCCAGCGCGGCGGTCGGTATCTGCCGTACGAGCCCGGCCAGCGCCACCGCGAACAGCAGGATCCAGACACCGTGCAGCACGGTCGACGCCCGGCTGCGGGCGCCCGCGTTCGCGTTGGTGATGCTGCGCACGATGACGGCGGCGATCGGCAGGCCGCCGAGCAGGCCGGACACGACGTTGGCCGACCCCTGACCGATCAACTCCCGGTCGAAGTCGGTGCGGTGGCCCGGCCGCATCTTGTCCACCGCGACGGCCGACAGCAGGCTCTCGACGCTGGCGATGAGCGCGATCGTCACCATCGTCGTGATGACGGCGGTCGTGCCGCCGGAGGGGACGGCGGGCAGGCCCAGGGAGTCCAGCAACGAGCCGTTCAGCACGATCCGCTCGACGTGCGTGGGCAGGACGAGCGCCAGCAGCGTGGCGGTGACCACGGCGACGAGCGGTCCGGGGATCAGGCGCACCCGCGGCGGCGCGAATCGCCAGGCGATCAGGATGACGATCACGACGAGCCCGACGCACAGGTCGCCCGTGCGTACCGACGTCAGCTGTTGCGGCAGGGCGGCCAGCGCGGCGAACGACGAACTCAGCGAGTTCCCGCCGAGCAGCACGTGCACCTGTTGCAGCGCGATCACCACACCGATGCCCGCCAGCATGCCGTGCACGACCACCGGGGCGATGGCCAGCGCGGCGCGCGCGACCCGGCTCAGCCCGAACAGTATCTGCAGCACGCCCGCGCCGACGGTGATGAAGCACGTTGCGGCCCAGCCGAACTGGTGCACGCTCTCGGCGACGACCACGGTGAGGCTCGCGGTGGGCCCGCTGACCTGGATCGAGGAACCGCCGAGGAGCCCCGCCACCACGCCGCCGATTACGGCCGCGATCAAACCCGCGGCGACCGGAGCACCGGCGGCCACCGCCACGCCGAGCGAAAGGGGAAGGGCGACAAGGAAAACCACGATCGACGCGGGTAGATCGTTACGGGCGATCCGGGTCAGCCGATCGGCCATGTGCGCGTGCGGCGACGTCCGGGGTGCGGAATCGGTGTCGGTGGACATATTTTCTCCTTCGCCGGGTGGTGGTCCCGGTTCATCGGTCAAACATGTTCTTGGCATCGAAGGCGAGCGGCGGGCGAAGCTCGGGCCGTCCCCGTCGGTGGAGCACGACCCCTGACACGGCGGTCGCGACAATAGTAAAGACTTCCCAAAGCGTGTGAAAAGGTTTCCGGTCGCGATGACAGCAACCGCTACCATAATGTGACTCAGGTCACAGCGCAACTGAGGGCTGGTGTCGAGGCCGCGTGTTCGAGGGGGACATGCCCGGGTACCTCGAGATCGAACTGCGCACTGACAACGGCCCCACCGAGATCACCATGCGGCAGTGGGTGCCCTGGGATGCCGTCCGTCCCGGATAGCAAAAAGATGTTGCTGAGCCTGTGCGTTTTACACGCGTTGGGCACAAACAAAATCAGACCCGGTGAAAACCGGGCCTGACCTCGTGAGACGGTGGTGCGCGATACTGGGATTGAACCAGTGACCTCTTCCGTGTCAGGGAAGCGCTCTCCCGCTGAGCTAATCGCGCGAGGTGGAGACGGGAATCGAACCCGTGTGCACGGCTTTGCAGGCCGTTGCCTCACCACTCGGCCACTCCACCGCGCAAAGGGGGACGGCGTTATTTTGCCTGGCCCTACCTCTCGAGCGGATGACGGGATTCGAACCCGCGACCCTCACCTTGGCAAGGTGATGCGCTACCAGCTGCGCTACATCCGCATTCTGCCTCCCGGGGCTCGTTTCCGGCCTCCGTGGTGCGAGACAGAACATTAGCGGACGCTCGGTGAAAGGCACAAATCCGCTGGTAGAACGGCGGAAATCGAGAAGTTGAATGGTGTGACGCCGGTGGCGCATGTGGTGGATGGGGGAGGGGAGGCTCCGGTCGTCGCTTCCACCGGCGCGGACGTCGAGTCGGCGACCGGTCGCGAACGCATAGCGGCGGGCGTGCGGCTGGGCGAAAAGGGTCGCCGGATGAGTGGAGGTTCCGCCGAACCGTCTCTGTCCGGATGGCGATTTGGTGAACCGCCGGTGGCGCGTGCTAATGTTTCGTCTCGTCCGGAGGGCACCCCGAGCCGCCGGAAAAATATCAGGTCTCATAGCTCAGCGGGAGAGCGTCCGCCTCACACGCGGAAGGTCGCTGGTTCGATCCCAGCTGGGACCACTCCCATATGCGAGACCGGTGCACTTGCTTGCCCGGTCTTCTTTCTTCTCCGTGCCAGGTGTGTCCACTGGGGTTCCATCTCGCGAATCCGAACGTCGCCAAGATGTGCGGCTCGGGTGTCGCGTTTGCCGATCCCCACTGTTGTCGGCACCAGAGACTCAGCTCATACATTGCCTGGTCGTACCCGCCGTCGGCCACTCCATATTCGCCATGTTCGAGGCGGCGCAGCGTTTCGATGACCGGCGGCGTTGCTGGGTGTGCCAGGTCGAACTGGCAACGACGGATGGAAGAATCCGCGATCTCTATCCGTTGCGATGTCCGCCCCGGGCCCTCTTGGTCGCCGCGGCATCGGCCGCGCGATGGACCCTAGCAACGTGCTGCACCCGCGCCACGCGATCCGGCCCGTCGGCGAACTCGCGTGCCTGGACCACCGCCAATGCTCGTGACTCCCATCCAGCACTGAGCGCGGCCCCCACGCGCGAACACGCCACCGCTGGTGGCGCAGCTCTGTCAAGGCTGCGGCCGTGGTGCTTCGGGTCCGGCCGCCCCGCTGCCCAGTTGACCGCACCGCGAATGCACCATGGGCAATGGTCGGGACTGATCTCCCACCAAGTCCTGATCATTGACAATCGGCAGAAGTGATCGTTGAAATAGTCCAACGATGATCGAACCCGACCCCCAGCTCGAAGAGGAACTCAACGCCGCTCACAGCCTTTATCCGATCGGCGACCATGTCACCGGAGTGGTCACGCTGATTCCGCGACCCGGCGTCGTCGGACTGTTCGTCGACTTTGGCCATCCACCCTCCGGATTCGTCGACATCCTGAATCTGCCGTTTACCGCCGACCAATGGCCCGCTGTCGGCACAGTGACCGAGTTCGAGGTCCTCCAGCACACACGCGGCCAGGTTCGCCTCTGGCCTCTCGATCCCGCCTTCCGATCGAGCACAACAAGGTTCCCCGCCATGAGCGAGTCCGAATGGTGGGCCGCCAAGAACCGCCACCCCGTCGGCTCCGCAGTCACCGCCGAGGTCACCGACGTCTTCCCCAGCAACCGCGAATACGTCGTCGCATTCGATGGCCTTTGGTCCGTCCTGTCCTGGTCCGGCACGCCCCCCGCCGTCGGCACCACCGCACAATTCACCGTCGACCGGCATCTCGACGCGACCCGAAGAATTCGGCTGCGCAGCGCCTGACAAACCCAGCACCTCATCATGGCTTGCGCCAGTCATGGCGCAGAGAAGCTGACGAAGAACGGCACCTCGGCCTCGACGCACTCGTCGCGCAGATCCCGCACCCAGTCCCCGCTTCGATCGTTGTGGCGCGATGTTCGCGGGTGGTCGCGGCGGCGGTCCGGTGTCGGTGGGTGGGGATACGCTGTGGCGCACAGTGCCGGAGCCGAGTCAGGGGGTTGTCGCGTGACGATCAGTGCGGAGGTCGCGCAAGGAGCGGCGCCGGACGACGACGATCCCGAATCGCTCGATCTGCGAGATGACATCTCGTTCGAACTCGAAGAGGTCAACGAGGTGCTCGGCGAGTTGATCGCTTTGCACGCCGACCACAAGGCCAAGGACGGTGACCTGCTGACGGCTCGGCTCGGGGTGGGTGGGGAGAAACCGGAGACGCTGGCCCGGATCGGCGCTCGCTACGACCTTTCCCGCGACCGGGTGCGGCAACTGCACACCAAAGCGGTCGGGCAGATGATCCGGATGGCGCAACTGTCCGGCCATCACGCCGCCGCGGTCCTGTCCGCGCGCTATCCGCTCGACGCCAGGGACCGGCAGCTGGTGCGCGCGCTCCTGGTGGAGACCTACGCGACCGACACGGACATCGCCGCGACCGAGCTGTCGTACCTGAAGCTGCGGCTGGCCGGGCACGCGGCCGAGGACGCCAAGCGGATCGCCGGGTTCGTCACTCAGCGCATCGCCGCCTGGCAGAAGAAGACCAACCGGCGCCTGGCGAAGCTGCACGATGCCGAGCCGCGGGCGACGAGTCAGCTGAATCCTTGGCTGAGCCAGGTCGATTGGCCTCGGGCAGGCGCCGCGGCCGCGGTCCCCACCGTCTCCGCGCGCACCGTGGACAGCGACGACGACGGCCGCGGGCGCTTCTACCTGGACAAGGTCGGTCGCGACGTGCCGTTCGACTCCGGTTTGGAGGCCAGGCTGCTCTGGATCCTCAACGCCAGCGATCTGGTCGAGACTTTTCAGGAGCAACCCGCGGCGGTCGTCTACGACCTCGACGGCGCGGAACGGGTGCACTATCCCAGCATCGTCGCCCGGCTCACCGACGGCCGCACGGTCTTGATCGACGTCGCCGCGCTCGGGCACGTCGGCTTCCACGTCAACCGGGTGAAGGCCGCCGCCGGTCGAGCACACGCGCACGCCAACGGCTGGGGCTGGCTGGTCTGGACCGGCAGCCGCATCGGCGTTCCCGATCTGCGCGCACGCCCCGTCGACGCCACCAGCGAGCGGATGCTGCGCGACCTCGTCGAGCGCGGCACCGTGCACTGGGCCGCGCTCCGCGAAGTGCGTGCGAAGACCGGCCTGGAACTGCTGGACTTCCTCGCGCTGGTGCTGCGCCACGAATGGCGGTGGGAGCGGGCGCCCTTCCGGCTCAGCGCACCACCATCGCCGCCGCCAGGAACGTGACGATCAGCAGCATCGCGCAGATCGTGATCAGCTGCCAGCGGCCGATGGTCACCTCGAGATTGGCGATCGTGTTGCGCAGCGCCTTGTCGAGTCGATCGTGATCGGCGATCGTGCGCTGGGCGGTAGCGAGGGCGTCGGCCTGCTTCTGGGCGGCCAGCTCCGCGCGTTCCAGTCGCGTGGTCAGCTTCAGCAGGTGTTTCTGCCTGTCGCGCAATGATTTGCGGGTCACCGCCAGCGCCGTGCGCTGGTTGACCAGTTCCTGGCGCTGCCGGGCGATGACCATGGCCTGCGTCTTCGTGTGGTATTCCCAGTCGGTCACGGTAGCCCAGCCTCCTGTCCTCTCGTCCCGATAACCCCAGACGTACTCGCCGCGTACCCAGCCCGCGATGAACTCGCGCAGTTCGACCGGCTCCCGCCGCGGCGCCGCCATGGCGTGCTCGGTGTCCAGCACACCGGTGACCGCGCGGTAATCACAGGCGGCGGGCGCGAAGTCGGCGATGCCGAGAGCGTGCAGGTACGGCACCCAGTAGCCGGGCGGGCACAGCCACAGCACATCCGTGCAGCCGGCGGCGCGCAGCCGCTCGGTGTGCTCCTGGGCGAGGCCCCGTTCCAGCGGGCCGCTGCGCACCTCGATCGCGTACACCCGGTCGCCCTTGCGCCAGTACACGTCCACCGGCAACGTGCCGATGCGCCGATCCACCTCGGCCTCGTCGGCCCCGTAGGCGAGCAGCCTGCCGCACAACCAGTACTTGAGCCGCCGCGTATCCCACTGGGCGGCGGCGCATTCCGGGCACCCGCAGGCATAACCGGCTTTCGACCCACGCGTACGGCCGGAAGCCTCTCCGATACCCAACTCGGCGAGCATCGCCCGGCGCCCGCAGGCGATCTCCGCCCGCTGCTTCGTTCTCACGCGACCACTCCCCTGCACAAACCACCGCAGGCCCGGCGACCTACGCCATAGATCAAGAGTGCGTCAGACTCGGCTACCTCGCCAGCCCCGTTCACCCCGCGCTCGGGTGTGCCGCGCAGGTAATCGATCAGCAGAATTGGCGTTGTTCTCTGTGGCACAAGGATTTTCATCATGCCACGGGCCCGCACCGGGCAGTCCGGTATCGGCGAATTGACAGTTGCCGCCATCCCATGACGCGCCGGCCGCCGGGCATCCGGGCGAACTCGCGGCCTGCGTAACGCAGCTCACGGCGGCCGTCCGGAGCGCGGAGTCGCGGAGGGCGCGGATCATGCGGATAATGACCGATCAGATGCGTCGGCCTGTTTCCGGACAAACCGGGTCGCCGCGTAATCCGCCTGCAGGGGGGTAATTCCGGGGGCCTAGGCTGCTTCGATCAGGTCATGGATCGGTGCGCCGCCGATACTTCGCGAGCCGCGGATGTCCAACTGGGCGGATAGAATCGTCCGGCCGAGTGCGAGCTGGGCCGATACGGGGAAGTAGGTACTGGATGGAGCACGGTCAGCAGACCGGCGAGTCGATCGGCGCGATGTTGTCGAGTATCGCGTCGGCTCTCCGAGAGGTCAGCGAGAAGCTGGACGCGGTGGCGGCCCGGATCGATGGCGCGCAGACCGTGGTGAGCGAACCAACCGCCGAGGGACGGTTGGCCAAACTCGAGGCGTGGGCTTTCCGTGCCGCACAGGATATCTCGGGTCTCGACACCAGGGTGCAGCTCCTGGAATCCGGCGACGACCCGGCTCCGGAGGATCGGACGGCGCAGCGCCCGGCAGGCTCGCTTCCCCGGGCGGCCGCGGGACGGGCGAACGCACGCAAGGCGGAGCACGGCGGCGCCGAACCCGCGGCGCGAAAGAGCGATGCCGGCGAAGCGGCCGTTTCCCGCAACGGCGCGCGACCGCAGAGCACACCCAGGGAGCCGGTGCACGCGGCGGCCGAACCGAATTCCGCCGCGCAGACGGGTTTCACACCGCCGCGCGAGCCCACGCTCACCGCGCTGGATCCGAGCGTCTCCTCCGGCCAGAACTTCACCGCACCCCGCGAACCGGCGTCGAACTTCACCGCGCCGCCCTCGCGTGAGCCCGCTTTCACCACGCCGACACCGCGGGAACCCGTGTCGCCTTTCACCCCGCCGGCACCGCGCGATCCGAGTACCGGTCAGCGGGAGACACGCGAGCCGGCCACCTACTCCCCCACCGAGAACGCCGCGTACGAGAGCATCGTCGCGTCCACCCCGAGCACTCAGCACAGCGGATCGGAGAACGGGGCGACACCGGTCACCGGACTCACCGGTGCGCACCGCGCCGGTGAGGACGACCGGACAGCGGTCGAGAACACCCACGTGGACAAGCTGCAAGCCATGCTCGACGAGCTCAAGCGCACGGCCGCGGCCCCGCTGGGACGCTCCGACCTGTTCGACTCGACCTCGAACGGATACTCCTCCGAGCGCACCGAAGCGCAGCGCAGGCCGGCCGACTATCGGCTCTCCAGCCCGCCGCCGGTGTCCTGAGCCACTCTGACGCGCCGCCGCTTCGGCGGACGCGCCGCGCCCGCCGAACGCAGCAGGATCTCCTGGACGAGATCGCGCAGCCAGCGATGCCCTCCGTCGGCGGTGTTGCGCGGATGCCACGCCATCCCGATCGCGGCCTCCGGCAGCGGCAGCGGTATCTCGAAGGCGCCCAATCCGATCGCCGGTAGCGTGGCGGCGCTCAGCATGGCGGGCGCGGAGCAGACCAGGTCGGTGCCGCGCACCGCGAACAGCGCGCTGGTCAGTGTCGGCACGGTGGCGACCACTCGCCGGGTGCGGCCGTGCAGGGCGAGACGGTCGTCGATCGGGCCGTGCGAACGGCCGTTGCGCGAAATGCTCAGATGCGGTGCGGCGGCGTACGCGGCGACGGTGACGCGATCGGTGACCAGGGGATGGTCGGCGGCGGCGACGCCGATCACGCGGTCGGTGAGCACTCTGCGCACGGTCGTCTCCGGGTCGGTGTGGTCGATCACTCCGACTTCGAGATCGACACGTCCGTCGCGCAACGCGGCGGTGCCCTCCAGGGAGTCGGACAGGAAGCGCAGCGTGACGCCCGGCGCCTGGGCGCGTACGGCCGACAGCAGGGGCCCGGCCAGTTCGGTGAGCACCATGTCGCCCGCCTGCACGGCGAACGTCCGGCGCAGCGCCGCCGGGTCGAGGTCGTCGCGCGGTGTCAGCAGCGCGCGTCCCTGCTCGACCAGGGTGCTGACCTCGTAGCGCAATTCCAGGGCCCTTGGTGTCGGCACCAGGTTTCGACCCGCGCGTACGAGCAACGGGTCGCCGAGCACGCCGCGCAATCTGGCCAGCGTCCGGCTCATCGCGGGCGGCGAGGTGTGTAGGCGCTGCGCGGCCAGGGTGACGCTATGGGTGTCCAGCAGTGCGTCGAGGGCCACGAGGAGATTCATGTCCAGCGCTTCCACCCTTGGATTATCGCCAACGCAAACAGCGGGCCCCGGTATTGCGCGGGCGACAAGCGGGGGCGAGTCGCACCCCGGCGGCAACTCCGGACAGTCGTCGGCCGAATCGTCCACGATCGAGCACGCCATAACGCCGTCCCTCGTGTTCATGTACCCGATGACCTCCGGATATGCACTACGCACGTCGGCACTGGGCCGCTCGGGCGACGACGTCGGAAACGGCTGTTCGCACCGAGCCCCGCAACTTGCCGGACGCCCCGGCGCGATTTCGTCGGGCGACGCCCCAGTTCGGCAGTCGATGCAATTGTGCGCACACCCCCCTCCGCTGACCGGCGACCGGAGGAGTCGCTGCGCGCGGGGCGCAAACCTGCCCGCCGCCTACCGCATCGCACGATGGAACCGGAACCGGCGCGCCGGATCACTCCGCGCGCCACATACCCCACCATAGGGCGGATCGCCGCCTGGCCGGGGCGGCAACGGAAGCCTAGCGGCTGACTCGGCCGCCGCCGCCCTCGTAGGGAAGCAGTTCCGCCTCGACCGGGGTGGTCGGCGGCGCGACCGGTCCCGGCCCCGGCTTGCGGCGGGTGGCCAGTCCCCGGTAGGACTCCGGCTTGATCCGGCGGAACACCTGCGCCAGACGCGTGTGCAGGGGCAGACGGAACTTCAGGTCGCCGAGCATCTCGTCGATATTCTGGATGGAGAACGGGACGACCGCCGTGCCGTGTGCGTGGTGGCCGGGCGTACGTTCCTCCATCCAGCGCAGGCGGGCGTCGATCTGCTCGTCGAGTTTCTCGGCGGAGGGCAGATCGAGCCTGCCGGTGAGCAGCGCGGCGGTCCAGTGCGCGGCGACCTCGGCGTTCAGCGTGCTGATGACCGACGAGTTGTAGCCGGCGAAGGTCAGGTTCGGAACCTCGAGCGGCAGGATCTGGCGGTGCAGGCGGAAGTTGCCGTGCTCGTCGGTGAGCCGGCGCTGGATGTACGGCGTGAGGAAGGGCACGCGCTGCTGGAACCCGGTCGCGCAGATCACGACGTCCGCCTGCAGCACCTGCCCGGTGGACAGCCGGATCCCGGGCGCCGCCTTCGGACCGCCGCCCATCTCGGTGATCGTCGTGTCCCGGTGCACCGTGATGCGTCCGTTGGCCACTTGCTCGTAGAAGCCATCGCTCACCAGGCTCACGGTGCTGTCGGCGATCTCCTGGAACCGCCCGCCCGGCACCAAGCCGAGTTCGCGCAGCTGGGAGTGCTTGGTGACGAGTTCTTGGATCAGGTCGAAGTTGCTGGTCCGGAACGATTCCCCGGGACCGTCCAGGAATCGGTCCATCCAGCGGGGCCGCAGGTAATGGAAGTGCGCCTCACCGAAGCGAGTCAGCATCAGCCGTTCGTAGTCGATCACCCGGGCCAGCTTGCGCGGCATCTTCCACAGCAGTCGACGGGCCACCACCGAGGTGGAGGCCGCGACCTCGCTGACCGCGGTGGCGATGTCGCAGGCGGACTTGCCGTAACCCACCACGACGACCGACTTGCCGCGCACCGACTCCAGATCGGTGAACTCCGAGGAGTGGCACAGGCGCCCGCCGGCCGCGCGGAACCAGTCCGCGCCGCGATACTCCGGCATCGCCGGGTCGCTGAATATGCCGTTGGCGATCACCAGGTGGTCGCACGACGCCCGATGAATTCCGCTCTCGTCGCGAATTTCCAGCAACCAGCCGCTGTCCACCGGATCGGCGGCCACCACCTCGGTGCGCAACCGCAGGTGCTCGGTCAGCCCGAAGTGCTCGGCGTAGGCGGCCAGATAGGCCTGCATGTGCGGCCCGTCGAGGACGCGCGGGTAGTCGGCGGGCATGGGGAAGTCGGAGAAGTGATACGTGTCCTTGGAGTTCTGCGTTTGCAGTCCCGGGTATCGCCGGGTCGCGCTCCACACGCCACCGATATCGGGTGCGCGGTCGAAAATCTCGACCGGAAAACCCTCCTGTTTCAGCACTTTCGCGCAGGCGAGACCTGCGATACCCGCACCGACGATCCCGATGCGGCTTCCGCTTGTCATGCGCAGGAGACTACGTCGCCTGCGGCGCGCAGCAAAGTCGGTCGACCGAATCCGCTCTTCAGCGTACTGCGGGCGCACTCGCCGCAACGACGGGAAGCTCGAGCAGCCCGCGGATCAGGATGCTTTCCCGCCACCGCAGGTCCACGTCGTCGAAGGCGGGCCGCAGCAGCGGATAGCGCCGCACCAGACTGGTCAGCGCGACGCGGGCCTCGAGCCGCGCCAGACCCGCCCCGAGGCAGTAGTGGATGCCGTGGCCGAAGGCCAGGTGACCGTTCGCACCGCGACCCGGGTCGAATGCCCCGGGCGCGGTGAAGTGCTGTTCGTCGTGATTGGCCGATGCCACCGAGACCAGCACCAGCTCCCCCGCCGGGATGACGCTGTCACCCAGCCGCACCGGCGCGGCGGTGTACCGCAGGGTGGCCACATTGACCGGTCCGTTGTAGCGCAGCATCTCCTCCACCAGCGGTGCGACGCCCGCTGGGTCCTCGCGCAGGGCCTGATAGCGGGACGGATCGGCCAGAAGTTCCAGCACGCTGTTGCCGATCAGGTTCACCGTGGTCTCGTGACCGGCCACCAGGATCAGGAAGGCCATCGAGATCAGCTCGTCGTGGCTGAGCCGGTCCCCCTCCTCGGTGACGAGCAGCAGTTGCGAGATCAGATCCTCGCCCGGCCCCTCCGCGCGCCGTCGGGCGATCAGCCCATCGAAATAGTCGACGATGGCGTCGGTCGCGGTGCGCATACTCTCCGGGGTGGACATGGGACTGTCCACCACGGCCGCCGACCACTCCCGGAACCGCGCGCGGTCCTCGACCGGCACGCCGAGCAGTTCGCAGATCACGGTGATGGGCAGCGGGAAGGCGTACTCCGCGAGCAGGTCGACGGGCCCCGCTCCCGCGGTGCGATCCATCGCGTCGAGCAAATCCTCCGCGATCGTAAAGATCCGTGCCGCGAGGGCCTCTGTTCGCGCGGGTGCGAACGCCGGGGTGACGAGTTTGCGCAGCCGCGAGTGCCGCGGCGGGTCGGCGTTGAGCAGATGGTGGCTCAGGCGCTGGTTGACCGCGGTGACGCCGCTGTCGCCCGAGGCTGATCGCCGTGCGTGGGCGCCCACCGGAGTGCGCGGGTCCTTGCGGACGTCGGGATGGCGCAGCACCTGCTTGGCGGCGTCGTAGTCGACCACCAGCCAGGCGCGAACGCCGGTTCGCAAGCGGATCCGGTGCACCGGCCCCTCGGCGCGCAACTGCTGGTAGAAGGCATGCGGGGTGTGAAAGAAGTCCGCGGGCAGCTCTCTCATCCGGTCGGTTCCCCCTCGGTTCGCGAGTGTTGTTGCGGCCCTTCGATAGTGACACCGATCACCGGCGGCGGCCAGGCCGCGCTTCCGGACGTGCCGTCCGATCACCGTGGCCGATCGCCCCGGCCGGGGTCGCCGCGCGCCGTCGCCACTGCCCGGCTACCCTGCGCCCATGAGTTCGATCGCGCCCGTCCTGCGGCGCGCCCGGATCGCGAACTCGTTCGCGTTCGGTTCGCAGGGCTTCTTCCTCGCCGTCGTGCTGACCGAATTGCCGCAGCAGAAGGAGCATTTCGGCCTTTCGGACGGGGTGATCGCCGTCTCGGTGGTGCTGATCTCGTTGCTGGCGGGCGGCGGCAGCGTGCTGGCGGAGCGGCTGGCGCTGCGCTGGTCCAGCCGCGCGGCGGTGCGGATCGGGCTGCTGCTCGTGGCCGTCACCGGCTCGGCGGCGGCGTTCGCGCCGAACACGGCCCTGCTGGTGGCAGCGCTCGGCTGCTACGGGACCGCGGTGGGGATCGTCGACGCCGGCACCAACATGCAGGCGGTGTTCATCCAGCACGGGTACGGGACGTTCATCCTGTCGTCGTTCTACGCCGCGTGGAGCGCCGGAACCATTGCCGGGGCGCTGTTCGTCTCGGGGTGCGAGGCGCTGGAGGTGACGCTGCGGGAATCGCTGCTGGTGGCCGCGGCGATCGTGCTGCTGCTCGGCTGGGCGCTGGGGCCGGGGCTGCTCGGCGCGCGGGACGCGGAGAGCAGTCCCATCGAGACCGCCGCACCCGGACCGGCCGTCGCGTTGCGCGCGTATCTCGCGCTCGGGATCGCGGCGGCGTTCGTCTTCGCCGTCGACCTGGCGGTGGGCAACTGGTCGGCCCTGTACCTCACCGACGACCTGCTCGCCGGTTCGGCGACCGCGGCACTCGCCTTCGCCGCGTATCAGGGCACGTCGCTGGTCACCAGGGTCGCGGGCGATGCGCTGGTGCGCCGTTTCGGCCCGCGCAAGGTGGTGCGGACCGCGGCGGGCATGGGAGTTTTCGGCCTGGCGCTCGTGGTGGCCGCGCCGAGTCCGGCTGTCGCGATCGCCGGCTTCCTCGTGGCGGGCGCCGGGCTGCCCGTGATCGCGCCGTTGTGCTTCAGCGCGGCCGGGCAACTGGCGGCGGGGCGGGAACTCGACGCACTGATCGCGCGCCTCAACCTGTTCAACTATGCGGGGACCCTGCTGGGCGGCGGCGTGGTCGGTGCGGTGGCGGCGAGTGCCGGGCACCGCGCGGGCTTCGTGATCCCGCTGCTGTTCGCCGTGGCTTTGATCGCCCTGTCCCGCGTCTTCCACTCCCAGCGCGTCGCGAGCGCGCCTACCGCCCCCCGCCCGGACACGCTGGACCTACCCACCGACTCCGGCGCGGGGTAGGCCGTGGGGTGCCGATCGGGTGGCCGCCGGTGGGTTCCGCGTGACGCTCAGCGGTGCACGGGACCTTTCAGCGGATGGGCCAGGAAGAAATCCCACATGATCTCGTCGGCGCTTGGACAGCGCTGAAAATCTTGCTCTTGGACATGAGAAGTATGTTTACATCTCTGCAGGACAAGCGACAGTCAAGGCGGCCTCTCCGACTCCTCCCGTGACGGCCGCTGGGCCGCTGAGTACGGCATGCCGTCCCTGCCGTGTGACCACGGCGCTGCGGGCGAGTTCACCATCGGCAACGGAGCGCGATGGCGGGAATCCCGCGACCGTACACCCGGCAGCGTTGCCGAGAGCATCACGAGAATCGGATCATGTGGCGAGAAATGACATTCTCATCTGGTCATGTGCTCTGATGGAGGTATGAGCAACCTCCCAGTCATCGTCGACCGGGCCGGGCTGTGGGACGCGGAAGCGCTCAGCGACGTCGCGGCGGCGACCTTCCCGCTCGCGTGTCCGCCCGAGGCGACGCCCGACGACATCGATGTCTTCGTCGGCGAAGCGCTGTCGGGCGAACGCTTCGGCGAATACCTCAACGACCCGGCCAGGATCGTGCTCAAGGCCGTCGCGGACGACGAGATCGTCGGGTACGCGATGCTGGTCACGGGCGGCCCGGCCGACCCAGCGGTGGTGGAATCGGTCGGGCTGCAGCCGATGGTGGAGATCAGCAAGATGTACGTGCTACCCGGTCACCACGGCACCGGGGTCTCCACCGCGCTGATGAAGGCCGCGCTGGACTGGGCGCGCGCCGAGGGGCATCCCGGCGTCTGGCTCGGCGTCAACCAGGAGAACGCGCGCGCCCGGCGCTTCTACGCGAAGCACGGCTTCGCCGAGGTGGGCACCAGGACATTCACCGTCGGCAAGCAGGTGCATCGCGACTACGTCCTGCGGCTGGTTTTCTAGTTCCGGCTCAGCGCAGGAAATCCACGAGCGCGGTGTGGAACGCGGGGTTCACCACCGCCATCAGGTGATCGCCTGGCACCACGGCGAGCGCGCCGTTCGGCAGCGCCGCGGCGAGGCGCTCGGGTTCGGCGGCGAACGGGTCGTCGGCGCCCGCCAGCACCAGTGCGGGCACGGTGATGTCCGCCAGAGTCTCGATGGGACGGTCGTCGAGACCCGTCGCCACCGCGTGGATGGCGTCCACGTCGGCCCCCACCGCGTCGGCCAGCACCCGGAACATCTTCGCGGTCGGTGACGCGCCCGCGCCGTCGCCGGTCATCGCGGCCTGCAGGTCGGGCAGGTCGATCACGCGGCGGTCGACGCCGCCGCAGTCCAGCACACCCGAACCGATGCCGCCGACGGCCAGCCGCCGCACCCGCTGGTCGGTCGCGGCCACCATCAGCGAGATCACTCCACCCATCGAGTATCCGACCTGCGCGACTTCCTCGAAGCCCAGCTCGTCGTAGAGCGCGCGCACGTCACGCGCCATGGCCTGCCACGAGTACCGCGCCGCCTCGTGTGGCTTGCCGGAACGACCGTGGCCCCGCGCGTCCAGGGAGACCACGGTGTGCCCGGCGGCTTGCAGGGCTCCGACCACGCCGGTGCTCATCCAGTTCGCGTTGGTGTCCGCGACCACCCCGTGTTGCAGGACGACCGGGACGCCCTCGCCCTCCCAGACCCGGTAATTGAGTTCCAGGCCGTCCCATGTCTCAAACTTCGCCATGCCGGGATCGTAGTGCACGCCCCCGGCCCGGGACCGCCGAAGTGGACGTTCGGCCGAGACGCCGCTCAGCCCAGCAGCCGGGCCCGCAGGGCGGCGATATCGCCGTCGGTGAGCCTCAGTCCGTCCCGGACGTAGGCGTCGAAACTGCCATAGGTCTGGTTGGCCTGGTCGAAGGCGGCGTCGAGCCAGGACGCCTGGACACCGTTGAGCGGATCGTCCTGGCTCGCGTTGCGGAACCGGTCGGACAGCAAGTAGTCCTCGGTGACGGTGGCCCGATCCACCCCGAGCAGGGTGAGCAGCACCGCCCCCGTCCAGCCGGTGCGATCCTTGCCCGCGGTGCAGTGGAACAGCACCGCCCCGTCGGCGCCGGTGATGTCGCGCAGCACCGAGGCGAACGCCTCGTTCGCGCCCGGCGCGGTGATGAACGCGCGATACAGCCCATCGCCTCCGGTGAGCGTGGTGGCGATGACCTCCGGTGGAGCCTGGCCGATCACGTCGGCCCAGTGCGCTGTCGCGCCGGCGGGCAGCCGGTCGGGCCCGATCGCCCGCTCGTAGACCGTGCGCAGGTCGTGGACGGAGCGCACACGGCGATCGCTCAGCGCGGCCAGATCCTCCGGCGTCGCGTTGTTCAGCTGCCCGGTGCGAAACACCAGACCGGTGCGCACGATCCGGCCGTCGGCCGTGCGGTACCCGCCGATGTCGCGGGCGTTCTGCACCCCCTGCAGGTGCAGAGCGGGATCCGCTACGACGGCCGCGGGCGGGTCGGCCTGCGCGATGCCTGCTACCGGTCCCAAGGCGACGGCCAGACCGGCTGCCATCGCGACCGGGCCACGGAAACCAGGGGCCATTCGGCTGCTCCAATCATCGGTTCTCGGGCTCGCACCCGTCGGTCTCGCCGGAGGGTTCGAGGTCGGCGTCAGGCCGCGACTTCGAACCGCGACAGCGCGAGAAGACGCGAGATGGCGCGCAGGTACTTCTTGCGGTAACCGCCCTCGAGCATCTCCGCGGAGAAGATCTCATCGAGTTTCGCACCCGACACCGTCACCGGGATGCTCGCGTCGTAGAGCCGGTCGGCCAGCACCACGATGCGCAGCGCCACGGCCTGATCGGTGACCGGATGCACGTTCGAGACGAACACCGACGACACTCCGGAGATCAGCGCGCCGTACTTCGACGGATGCAGCGTGCTGAGGTGCTTCAGCAGCGCGTCGAACTCGTCGAGGGTGGCGCCCGGTGTGCTCGCGGCCCGCTCGGCAAGCACCTCCGGCGCGGTGGGCGCCGGGGCGGGCGGCAGGTCGCGGTGGCGGTAGTCCGGCCCGTCGACGCGCACCGCCTCGAAGATGGCGCCGAGCTTCTTGATCTCGCGCAGGAAATCCTGTGCCGCGAAACGTCCTTCGCCGAGCTGACCCGGCAACGTGTTCGACGTGGCCGCGATCGAGACACCGGCGGCGGACAGTTCGGTGAGCAACCGGGATACCAGCATGGTGTCGCCGGGATCGTCGAGTTCGAATTCGTCTATGCACAGCACGCTGTTGCCGGACAGGCGCTCGAGCGCGTTGGCGAAACCGAGCGCACCGACCAGATTGGTCAGCTCACCGAACGTGCCGAACGACTTGGGCGCGGGCGAGCTGTGGAAGATCGAGGCGAGCAGGTGGGTCTTGCCGACACCGAACCCACCGTCCAGATACAGGCCCGCACCGCTGACCTGCTTCTTCTTACCGAAGAAGCTCTTCTTGTTGGCGGCCTTGCTGATCTTGGCGACCTGCCCGGCGAACTCCTCGGCCTTGCCGACCGCGGCCGCCTGGCTCGGTTCCTTCGGGTCGGGGATGTAGGAGGCGAAGCTCACCTCGTCGAACATGGGCGGAGGCACCATCTGGGCGACGAGCTGATCGGCCGGGACCTCCGGGTGCCGATCGACGAGGCGTTCTTGCATGAACGAAGCCTAGAGACGTGGTGTGATCTGGTCTCATGCAGCGTAGCCAGAATGCGATCCAGCTCACAGGACTCAGCCCCGACGACCTCGCGCAGTTGTACGCCTTCCCCACCGCGCTCGAAGCGCCTTTGGTCAGGGCCAATTTCGTCTCCAGCATCGACGGCGCCGCGACCAGCGGGAACCTCACCGAAGGACTGGGCACGCCGGCCGACCGGACGGTGTTCATGTTGCTGCGAGAACTGGCCGAGGTGATCGTGGTCGGCGCGGGCACGGCGCGCGCGGAGAACTACGGCGGGGCGCGTACCGACCCGGCGCGACGGCGCGCGTTCCACGAGCGCGGCATCGGGGGCCATCCCGACGGCGCCCCGCCGCCGATCGCGGTGGTCACGGCGAGCGCGGCGCTCGACCCGGGCGCGCGCCTGTTCACCGATACCCAGGTGCCGCCGCTGATCATCACGACGGTCACCGCACCCGCCGACCGCAAACAGCGCTTGGCGGACGCGGGCGCCGAGGTGATCGAAGCGGGTGACATCGCGGTGACGCCGGGCGGCCTGCTGCGGGTACTCACCGAGCGCGGCCTGCTGCGTGTGCTCACCGAGGGCGGTCCGCACCTGTTCGGCGAGCTGCTGGAGGCCGACGTGGTCGACGAACTCTGCCTGACCACCGCACCGCTGCTGGTCGGCGGCGCGGCGCGGCGAATCTCGCTGTCCGCCCACGAGTTCCGCGTCCGCATGACGCGCGCGCACGTGCTACTGGACGACGACGGCACGATGCTCACCCGGTGGGCCCGTCGATGAAAGAACCACCGGAACCTGGCAGGCTGTAGCAATGCGCTGGACTCGGGCCGCCGTGCTTGCCGCCACCCTCTCGATCGTGACCGCCGGTTGCGGCGCGGGACCGTCGGATCGTCCCGGTGTCGCGGTGCAGCGCCCGCCCGTCGCGGGCACCGCGACGACCTCCGCCGCACCCGCGCCGCCGCCGAGCGCCGAACTGCCCAAGACCGACCTCAGCTGGCGTGAATGCACCCAGCCGACCTTGGATCAGCTCGGGCTCGGTCCGGCGCCCGCGGGGCTGGTGCTCGACTGCGCCGAGTACTCCACCCCGATCGACTCGACCGGCGCGGTGCTGGGCAGCTTCCGCGCAGGCGCGGTGCGGGCCAGGCTGGCACAGACCCCCGCCGACGCGCCGCCGCTGGTGCTCACCTCCGGTTCGGATCGCTCCTCTTCCGCCACCCTGGCCGGATTGGCCGCGGGCCCGGCCTCCGCGCTGCTGGCCGCCCGCCCGATCGTCGCGGTGGACCGGCGCGGCATCGGCACCTCACAGCCGATCGACTGCCTGCCCGCGGACATCCGCCGCGGCCTGGCCGAGAACGCCCAGTCCGCGGGCGACCCGGTGGCGCGGATGACGAAGCTGAGCCAGGACGGCACCATCGCCTGCCGCGACTTCCTGCAGCCCTACGAGGGTGCCTTCGACGCTCCGCACGCCGCCGACGACATCGAACAATTGCGCAGGCAGTGGCAGGTGGAGCACATCGCGCTACTGGGCACGGGCAACGGCGCGAAGGTCGCGCTCAGCTATGCCCGCAAATACGGTGACCATCTCGCCCGGCTGACGCTCGACTCCCCCGAGCCGGTCGGGACCGACTCCGTGACCCGTGCCGAACAAGCCGTGCAGGGCGCCGAGGCGGCGCTGACGGCGTTCGCGCAGCGCTGCGTCGGCGTCGGCTGCTCGCTCGGCGCCGACCCGCGCGCCGCGGTCATCGATCTGGTGAACCGGGCCGGGAGCGGTGGCCTCGGCGACATCTCGGCGAACGCCCTGCTCACCGCGGTGTCGGGCTTTCTCGGCAGCCCGCGTGCCGACCAGGCCGCTCGGGTCGCCGAGTTGTCCGACGCGCTCGCCGCGGCCGGACGCGGCGACCGGGGCCCGCTGGACGCTCTGATCGCCCGTGAAAGCGCGGCCATCGCGAGCGACGGCCAGTTCGTCAACCGGTGCACCGACACGCAGCTGCCGCCGACGCCGGACAAGGCCACCGAGCTCGCGGGCACCTGGGCGGGCAAGTATCCCGTCTTCGGCAAAGCGGCGGCCATCGGACTGATGGAGTGCGCCGCCTGGCCGGTGTCGACCGCACCACCGTTGCCGGAGAAGCTGGATATCCCGGTGCTCGTGCTCGGCGGGGTCGCCGACCCGGTGGTCGGCAACGGTGGTCAGTCGTCGGTGACCGGCGCGCTGGGTTCCGCAGGCGCTCGGCACGCGGCGCTGTCCTGGCAGGGCTTCGGCCATCCGGTGGCCACGCACTCGGGCTGCGCGCAGCGGGCGGTCGTCGACTATCTGAAGGACGGCAAACTCCCCGCAGACGGTACCGCCTGCCCGGCCTAGCGCCGCTCGAGCGGCCGATCGAGCGGCGAGTCGGGCAGGTCCGGCCAACCGCCGGTAACCGATCCGGTGTACCGTGCCCCAGTGTTCCTTCGACCGCTCGAGCCCCGGACCGCTCGCACCACCGCCGAGGTGATCAAGTTCGCACTCTGGCCCTTGGCGGTCATGACCGTGCTGAACCGGGTTTTCATCAAGGCTGTCAACGGCTTCATCACCGACGACTACCGGCCGGTCTACCAGGCGTCGCTCGACTTCTTGAACGGGCGTCCGGTGTACACCGCGAACTTCGACTCGGTGGACCCGCATTATCTGTACCCGCCCAGCGGCACCCTGCTGATCGCGCCGATCGCGGCCATCGACTACGAGAAGTCGCGCTGGCTGTTCATCGCCCTGAACGCGATCGCGATTCTCCTCGCCTGGTACCTGCTGCTGCGGCTGTTCCGCTACACGCTGAACTCGGTCGCCGCTCCCGCGCTGCTGCTGGCGATGTTCACGTCCGAGACCGTGATCAACACACTCGTGTTCACCAACGTCAACGGCTGTGTGCTGCTGGCGGAGCTGATCTTCATCCACCTGCTGCTGAAACGGCGAGACCTCTGGGCGGGCGCCGCGCTCGGATTGAGTATCGCGGTCAAACCGACACTCGCTCCGTTGCTTTTGATCGCGCTCGTGCGCGGGCAGTGGAAGGTGTTCGTCACCGCGCTCGGCGTGCCGCTGGCGTTGACCGCGATCGCCTGGCCGCTGTCGAAGGATCCGGAGAAGTTCCTCACCCGCACCGCGCCCTACATCTTCGAATCGCGCGACTACTTCAACAGCGCGATCGTCGGCAACGGCGAGTACTACGGGCTGCCGCCGTGGCTGACCTGGGGTATGCGTGTGGTGCTGGGTGTGCTCGTGCTGATCTCGCTGTGGCTGCTGTACCGCTACTACCGCGAGGACGAGCTGTTCTTCGTCTGCACCGCCTCCGGCGTGCTGCTGACCGCCTCGTTCCTGCTCAGCTCGCTGGGTCAGATGTACTACTCGATGATGCTGTTCCCGTTCCTGATGACGGTGGTGCTGCGCAACTCGGTGCTGCGCAACTGGCCGGCCTGGCTGGCGATCTTCGGGTTCATGAGCTACGACAAGTGGCTGTCGGACCGCTGGCAGCACATCGGCCGCAACCTGGAGTACCTGCGCATCACCTTCGGCTGGGGTCTGCTGCTCATCGTGGTGTTCTGTGTGCTCGGCGACCGCTATCTGGCCGCGCGGCGGGAAGGCAGGCTGCCGTTCGGCATCGATCCCGCGTGGATGAGGTCCGCGCCGGACCCGCGCGGCGAGGCGCCGCGGCGTCCCGTCCCGGCGGCCGACTCGGCCCCGGCCGCGGAAACTTCCAGGCCACACAACGGCTCGGCGCCCGTGGAGCAGAATCGTATTAGCGTGGAACCATGAGTTCCGAAGCCGAGACGTCCCTGCCCGCGCCGCGCATTCAGCTCACGCCGCAGGAATGGCGAGTGAAGCTGGACCCCGAGGAGTACGCGGTGCTACGCGAGGCCGCTACCGAGCGGCCGTTCGTCGGCGAGTACACCGACACCAAGACCGAGGGCGTCTACGCGTGCCGGGCCTGCGGCGCCGAGTTGTTCCGCAGCACCGAGAAGTTCGACTCGCACTGCGGCTGGCCGTCCTTCTTCGATCCGGCGGCGTCCGACGCGGTGATTCTCCGGTCGGACGACTCGCTCGGCATGCACCGGGTCGAAGTGCTGTGCGCGAACTGCCACAGCCACCTCGGCCACGTGTTCGAGGGCGAGGGGTACAACACGCCCACCGACAAGCGCTACTGCATCAACTCCATCGCCCTGCGACTGCACCCCTCGGACAGCGCAGCGGAGTAACAGCCCGTCGCTCACCGGCAGCGTACGGAGTTCCGGCCGCTCGGCGCATGCCCCGAAAACTCTGGGCAAGCGGTCCGGTGCGGCATCAGGGCAGAGCGGCGATCAGTTCCTCGACCTCGACGCGGGGGCCGGTGAAGAACGGGATCTCCTCGCGCACGTGCCGCCGGGCGTCGGTGGCCCGCAGATCGCGCATCAAATCGACGATGCGGTGCAGTTCGGGCGCCTCGAACGCCAGGATCCACTCGTAGTCGCCGAGCGCGAACGAGCTGACGGTGTTGGCCCGCACGTCCGGGTAGTCACGCGCGGCCTTGCCGTGCTCGGCCAGCATCCGGCGGCGTTCCTCGTCGGGCAGCAGATACCACTCGTAGGACCGGACGAACGGGTACACGCAGATGTAGGCGCCCGGCTCCTCGCCGGCCAGGAACGCCGGGATGTGGCTTTTGTTGAACTCGGCGGGACGGTGCAGCGCCGCGTTGCTCCAGACCGGCGCGCTGGCCCGGCCCAGCTCGGTGGTGCGGCGGAAGTCGGCGTAAACGGCCTGCAGGTCCTCGATACGCTCG
Source organism: Nocardia sp. NPDC005745 (assembly GCF_040630775.1). NCBI lineage: Bacteria > Bacillati > Actinomycetota > Actinomycetes > Mycobacteriales > Nocardiaceae > Nocardia > Nocardia sp. NPDC005745. The sequence goes on from NZ_JBEXYF010000001.1 coordinate 184,720, forward strand.
GCGTGCGTCCAGATCATGAAATCGGCGTCGGCGCGCATCCCTGCCACGTCGTAGATGCCGCGGACCACCACATCGCGGTCGGCGAGACCGTCGAAGAACGCCTTGGCCTCCTTGGTCGCGGCGTCCCGGTCCTCGCCCAGCACTCCGGGCTGCACCTGGAAAACCGAGAACATCAGGTAGCGGATGGTGGAGTTGAGAGCTTGATAGTCGAGTCGCGCCATAGCACTATCGTGCCACTCGCTCCGGAGCGCCCGCGTCGCCGGGCGTGAACTGCTCGATGTGCACCCGGGCGTCCGGGATCCCGGCGGCGCGCAGCTGACGCTGGATATCGCGCAGGAACATGGGCGGACCGCAGACATAGACGTCGGCGTCGCCGGGCAGGCTCAGTGCCGAGAGGTCGACCCTGCCGTGCCGCGCGCCGGGAGCCGGTTGCTCGTACCAGATTTCGACATCGGCCTGTTCGAGCCGAGTAGCGAGTTGCCGGAGCCGATGGCGCAGCGGATGGGTCCCCGGTCCACGATCCGCGTGCACGATCAGGGTGCGCCGCCACGGGGCGTGAGCGGCGAGGTATTCCAGGATGCCGATCATCGGGGTCACGCCGATTCCGCCGGAGATCAGCACCAGGGGCGTCGTCGCGGCGGTATCGACGACGACATCGCCGAACGGGAGAGTGATCTGTAACGGGTCGCCGGGGCGCAGATGCTGGTGCAGCCACGAGGACACCTCGCCCGCTGGGCAGCCATCGGCCGCCTCGACCCGTTTGACGGCGAACGACAGCGCGCCATCGCGCGGCCGCCCGACCAGGCTGTACTGACGCAGCTGGCGCGCGCCGTCGGGAAGGCGCACACCGACCGAAACGTACTGTCCCGGAACGAAGCCCGGCAGCTCGGTGGCCGGGTCCGCCGACTCTACGGTGAAGACGGCGACACCGGAGGGGTCCTCGTCACGCGCCAGGACGCGCACATCCCGGAAGACGTCGCCGGAATCCACGCCCGCCTCGGCGTAGAGCCCCTTCTCCTGGTCGATCAGGGTGTCGGCCATCAACCAGTAGACCCGATCCCAGGCCGCCGCGACCGCCTCGTCGACCACGTCGGCGCCGAGCACTTCCACGATGGCGGCGAACAGGTTGTCGTGCACGATCCGGTACTGCTCCGGAGTCACGCCGAGTGACGCGTGCTTGTGCGCGATCCGCGACAGCATGGTGGCCGGGTGCGGCAGCGCGGGGTCAACCATATATGTGGCGAAGGTGGCGATGGAGGCGGCCAATGCCCGCTGCTGACTGCCCTGTGCCTGATTGCCCCGGTTGAACGTGTCACGCAGCAGCTGCGGGTGGGCGTCGAACATGGTGCGGTAGAACACCGCCGTGATGCGGTCGATGTTCGCCGCCACGAGCGGCAGGGTCGCGCGAACGACCTCGGCGTGCCGCGGTTCGAGTTCCGGTTCGGCACGGACAACGCTGTCCAGGTTCATGACACTTCCTTCATCTCAGGGGAAACATCCGCCGTCGGGCGGACGAGCAAATGCAGCAACCCGGTGGTCGACGAGGTGACCAATTCCTCTATCGAATAGCGGTCCAGTTCGGCATAGAAAGCTTTCTTCGCGTCACCGAGAATTCGGCGCAACCGGCACGCGCCGAGTAACGGACACGGATTCGGTTCGCCGCACTCCACTACGTCGCGGTCGCCTTCCAATTCCCGGATCAGCTCACCGACCGACGCGCCGCGCCCGGCTGCGGTGATGAAGAGCCCGCCGGATCGTCCGCGGTGCGCCTGCACCAGGCCCAGCTCGACCAGCCGGGAAACCGCTTTGGCCACATGCTTTTCCGACGCGCCTACCTGCCGCGCGATAACTTGGTGGTCACCCTGGAATTCTTCTCGTCCTCGACCGCCAGCCGCATGATGGTGCGCAAACCGATATCGGTGAAGTGCGAGAGCTGCATGCCGATCACGCTACCGGCGAATTCCCCCGATTCCGCATACCGGCGAAGTGTTCTTAATTACGCCGATTCGTGCGCATTTTCAGCGGGAATTGCCGAGCAGGCCCGGGAAAAGCGGAGAATCACACCGGCGGTATCGCACTACCCCGGCGTGCACGAGCGGGCGCGACCCGGGGTCCACTCAGCGTGCGCTGCCCGCACCGACCGTCGCCGCGATCCGCTGCGCGGCGGCCGTGCCGGAGGCGACGCACGCGGGCACCCCGACGCCGTGCAGATAGGCGCCCGCGACCGCCAGCCCGTCGAGCGCAGCGACCTCGGCTTCGACGGCCGCGATGCGGGCCGGATGGCCGGGCGCGTACTGGGCGAGGCCGCCCGGCCAGCGCCGCACGACAGCCTCGATCGGCTCGATGGCTGCCCCGGTGACGGTAGCCAGGTCCTCGGTGGCGGCCGCGACGAGTTCCGCATCGGGCCACGACAGCGGCGAGTCGTCCCCGAACTTGCCGAACGAGACGCGAACGAGGGCCGTTTCGCGTCGCGCGAGATGCGTCCATTTGCGGCTGGAGAGGGTGAACGCCTTCGCGCGCAGCGGCTCTCCGGTGGCCACCAGGATGCCGGAGTTCTGCGGCAGCGCGGTCTCGCGGGGCAGCGCCAGCGCGACCACCGCCGACGAGGAGAGTTCGATGCCCGCCAGTTCCGCCGCGGCGGAGGGGGCAACGGTCTTCAGCAGTCGCGCGGTCACCGGCGCAGGGGTGGCGAGCACCACCGCGTCGACGGCGCCGATCGGGTCGACCACCCAACCGCGCAGACCCCTGGCCAGCCGCGTCCCCGGGGTCGCGGTGACAAACCTCGCCTCGGAGCGTTCGGCGAGTGCCTCGAGCAGCACCCGGTACCCGTCGCGGAGGGCACCGAAGACCGGTGCGCTCGAAGGCGGTGGCAGCGCGGCGCCGACGGCGGCGGTGAGGCTGCTCGCGCCGTTGTCCAGCGCGGCGGCGAGGGTGGGCAGCGCGGCACGGACACCGATGGATCGGGAGCTTCCCGCGTACACGCCACCGAGCAGGGGGTCCACGCTGCGCTCGGCGACTTGCGTGCCGAAGCGGTCGGCGACCAGCTGGTAGACGTCGATATCGGAGCCCGGCTCCCAGGTCAGCGGCCGGTCGGGTTCGGCGGCGATCCGTCGCAGCGTCTCGGCGTCGACCAGATCGCGCATCGACTCGGCGTTCGACGGAATACCCATCAACGTGCCCTCCGGAAGCGGATGGGCGGCTCCGGAGGACCACAGCAGCGGCCGCAGACCGGCAGGCGTCACCAACTGCGACTCGAGCCCGAGTTCCCGCAGCACCGCGGGTACCTCCGGCCGTCGGCCGACGAACGCTTCCGCGCCGAGATCCAATGGCTCTCCGGCCAGTTCACCGGTGTAGAGGATGCCACCGACCCGTTCGGCGCGATCGAGCACGACCACGTCGGCATCCGGCCCGAGCAACGTCCGCAATCGATACGCGGCCACCAGTCCGCTGATCCCACCGCCGACCACCGCGATACGCATGCCTCGACCGTATCGTGTCCCGCCACGGCGACCGTCCGACGGTCGGCGCTCGATGACCGGGACACATCGTGTCCACGACGACAGCAGCCGTGCCGCCCGCGGCTTCCGCCCCGGACGGATGGAACGCGAACCGGAACCCTGCTCGATGGCACTTGCCTCACGGCAGGCGGACGCGCGTAGAACCGTGGACAGGGTTCTCCTTGCGCACCGGCTCGGACGACCGATGCCCCGGCGAGTCGGTCAGCGCATGTCGGACTGCCGACCGGCGGTTCCCCGCTGCGCCTTCCCCTACAGCTCGTGCACGAGTTCCACCAAGGCGGTCAACACGCCCGGATCGGTCTCCGGGAGCACCCCGTGGCCCAGGTTGAAGATGTGCCCGGTGGCGCCGAGCGTGATCGCCTCGTCCGCTTCGCGCACGATCCGCCGGGCATGCGCCTCGACGGCGGCGGGCCCCGCGAACAGCACGGCGGGATCGAGGTTGCCCTGCAACGCCTTTCCGGGCCCGACGCGACGGACGGCCTCGGTCAGCGGCACCCGCCAATCGACACCGACCACGTCGGCGCCCGCCTCGCCCATGGCGCCGAGCAGCTCGCCGGTTCCTACCCCGAAGTGGATGCGCGGCACCCCCGCCTCGGCGATCTCGGCGAACACCCGCTCCGAATGCGGGAGCACGAAATTGCGGTAGTCGGCCAGTGAGAGCGCACCCGCCCAGGAGTCGAACAACTGCACCGCGTCCACGCCGGCCGCCAATTGGGCCTGCAGGAACGCGATGGTGATGTCGGTGAGCGCGCCGAGCAGCGCGTGCCAGGTCTGCGGGTCGGCGTACATCATCGCCTTGGTGCGCTCGTGGTTCTTGCTCGGACCGCCCTCGACCAGGTAGGAGGCCAGGGTGAACGGCGCGCCCGCGAACCCGATCAGCGGCGTCTCCCCCAGCGCGTCGACCAGCAGTCGCACGCCGTCGGTGACCGCCCCGACCTCCTCGGGGCGCAGCCGGGGCAGTGCGCGCACGTCATCGACCGTCCGCACGGGCGCGGCGACCACCGGGCCGACGCCGGGCACGATGTCCAGATCGATCCCCGCCGCTTTGAGCGGAACGACGATGTCGGAGAACAAGATCGCCGCGTCGACCCGGTGCCTGCGAACCGGCTGGAGGGTGATCTCGCACACGAGCTCCGGGTCGAAGCAGGACTCGAGCATCCCGACGCCCGCGCGCACCTCGCGGTACTCGGGCAGCGAGCGTCCGGCCTGGCGCATGAACCACACCGGACGCCTGCTCGGCGTCGCGCCGGTAGCGGCGGCCAGGAACGGTGCATCGGTCAACCGGCGGCGGGTATGAGTGCTCATCACGGCTATCGTATGCGGGCCCGGAAGGAGGGGCGGACGCGGAGGCGGCAGCGATGACAGCGCAGACGCCGCCCGGCCCGTAGCGGCGCGCCTCCGACTGCGCGGGGGGCACAAGGTCTACCGTCAGCAGTCGTGACACCGCTCGACTTCCGCGACGGCGCCGCACCGACCGAGGGACCTCATGGCGAGCCAGCTCAATTTCGCGCCGCGGTCGAGGCGATGGGCACCGCAACCGTGCACCCTCGGATCGAGCTCGCGCCTATCCGGCCGCCGCAACGGCTCGCACCGTACTCCTACGCCATCGGCGCCGAGGTCTCCCATCCGGAAACCCCTGTCGTGCCGATCGATTCCGAAGGCGACGCGTTCGGCAGATTGATCCTGCTGCACGATCCGGACGGCGACGACACCTGGCACGGCACCCTCCGTCTGGTCGCCTACATCCAGGCCGACATCGACGCCGCGCTCGCCACCGACCCCCTGCTACCAGAGGTGGCGTGGAGCTGGCTGGTGGACGCGCTGGAGTCACGGACCGAGCCGTTCACCGCGCTGGGCGGCACGGTGACCTCGACCAGCTCGGTGCGCTATGGAGACATCGCCGGGCCGCCGCGCGCCCATCAGCTCGAACTACGCGCCTCGTGGACGCCGGTCACCACCGATCTGCGCCCGCACCTCGAGGCGTTCTGCGAGGTGCTGGCCTACGCGGCGGGACTACCCCCGGCCGGGGTGACCCAGCTGCGGGTACCACCCGGCTTGTCCGGCGATCGTCCCTGAGCACACCCGCCGGTGTGGCGTGACCTGCGCCGGAATCACCGTCACCCGCTCCACCGGGCCCATCGCGCCCGATCCGTCGACACACTTATGCGCCGATAGGACGGCGGCGCCGTAGAGTCGGCACGTAGAGTTCAACACCATGTCCGTACCAGACCAATCCGAACCCTCGGCCGCGACGCCGCTGCTCGCGCCGGTGGAGGGCGTGCCACCGGTACTGGACACCGCCGCCGAGATCAGCGCAGCCGCCGCCCGGCTGGTGGCGGGCACCGGCCCGCTCGCCGTGGACGCCGAGCGCGCCTCCGGGTTCCGCTATTCGGCGCGCGCGTATCTGATCCAATTGCGCCGCGCGGGCGCGGGCACGTTCCTCATCGATCCCATCCCGGTCACCGACGCACTCGGCCCGCTGGCCGACGCGATCAACGGCCTGGAGTGGGTACTGCACTCCGCCGACCAGGATCTCCCGGGGCTGGCCGAACTCGGCTTGCGCCCAGCCCGGCTCTTCGACACCGAGTTGGGCGGACGCCTGGCCGGTTTCGAGCGCGTCGGGCTCGCCGCGATGGTGGAACGGCTGCTGGGCCGTGCGCTGCGCAAGGGGCACGGGGCGGCCGACTGGTCCACCCGCCCACTGCCCGCCGACTGGCTGAACTACGCCGCCCTGGATGTCGAACTGTTGCTGGAACTGCGCGACGCCGTGGCCGAAGCTCTCGACGAGCAGGGCAAAATGGATTGGGCGGCACAGGAATTCGAGCACATTCGCACCTTGGACCCGCCCGCGCCGAAGGCCGAGCGCTGGCGGCGCACCTCGGGCATCCACACGCTGCGCCGCACCAGGCAGCTCGCGGTGGTGCGCGAGCTGTGGACCGCCCGGGACGCGCTGGCCCGCGCCCGCGATGTGGCGCCCGCTCGCATCCTGCCGGATGCCGCGATCATCGCCGCGGCCACCGCGGAGCCCAGGAACATCGCGCAGTTGCGCACCCTGCCGGTGTTCGGTGGGCCACGGCAGCGCCGGTACTCCCGCGAATGGCTCGCCGCGATCGAGCGCGGTCGCACCTTGCCGGACAGCGATCTGCCGCCGCTCACCCAGCCGTTCGACGGCCCGCCGCCGGTCAACCGCTGGGAGCGCCGTGATCCGGCCGCTGCGGCGCGCCTGACCCGGGCGCGAGCCGCCATGGGTGACCTGTCGACCGAGCACTCGATCCCGGTGGAGAACTTGCTCGCGCCGGACCTGGTGCGCCGCCTGTGCTGGGACGGGCTGCCCGACTATGCCGCGGTCGAACCCTCCGCCGTCGACGGATTCCTGAAGTCCGGCGGCGCCCGGCCGTGGCAACGAGAGCTGGCCGTTGCGCCGCTGGCCGCGGCGCTGCCGCCGTCGGACTAGCCCCCGCTCGCCTCTGGCGTCAGCGAGCGGCGAGCCACCCGCTGATCCGCCGGGCGATATCCGGGCCGGTGAGGCCGAGTTCGGCATGCAGTTCGCCGCGGGCGGCATGGTCGAGGAACTGCTGCGGAACACCGAGGTCGCGGGCCGGGATGTCCAGCCCCGAGTTGCGCAGGCGAGCCGACACCGTGGAGCCGATGCCGCCGTGCAGCCCACCGTCCTCCAGCGTGACCACCATCCGGTAGTTCTCCGCGAGCTTCAGCAGGGTGTCGGAGACCGGCAGCACCCAGCGCGGGTCGAGGACGGTGACCGAGATCCCCTCGGAATCGAGCAGGTTCGCCGCTTCCAGGGCCGCACCGGCGAAGGAGCCCACCGCGACGAGCAGGACATCGCCGTGCACCGCCTGCACCGAGCCGCCGTCCGGCTCCGCCATCCGCAGCACGTCGATGCCGTCGAGTCGTTCGACCGCCGAGATGTCCTCGGCCACACTGCCTTTCGGGAAACGCAGCGCGGTCGGCCCGTCGTTGACGGCCAGCGCCTCGGCCAGTTCCTCCCGCAGTGTCGCGGCGTCGCGCGGAGCGGCGACCCGGATGCCGGGAATGATCCCGAGGACCGAGAGGTCCCACATGCCGTTGTGGCTGGCGCCGTCGGAGCCGGTGATGCCCGCGCGGTCCAGCACCACGGTGACCGGCTGCTTCAGCAGCGCCACGTCCATCAGCAACTGGTCGAAGGCGCGGTTGAGGAACGTCGAGTAGATCGCCACCACCGGATGCATGCCGCCGAGCGCGAGCCCCGCGGCGGAGGCCATGGCGTGCTGTTCGGCGATGCCGACGTCGAACATCCGGTCGGGGAAGCGCTCGCCGAACGCGGCCAGCCCGGTCGGGCCCGGCATCGCCGCGGTGATGGCGACGATGTCGGCGCGGCGCTCGGCCTGCGCGATCAGCTCCTCGGAGAACACCGAGGTCCAGCCGCGCGCCTTCGGACCGCCGACGGGGACGCCGGTCAGCGGATCGATGGGGTCGCAGGCGTGCATCTGGTCGGCGACATGGTTCTCGGCGGGCGCGTAGCCGCGGCCCTTCTGCGTCACCGCGTGCACCACGACGGGGCCGCCGAAGTCCTTGGCCCGGCGCAGCGCGGACTCCAGGGCGACGACGTCGTGGCCGTCCACCGGCCCGACGTACTTGAGGCCGAGATCGCTGAACAGTTCCTGCGGGCTCACCGCGTCCTTGATGCCCGCCTTCACGGCGTGCACCATCGAGTAAGCCGATTCCCCTACCCGCGGAATGCTCTTCAGGATGCGCTTGCCCGCGTCGAGGGCGTGCTCGTAGGCGGGCTGGGTGCGCAGCGCGGTCAGCCGTTCGGCCAGGCCGCCGATGGTGGGCGCGTAGGAGCGGCCGTTGTCGTTGACCACGATGACCACCGGGCGGTCCGGGGCGGCGGCGATGTTGTTGAGCGCCTCCCAGCACATGCCGCCGGTGAGCGCGCCGTCGCCGACGACCGCCACAACGTGCCGGTCCTGCCCGCTCAGCGCGAACGCCTTCGCCAGACCGTCGGCGTAGGACAACGCAGCGGAGGCGTGCGAGGACTCCACCCAGTCGTGGGCGCTCTCCGCTCTGCTGGGGTAGCCGGACAGGCCGCCCTGCTTGCGCAGCGAGTCGAACTGATCCTTGCGCCCGGTCAGGATCTTGTGCACGTAGGCCTGGTGCCCGGTGTCGAAGATCAACGGGTCGGCCGGTGAGTCGAAGGTCCGATGCAGCGCGATGGTGAGTTCGACCACACCGAGGTTCGGACCGAGGTGCCCGCCGGTCGCGGCGACTTTGCGCACCAGGAACTCGCGGATCTCCTCCGCCAGCTCGCGCACTTGCGGCACGGTCAGCCGGCGCAGATCATCGGGCGTGTCGACCCGGGAAAGCACTCCCACCTGAACTAGCTCCCTCCGGATAGCGCATCTGATCCGATCAGTCTACGGAGCGGCGGCTGATGCTCCCGCACGAGAACGATCACACCAACCGACCTGGCGTCGAAATGTGAGCCTCGACATACGGTACCCGGACGGAGCGACAAGGTGGACCGGGCCGAGCAAGTGGCCTCGCCGGCAAACGGACCCCGCGTGGCGGCGCGGATCGGCGGCGGCATCCACCCGGAGCGACTCACCCCGGAGCTTCGCGCCGAGCGAGGACCGCGGCACCCCTCGAAGCAGGCACGATGGTGCGGTACGCATCGACAGCGAGCGACGAGGAGACGTTGTGGGCAAGAAGACCGATTCGCGCGCGGGCACCGTCACGACCTACGGGCACGGCACCGCCCGCGCCACCCCCGACCTGATGCGGGTGACCGTCTCGGTCGAATCGCGGGCGAGCAAGGTCGCGCTCGCCTACAGCCGGGCCGGTGAGCGCGTCGCCGCGGTCGCGCGGTCGCTGCGCTCCGACGGCGTGGACGGCTCGGACATCGCCACCAGCGGGCTGTCGGTGCAGACCGAGACCGTGTGGACCGAGGGGCAGGGCAACCGCATCACGGGATACCTCGCGAGCACATCGCTGACGATCGCGTTGCGCGAGGTCGGCGAGGACGCCGATCCCGCGCCCGGCACCGTCGTCGCCAACTGCGTCGAGGCGGGCGGTGACGACGTCCGCCTCGGTGGACTCGTCCTCACCTTCGCCGACCAGGAGGCCCTGCTCACCCGCGCCCGCGACGCCGCATGGGAGAACGCCCTCGCCAAGGCCGAGCAGTACGCGCGGCGCGCGCGGCGAACGCTCGGCAAGGTCGTGGAGATCACCGAGAACACCGCCTCCGCGCCGCCGGTGCCGCGCGCGCAGTCCATGTCGGCTCCGATGGAGGCCTACCGCGCCGCCGCCATCCCGGTCGAGCTGGGCGAGAGCGAGATCTCCGCGGGCATCCGCATCACCTGGCAGTTGGACTGACGGCGGGTCCCGCGGGGTCCGTCGTTCACGAACCGTGACCGAGACCGCGCACCAGCAGACTGACCGTATCCGCTCCGGCGTGCCGATCCTTCGAGATCTCTTGATATTCCGGCGATTCGGCCCAGGCGCGGAAGGACGGTTCGTCGGGGAAGGACATCAGGACCACCTTCTCGCGGTCGGTGACACCCTCGATGGTCTGCGGGGACTCGTCGGCGGCCAGGAGCGTGCCGGAGTAGCGGAGGAAGACGTCCAGGAAGCGCGCCTGGTAGCGATCGTAGGCGGCGCGATCGGTGAACTTCAGTTGCGCAATTACGTACACGGTCATGGCGGTGACTCTAATTGGCCGGTCCGGCGGCGCGGCTCGGATCCCGCGGCGGCGCGCTCGATTTCGTCGCCGCGCGGGGCCGGCCGTGCCTATATTGAGGTCGTCACCGATCGGGAGGTCGCATGTCGTTCGTGCTCATCGACACACCGCGGCCGCACATCGCCCTGGTGACGCTCAATCGGCCCGAACGGATGAACGCGATGGCGTTCGACGTGATGATTCCGCTGCGCGAGGCGCTGGAGCAGGTGCGCGCCGACAACGACGTGCGGGTCGTCGTGCTGACCGGCGCGGGACAAGGCTTCTGCTCGGGAGCCGACCTGACCGGCGCGGGAAAGGTGCCGAACGTCGACGGGCTGACCGTCACCAGCGTCGCGCGGCGATCGATGGATCTGCTCAACGACGTGTTGATCACGCTGCGGCGGATGCACCAGCCGGTGATCGCCGCGGTCAACGGCGCGGCCATCGGCGGCGGGCTGTGCCTGGCCGTCGGCGCCGACATCCGGCTCGCCGCCGAGGACGCGTATTTCCGCGCCGCGGGCATCAACAACGGCCTGACCTCGGCCGAACTGGGCCTCAGCTATCTACTGCCTCGCGCCGTCGGCGCGTCGCGCGCGTTCGAGATCATGCTGTCCGGCCGCGACGTCGACGCGACCGAAGCCGAGCGCATCGGTCTGATCTCGCGCGCGGTTCCAGGCCCCGAACTGCTGGACACGTGCTACGACCTGGCCGAACGCATCATCGGCTACAGCCGGGTGGGCACCGAGCTCACCAAGCGCATGCTCTGGAGCGGTATGGAGGCGGCCGGCTTCGAGTCGCACATGCAGCACGAAGGCACGGCTCAGCTCTACGTGCGCCTCACCACCGGCAATTTCGACGAGGCGATGCGCGCCCGCCGGGACCGCAGGCCCCCGGTCTACGAGGACTGAACGCTCAGCGCCGCAGCAGCGCCAGGCATTCCACGTGGTGCGTCGCGGGGAAGGCGTCGAAGGCACGCAGATCGGTCAGCCGGTAGCCCGCGGCCTGATACAAGCCGAGGTCGCGGGCGAACGCGGCGGGATCACAGCCGACGTGGACGATCCGCGCGGGCCCACTGGCGGTGACGGCGCCGATCACCTCTTTGCCAGCGCCTGCGCGCGGCGGGTCGAGCACGACGACATCCGGGGCGGCCCCGCCGACGTGCTCGAACACCCAGCGCTCCACCCGCTGGGCCCGCAGCTCCACCCAGGGCAGATCGCGCAAGGCGGCGGCGCCGTCGGCCACCGCGGGCCGGGCGGATTCCACCGCGAGCACCACACCGGTCCGCCCGGCCTGCTCGGCCAGGCGCGCGGCGAAGACCCCCGCGCCGCTGTACAGATCCCAGGCCCGCCCGCCGGGCCCGAGTTCCGACCATTCCGCGATCAGATCCGAATAACGTTGTGCCGCACCGTGATGTGCTTGCCAGAAGCCCGTAGCCGCGACCTCCCAGCGGCGGCCGGCCACATACTCGACCGCGCGCCCGCTGCCCTCGAACACCCACTCGTCGCGTGCCGCGTGGGCCGCAGCACGTCGCGCGGACGCCGCGCGGCGATCGTCGCGGCGGGTGGGGTCCGCGGCGGCCCATTCCCCGCCGCGCCCGCCCCGGCTGTGCGGCCGATCGCGTCGGCCGCTTCCGGCGCTCCCGCGCCGATCCCGGCCACCGGCCTGCCGACCACTCGCGCCCGGGCCTCGACGATCCGCGCCACGGCTGCCCGGCTCGGCCTCGGGCGGGGCCACCTCGACGACATGCCGGATCCCGTCGCCGTCCACCGCGATCACCAAGTCGGCCCCGGGCGTCCACTGCCGGGCCGCGATGCCGTCCAGCGCCCCCGCGACCGGTTGCGGGCACCGCAGATCCGCGATCACGTCGGTGCTGCGATAACGGTGCACGCCCGCGCGTCCGTTGGCGTCGACCGCGAGCCGCACGCGCGTGCGCCACCCGCCGATCGTGTCACCGGACCCGATCGGCTCCACCAGCACGTCGCGCTCGATCCCGGCCAGCCGCCGCAACTGTTCGGCCACCACCGTGGCCTTCAGCGCGCGCTGGGCGACCGGCGTGGCGAAGGAGAAGTCGCAGCATCCTGCTCCACCGGGACCGGAGACGGGACAGGTGGCCCGCACCCGGTCCGGGGACGCCTCGAGCACCTCGACCGCGTCGGCGCGGCAGAACGAGCCGCCGCGATCCTCGGTGACCCGGACCCGCACCAGCTCACCTGGCAGTCCGTGCCGGACGAACACCACACGTCCCTCGTGCCGTGCGACGCAAAAGCCGCCGTGCCCCGGCGGCCCGAGCCGCACCTCGAACGTGCCGGTCCGCCGATCGCTCATCCCGAATGCTCCACTGGCGTCATGTCCGGTCCTCGTACCCGCGCCGGAACGCGCCCGGCGCGTTCACCACCCCGGGCGTCTTCAACCGCGCCGACGAGCTCAGCTGCCACGGCACGCTGGTCACCATCACGCCCGGTTCGAACAGCAGCCTGCCCTTCAACCGTAGGGCGCTCTGGTTGTGCAGTACTTGCTCCCACCAACGGCCCACCACGTATTCGGGGATGAACACGGTCACCACGTCGCGCGGGGCGTCCTTGCGTACGCGCTTCACATAATCGAGCACCGGCTTGGTGATCTCGCGGTAGGGCGATTCGATCACTTTGAGGGGCACCGTGATATCACTGTTCTCCCATTCCCGCACCAGCGCCCTGGTGTCGGCCTCGTCGACGTTCACCGTCACCGCCTCCAGCGTGTCGGGGCGGCTGGCGCGCGCGTAGGCGAGGGCACGGCGGGTCGGCAGATGCAGCCGGGAGACCAGCACGATGGAATGCGAGCGGCTGGGCAGCACACCATCCCACTCCTGCTCGTCCAACTCCCGCGCGACGGAGTCGTAATGCCTGCGAATCAGCTTCATCACGATGAAGATCGCGACCATGGTGAAGATGGCGATGTAGGCGCCCGCGAAGAATTTGGTGATCAGCACGATCACCAGCACCGCTCCGGTCGCGCTGAGACCGACCGCGTTGATCACCCGCGATCGTTTCATCCGCGCGCGCTGCGCCGGGTCGGTCTCGGTGCGCAACAGGCGGGTCCAGTGCCGCAGCATGCCGGTCTGGCTCAGCACGAACGACACGAACACACCGACGATGTACAGCTGGATCAGCTTGGTGACTTCGGCGCCGAACAGCACCACGAACGCGATGGCCGCGCCGGAGAGGAACAGGATGCCGTTGCTGAACGCCAGCCGATCGCCTCTGGTGTGCAGCTGGCGCGGCAGGTAGCGGTCCTGCGCCAGGATCGAGCCGAGCACGGGGAACCCGTTGAACGCGGTGTTCGCGGCGAGCACGAGAATCAACGCCGTCACCGTCGTGATGAAGAAGAAGCCCACCGGGAATCCCTCGAACACCGTCTCGGCGAGCTGCGCGATCAGCGTCTTCTGGTGGTAGTCGGACGGCGCGCCGGTCAGGTCGGCGACGTTGTGCGCGTACACCACTCCGATCTTCTGGGCGAGGATGATGATGCCCATCAGCAGCACGATCGCGATCGTTCCCAGCAGCAGCAGAGTGGTGGCGGCATTGCGCGACTTGGGTTTGCGAAACGCGGGCACGCCGTTGCTGATCGCCTCGACACCGGTCAGCGCGGCACAGCCGGAGGAGAACGCGCGCGCGACGAGGAATGCGAACGCCAACCCGTAGAGATGCTCTTGCTCGGCGTTCAATCCGAAGCCCGCCGACTCGGCCCGCAACTCCTCCCCCAGCACGAAGATCCGGAACAGACCCCAACCGAGCATGACGAACATGCCCGCGATGAACGCGTAGGTCGGAATGGCGAACGTGGTGCCCGATTCCCGCACACCGCGCAGGTTCATCGCGGTGAGCAGGGCGATGGCCACGACGGCGAACAGCACCTTGTGGGTGGCGACGAAGGGAATGGCCGAGCCGATGTTGGACGCGGCCGAGGAGATCGATACCGCGACGGTGAGCACGTAGTCGACCAGCAGCGCGCTGCCCACGGTCAGGCCCGCGGTCGGCCCCAGATTCGTGGTGGCCACCTCGTAGTCGCCGCCGCCGGACGGGTAGGCGTGCACGTTCTGCCGGTAGCTGGCCACCACCACCGCCATGACGAAGGCGACCGCCAATCCGACCCACGGCGCGTACAGGTACGCCGACACTCCGGCGGCCGACAGCACGAGGAAGATCTCTTCGGGGGCATAGGCCACCGATGACATGGCATCGGAGGCGAACACCGGGAGGGCGATTCGCTTCGGCAGTAGCGTATGGCCCAGCGAGTCGCTACGGAAAGGCCTGCCCAGCAGCACTCGCTTCGCTGCCGTCGTCAACTTGGACACTGGAGCGAGCATAGGCCCCCGCACGGTGGATCGCGCGCGTGGCTCGCAGGTTTGCTCGCCGGCTGGAGGGGGAACGTGGCCGGTGGAATCATTCGACGGGTAGCGTTCGACCGAACAGCAAACCAGACCGAACACCATGGTTCCAGGAACGAGGTTGCACGGTGTACGTAGTGATCATGGGGTGCGGGCGCGTCGGCTCGTCGCTGGCCCAGGCCCTGGTCCGCGTAGGTCACGAAGTCACCGTGATCGACCGGGATCCCAGTGCCTTCCTGCGCCTGGGATCCGATTTCCCGGGTGAGCAGGTGACGGGGGTCGGATTCGATCGAGATGTGCTGATAAAGGCGGGAATCGAGCGGGCGAACGCGTTCGCGGCGGTCTCCTCCGGCGACAACTCGAACATCATCTCCGCCCGGGTCGCCCGGGAGATGTTCGGGGTGGAGCGCGTGGTCGCCCGCATCTACGACGCCAAGCGCGCCGCGGTCTACGAACGGCTCGGCATCCCGACCATCGCCACGGTCCCGTGGACCACCGACCGCTTCCTGCGCGCCCTCATCGGCGATACCGGCACCACCACCTGGCGCGACCCGACCGGAACGGTTGCCGTGACCCAGCTGACGCTGCACGAGGAGTGGTACGGCCGCACCGTGCGCGACTTGGAGCAGACCGTCGCGGCCAGGGTCGCGTTCATCATCCGGTTCGGCCAGGCACTGCTTCCCGACAGCAAGACCATCATCCAGGCCGACGACATCGTCTATGTGGCCGCCGCATCCGGCGCCGTGGGCGAAGCCGTCGCCTTGGCGACGAAGCCCCCAGCGAGCGAGGACTGAACATGAAAGTGGCCATCGCCGGAGCAGGCGCCGTCGGCCGATCGATCGCCAGGGAGCTGCTGCGTGGCGGCCACCGGGTGATGCTGCTGGAGCGCGAAGTCGAGCACATCGATTCCGCCGCGATACCGGACGCGGTCTGGGTGCACGCCGATGCGTGCGAACTGGCCCTGCTGGAGCAGGCCGGGCTGGAGACCTACGAGGTGGTCATCGCGGCCACCGGTGACGACAAGACGAACTTGGTGCACAGCCTGCTGGCCAAGACCGAGTTCGGCGTGCGCCGGGTGGTGGCGCGCGTGAACGACCCGCGCAACGAATGGCTCTTCGACGGTTCCTGGGGTGTGGACGTCGCGGTGTCCACACCCCGGCTGCTCGCCTCCCTCGTCGAGGAGGCGGTGTCGGTCGGCGATCTGGTGCGCCTGATGACGCTGCGCCAGGGTCAGGCGAATCTGGTCGAGATGACGCTGCCCGCGGACACCGCGCTGGCGGGCAAACCCGTGCGCACGCTCACCCTGCCACGCGATGCCGCCCTGGTGACCATCCTGCGCGGCGGTCGCGTGATCGTGCCGCAGCCCGACGACGCGCTGGAAGGCGACGACGAGCTGCTGTTCGTGACCTCGGTAGAGGCCGAGGAAGACCTCCGGCTGGAACTCGCCAACCACGGCATCAGGCCATAACGCCCCGAATACGGCCGGACGCGGGTTCGCACGTTCGCGGCGAAGCACCGCCGGAGAGCTATGCGGCCGGTTTCAGCTGCGCGCGCAGCTTGTTCAGCGCGCGGTGCTGCATCACCCGGACCACGCCCGGGCTGGTGCCGATGGCCTCGGCGGTCTGCGCCGCCGACCAGCCGAGCACGATGCGCATCACCAGCACCTCGCGGTGCGCGGGGGCCAGCACCTTCATGAGTTCTCTTGTGGCGGCCCGCCGTTCGGAGGCCAGCGCCCACTCCTCCGGCCCGGCGGCGGAGGACGCGTAGTCCGGCACATCGGCCATCGGGTACGCGGGGTGCTGCTGCGAGCGGCGGAACGCGTCGGCGACCTTGTTGGCCGAGATGCCGTAGACGAAGGCCAGGAACGACTTGCCCTGGTCGCGGTAGCGCGGGATGGCGTTGACGGTGGCCAGCAGGATCTCCTGGACCACGTCGTCGGCGGTGACCTGCAGGTGAGCCGTATTGCCCAGGCGCGCGCCGCAGTAGCGCCGCACGAGCGGATGCACGATCCGGATGATCTCCGCGACCGCCCGGCGATCGCCCGCCGCCGCAGGCCCGATCAGCTTGTCCAGCTCGGCCGATACCCGTCGGCTCTCCGAGAGAGCGGGATGGTGGTTCTTGGGCAGCGCCGCGGTGTTGTGCTCGGTAGCCACGTCCGAGTCCTTTCTTGCCGATCAGTGCGTGTTTTTCGGTACGCATAGATCGTCTGAGAAACTCGGAGGGGCGACCAGGCACCCCAGGGTGGGGAAGCACCCACCTCCGCGGTGGGACTTATCCCACCCCTGTGCATTTCGCCTGGCGGCGGCGGAGGGTTAACAGCTCAAGCCGGTCCGGCCGCGACCACCGACTTGGTGGGCAGGTGCCCGGCGCGACGCACCGCCCACACGGTGACGCCCAGCGCCACCGCGGTCAGCGGCCAGCCCATCGCGATGCGGGCGAAGGCGAGCCAGCCGGTGCGGTCGGTGTCGTAGAGCTGCGACTGCACCAGGTAGCGGGCCCCGAACACCACGATCCAGGTAGCGGTGGCCAGGTCGTAGAGGCGCACCGAGCGCGGATCGGACCGCCAGTCGGAGCCGTGCCCGTTCAGCACGCCCCAGATCACGCCGACCAACGGCCTGCGGACCAGGATGGACGCGAGGAACACCCCCGCGTACACGAGGCTGGTGTAGATGCCGAAGAGGAAGAAACCCTTGGCCTCGCCCATCCGGTAGGCGATGAAGGCGCAGATGCCGACGCCGAAGAAGCCGGAGATGGCGGGCTGGATGGGATCGTGCCGCACCAGGCGCCAGACGAGGATGGCGGCGGCCACGCCGAGGGCCGCCCAGATGGCGGCGGTCAGCCCGGCGAGGCTGTTCACGGGAACGAACACGACAACCGGAAGCGTCGAGTAGATCAGGCCGCTGAAGCCGCCGAGTTGTTCGAGGAGGGTCTGTTCGGCACGTTCCTCGTCACGATCGGGCACATTCAGCCCGGTGCGGTCGTCCGATCCTGCGTTGTCGTCGCTCAATGGCATACGTCAGCTGTTCCCGCGCAATTCGTAGTAGGGGTTGAAGATCACTTTGCGGCCGTCACGGTCGCCGACCCGGCCACGGACGAGGATGCGCCGCCCCGGCTCGATGCCGGGAATGCGCCTGCGCCCGATCCAGACCAGTGTGATCGCGTCGGTGCCGTCGAAGAACTCGGCCTGGACGCTGGCGCCCGCCGACTTGGGACATGCTTCGACACTGCGAAGCCTACCGAGCATGGTGGCCTCGTCACCGCGCCGACACTCCGACGCGCGCGAGGCACCCGAGGCCTCGGAGGTCTCGGCCAGTTCTTCGGCGTCCAGCTGATCGAGGTCCTGGGTCAGCCTGCGGCCCAGACGTCGAAAATACCCTGAGGCTGCGGATGACATTGTGCACGCTCTCCTGCATAGAGCAGATGGCGTGGGTCGCACACCATCGTGAGGGATCCGATCCGCACGACCCGCTGCGGCCGTACAACGCCACTGTAGATGGGCGGGGCCACCCCCGCTACGCTCGGACCGATGTTCGACTCCCCACACCCCGCTCGCGTCGTGGCGCTGCCCGGCACCGGATCCGACGCCGATTTCGCCCGGCGCGCATTCGGGCCCGCCTGTGCCGCACGCGGCTGGGATTTCGTCGCGGTGGAACCGGACCCCCGCCGGGTGGTGGCGAGCTGCCTTGCCGCGCTGGAGGCGGCGTCCGGCTCCGGTCCGATGCTGGTCGCGGGCATCTCGCTCGGTGCGGCGATCGCAATGGAATGGGCCGCCGAGCACCCGGATCGCGTCGTGGGAGTCGTGGCGGCGCTGCCCGCCTGGACCGGCCCCGATACCGCCGCCTGCCCAGCGGCACTGAGCGCGGCGGCCACCGCCGCACAGCTGCGCACCGACGGTCTGGCCGCGGTGACCGACCGGATGCGCGAGAGCAGCCCGCGGTGGCTGGCCGACGCGCTGACCCAGTCGTGGCGGGCGCAGTGGCCGGATCTTCCGCAGGCGCTGGAAGAGGCCGCCGACTACAAGTGGCCCGCCGCCGAGTTGCTTGCCACGTTCGAGCCGCCGCTCGCGGTGGTCACCGCGGTCGACGACCCGGTGCATCCGCACGCCGTCGCCGAGGAGTGGGCGGCGCTGGCCCCGCGCTCGCGGCTGCACCGGATCACCCTGGACGAACTCGGCGCCGACCCCGCGATCCTGGGACACGCGGGTATCGGCGCCTTCTGGTGAGTTCGTCGGCTCAGTTCAGGCCGAGCTGCTGCATGGCCGACCCGTCCGCGCCGCGACGCGGGCCCTGCGGCATCCGCGATACCGCGGGCTGCGCGCCGGTCTGCGCCGCCACCTGCGCGGCCATCGCCTGCTGCTGAGCTTCCACCTGCTGTTGATGGGCCGCGGCCAGCTGCTCGGCCAGCTGCTGGGGCAGCACCACCGGCAGCGGCTCCCGTACCGGCAGCGGGTCCTCGCCACGCCGCACGACCGTCTCGCTCAGGATGGCCCGCGCCGCCTTCACCAGCGGGGTGCCGTCGTTCGCCGCGCCGGAGGGACCCGCCGCGACCAGCCGCACCATCCAGCGATAGCCGTCCACGCCGATGAAACGCAGGTCCGCGCCTTCGGTCAGCGCCAGCAATTCCCGGCCCCACGGTCCGTTCTCGACCGACACCCGGGCGCCGTCCTTGCGCAGCGAGTCGGCCAGATCCGCGGCGACCAGCCGCCATTGGCCCGTGGTCTTCGGCGCGGCGTAGGCCGCGACGGTGATCCGGCCGTGCTCGGTGGCCAGGTGCACCGCTTGCGGTTGCCCCTCCGGTGTCATCTCGACCTGCAACTGACCGCCCGGCGGGACCGGCAACAGCACCGACCCGAGATCCAGCCGCTGCTCGGACACCTCGTCCAGCAGTTCGGCGACCTCGTCGTAGTCGTACGGGCCCGGCCGGCCGTGCGGCCGGTCGACGTTCAGATCCACGCCCTCGTAGGAGCGCTCGTCGGTGGGGGCGTCGTCGTAGAACTCGTCGTCGTACTCGTCGGCGTAGGCGGACTCGTAGTCGGCGTAGTCGTCCGCCTCGTCGTACCGGTCGTCCGCGGCCCGGCTCGCGTTCTTTCTCTTCCCGAACATTCCCGTCATGCCTCCTTGCCGGTCGTCCGGCCCACCCCGTTCGTCGGTGCGGTCAGGCTCACGTGACCACCGCTCGAGCCGTACCCGCCCGCCCCCCGGGTCGTCTCGTCGAGCGTGTCGACCTCCACGAAATCCACCAGTTCCACTCGCTGCACCAGCAGTTGCGCGATCCGGTCGCCACGACGCAACTCGATCGGCGTGCGCGGGTCGTGGTTGATCAGGCATACCTTGATCTCGCCCCGGTACCCCGCGTCGACCGTGCCCGGAGTGTTCACCACCGACAGCCCGGTCTTGGCCGCCAGACCCGAGCGCGGATGGATCAGGCCGACCGTGCCGACCGGTAGCGCGACGGCGACACCGGTGCCGACCAGCACCCGCTCCCCCGGCTCCAGGATGACGTCTTGCGTGGTGCACAGATCCACGCCCGCGTCGCCCGCATGGGCGCGCGTTGGCACGGGGATGCCGGGGTCCAGCCGCAGCAAAGGTATGGGTGAAAGTGCGCTCACGTTGGACGAGCCTACGCGTAGGCTGTTTGCCCTCGTGACTTAGTGTTGACTCGTGTCGGACCAGCCCAATCCCATGACCATGGACGAGAAAAAGCAGCCCGCGCAGCACTACCGGGAGCGCCTGTGGGTGCCGCTGTGGTGGTGGCCGGTGGCGTTCGCCGTCACCGGATTGCTCGCGGCGGAGATCCACATGGGCGCGCCGGGTCTGCGGGCATGGCTGCCCTATGCGCTGTTGTTCCCGGTGCCGGTCTGGGTGCTGCTGTGGCTGAGCCGGCACCGCGTCGAAGTGGCGCCGGACGCGAACGGCACACCGGAACTGCGCGCCGATCGCGCACATCTACCGGTGAACTTCGTTGCCCGCGCGGCCGCCGTCGCCCCCACCGCGAAAAGCGCGGCGCTGGGTCGCCAGCTCGACCCCGCCGCTTATGTCCAGCATCGCCCCTGGATCGGGCCGATGGTATTGCTCGTGCTCGACGACCCGGACGATCCGACGCCGTACTGGCTGGTCAGTACGCGGCGACCCGAACGGGTCCTTGCCGCGCTCGGTCTACCGAGCGCGGGCTGACACTCTGCTCGATCTCGTCGAGATCAGGCGGCGCAATCCATGCAGATCATCTGGCCGCCCTTCTCACTGGCCAGCCTGCTCCGGTGATGAACCAGGAAACAGCTGGAACAGGTGAACTCGTCGGCCTGCTTCGGGATCACCCGAACCGTCAGCACTTCCTCGGACAGGTCGGCGCCGGGAAGCTCGAACGACTCCGCGGTATCGGATTCGTCGATATCCACGACGGCGGACTGTGCCTCGTTACGACGAGCCTTCAGCTCCTCCAGCGAATCCTCCGACACGTCGTCGGTTTCGGTGCGCCTCGGTGCGTCATAGTCGGTTGCCATGTCGTCTTCCCCTCGTCCTAACTCCGTATATCCCGGACCGGTCCGCTCACACCCGATTCCTGCCGGAATCGGCGCGACCGGTACCGCCCCGCCGGTGGTGCACGTCACACGTACACCGGTCGCCTATCAGGGCGGATCATGTCGATCCACTCCTGATAGCGCTGGGTAAACGCAGGACATGCCCTTCTTGTTCCCGCGACCGACCACTGATTTCCGCACCGGCGATTCGATCTGGGCCGCCAGACAATAGCGGACCCCGGAGGAAAAGTCGCAATCAAAACACAGCCGAGTCGAAAATGAGGGCCAATCGACACCATCTGGGGAACGCACCGAGACCTTGCGCCCGGGTCGCCGTCAGATTTTCGTAGAGTGTGCTGGTGGTTTCACTGATCACCGAAGGTACCTCGACGGATCCGCATGGGCGGCCGTTCCTGCGTCGCCGCCCCCAGCCCTGGCTCATCATGCTCGGCGTTCTCGCTCTGATCTGCGGGATCGTCTGGGTCAAAGCCCTCACGACGCACGACGCCGACCACACCGCGATGGCGTGCAACTCGCCCAGCCCCGCGTCGGATCCCGGTGCGCCGCAACCGGCTCCGCTCGGCCAGCGGGTCGGCGCCGGCCGGCTGCAGGACGTGGAACCAGCCCCGCTGGCGGCGAGCAAGGTGCGCGTGCTCAACGCGAACAACCAGCGCGGCCAGGCCGCGCATGTCGCCGCCCAGCTCGGCGACCTCGGCTTCGCGAGCGCACCCGGAACGCAATACGGCAACGATTCGGTATACGTCAACGGCGACCTGGAATGCACCGGGCAGGTTCGCTTCGGCGTCAACGGCCGTCCGGCCGCCGCCGCGGTGCAGTTGGTCGCGCCGTGTGCCGAGCTGATCGAGGATCAGCGCGGCGACGACACCGTCGATCTGGTGCTCGGCTCGCTGTTCCGGGACATCCGGCCCAGCAACGACGCGGAGGAAGTGCTGCGTTCGCTCAAGAACCCGGCGCCGGGCAACTCCACATCCATCGATGTCAAGTTGCTCGACGCCGCGCGGCAGGCCCGCTGCTGATCAGCGGTCCGGAATCGGCTCGGTAGCACCCACCCGGGCCAGCAGTTCGCCCAATTCCTCGGCGATGCCGGGCGCGGCGGCCACCACCAGGTCGCCGTCGGTGCCCGGCGCCGTCGCGGGCGGAAGCGTCAGCCGCGCGCCCGCCTCCGCGGCGATCAACGCGCCCGCGCCCCAGTCCCAGGCGTTCAATCCGTGCTCGTAATAGGCGTCCACCCGGCCCGCCGCGACATGACACAGATCCAGCGCCGCCGCGCCGAACCGGCGGATGTCGCGCACGTGCGGCAGCACCTGCGCGACCAGCTCGGCCTGCCTGGTCCTGCGCTGCCTGCCGTAGGCGAATCCGGTGGCCACCAACGACATCGCGACCGATTCGACGGGCGTACAACTCAGATGCTCCACCACGCCGTCGGCGTCGACCCGCAGCGCACCGAGCCCGAGCCCGGCGCTGTAGGTGGCCGCCCGCGCGACGTCCACCACGGCGCCCGCGACCGGCCGCCCGCCACGCAGCGCGGCCACCGATACGGCGTAGCCGGGGACGCCGTAGAGGAAGTTGACGGTGCCGTCGATCGGATCCACCACCCAGTGGACGGTGTCCGCGCTGGCGTCGTCGAGGCTGCCGCCGCCCTCCTCGCCGAGGATCGGGTCGCCGGGGCGCTGTTCGGCGAGCAGTTTTCGGATCAGATCTTCGGTCTCGGTGTCCACGATGGTCACCGGGTCGGTCTCGTGACTCTTGGACTGCACGGCCCCTTCGGCGTGCGCGCCCGCGGGCCCGAACACCTCGGGGCGGCGGGCACGGACATGGGCGGCGGCCGTCTCGGCGATGTCGACCGCGACGCGACGCAGGTCGGCTTCGTCGCCACGCGCGACGATCGAGACGAAGGAGTCGGGGGTGTAGTCGGACACTGGCGATGAGGTTTCCGGCACGTCCTCCATCGCATCACACATCCTCGCCGAACGCCCAGCCCCGTGGTCCCATTACTCTTGTCGTGCACGACACAGCGCCGTCGTCGGGCATCCCATTCGCAGCGCCCGCAGCGGCGTCGTGGGCCCCGTGCAGCGCTGTCATCACACCGGCCAGCACAGGGAACGAGGGGTTAGTCATGTCCGCTCGGGGGCACGCATTCGGCATCGACATCGGCGGCAGCGGCGTCAAAGGCGCCGCGGTCGATCTGGCCACCGGCGAGTTGGTCCACGAGCGGATCAAGATCGCGACGCCGCACCCCGCGACACCGGGTGCCGTGGCGGAGGCGGTGGCCGAACTGGTCGCCGAGGCCGAGTGGACCGGGCCGGTCGGCCTCACGCTGCCCGCGGTGGTGACCGGCGGAGTGGCGCGCACCGCGGCGAACATCGACAAATCCTGGATCGGGACCGACGCGCGGGCGCTGTTCTCCACCGCGCTCGGCGGCCGTCCGGTCACCGTGCTCAACGACGCGGACGCGGCGGGCATGGCCGAGGACCGCTACGGCGCGGCAAGCGATTTCGCCGGTCTGGTGCTGCTGCTGACCTTCGGCACCGGCATCGGTTCCGCGTTGCTCTACCACGGCACGCTGGTGCCCAACACCGAGCTCGGCCACCTGGAGGTCCAGGGCATGGAGAGCGAGCACCGCGCGGCGGCCTCGATCAAGGAACGTGACGGCCTGAGCTACGAGCAGTGGGCAGCGCAGGTCAGCCTGGTGCTGACCACGCTGGAGGACCTGTTCTTCCCCGTCGTCTTCGTCGCGGGCGGGGGCATCAGCCGCGACGCCGAGCAGTGGATCCCGCTGCTCACCAATCGGACCCCCGTCATCCCGGCCCGCCTGCGCAACACCGCGGGCATCGTCGGCGCCGCCATGGCGATCGCGGGAGGAGTCGCACCGTGAGGCGCGCGGGTACGGCGAGGATGCCGCCACCGGCATCGTGCCGTAGGTACCCTGGTTAGATCGTTACAATGGAACGTGCCCGGCTGAGCCGGAGAAACCCCGACCGGCCCTCCGCCGGTGAAACCCGACAGATCGCTCCGCCGGAACACTACTCTGGCGTGACGCCGCACGAGACCGTCACGAAAGGGCGTACGTGGTAGCCACGAATACCCGTCAGACCGCCGACTCGGCCGATGCCGACTCCGCAGATGTAAACGCAGCACGGCCGGTCCGTAAGGCTGCCGCGAAGAAGGCTCCGGCGAAGAAGGCCGCCGCCAAGAAGGCGCCTGCCAAGAAGGCCGCGAAGGCGGCCAAGGCTCCGGCGAAGAAGGCCACCACCAAAAAGGCGGGCCCGGACGGCGAGCCCGGCACCGACGAGGCGATCGAGGACGAGTCGCTCGATCTCGATGATCTCGGCGATCTGGAAGTCTCCGAAGAGGACCTCACCGAGGGCGACGAACTGGTCGACGTGGCCGGGGAGGCGGAGACCGAGGAAGCCGAGGAACCGACGCCCGCGGACAAGGCCTCCGGCGACTTCGTCTGGGACGAGGAGGAGTCCGAGGCGCTGCGGCAGGCCCGCAAGGACGCCGAACTCACCGCCTCGGCCGACTCGGTCCGCGCCTACCTCAAGCAGATCGGCAAGGTCGCGCTGCTCAACGCCGAGGAGGAGGTCGAACTCGCCAAGCGGATCGAGGCGGGCCTCTACGCCGCGGAGAAGGTGCGCGAGTTCGCCGAGCAGGGCGAGAAGCTGCCGGTCGCGATGCGCCGCGACTACAACTGGATCGTCCGCGACGGCAACCGGGCCAAGAACCACCTGCTCGAGGCCAACCTGCGCCTGGTCGTCTCGCTGGCCAAGCGCTACACCGGCCGCGGCATGGCGTTCCTCGACCTGATCCAGGAGGGCAACCTGGGTCTGATCCGCGCGGTGGAGAAGTTCGACTACACCAAGGGCTACAAGTTCTCCACGTACGCCACCTGGTGGATCCGGCAGGCCATCACCCGCGCCATGGCCGACCAGGCCCGCACCATCCGCATCCCGGTGCACATGGTGGAGGTCATCAACAAGCTCGGCCGCATCCAGCGTGAGCTGCTCCAGGATCTCGGCCGCGAGCCGACGCCGGAGGAACTGGCCAAGGAAATGGACATCACGCCGGAGAAGGTGCTGGAGATCCAGCAGTACGCGCGTGAACCCATCTCGCTGGACCAGACCATCGGTGACGAGGGCGACAGCCAGCTCGGTGACTTCATCGAGGACTCCGAGGCCGTCGTCGCCGTGGACGCGGTGAGCTTCACGCTGCTGCAGGACCAGCTCCAGTCGGTGCTGGAGACGCTGTCGGAGCGCGAGGCGGGCGTTGTCCGGCTGCGCTTCGGGCTCACCGACGGCCAGCCCCGCACCCTCGACGAGATCGGCCAGGTCTACGGGGTCACCCGTGAACGCATCCGCCAGATCGAGTCCAAGACCATGAGCAAGCTGCGCCATCCCAGCCGCTCCCAGGTCCTGCGCGACTACCTCGACTAGATCGCACAGCCTCGACGCCCGTATTCGTCGCGCCGCTCGATTCCTCCAGCGGCCGGCGGATGCGGGCGTCGCCCTTCGGGTGACCCGGGTCGCTCGTGTGAGCGCTCGATCGGATTCCGGATCCCTCGCTGCGGCCCGTGGGCCGATCGTGGGGCGACTTCCGCCTGGTTCGTACGGACAACCCTCGCTCGTGCCGTGACGGAGCGCACACGGGGCCGCACGGCAGACGTACGCCCGGCGCGGCAGACTTGCGGGGTGGTTGCCCCGCCCTCGACTTCGCCCGTACCGCGGTCGCCGTGGACGCAGACCGCCGACCTGCGCGCCGAACTGCGTGACACCTGGGTCTGGCTACGCCGTCCCGAATCGCCGCGCCGGCTCCTGCCCGCGATCCGAGGGCATCTGGGCGCCGCGCCCGCGAGCACCGCGTACGCGTTCACGCTGTTCGTCACATGGTGGACGTTGCGCGGGGTCGGGGACTCGGTGGAGCGCAGACTGATCTTCTCGGCGTCGACCAATCTGTACAACATGCGGCACAACCCGGTTCAGGTGCTGGTCGCCTCGGCGTTCTGGACCGAAGGCGGTTTTCCCTGGGCGACCATCGCCGGTTTCCTGGTCGTCATGGCCTATGCGGAGCGCTGGCTGGGCACCGGGCGCTGGATTCTGCTGTTCGCGACCGGCCACATCGGGGCGACGCTGCTGACCGTCACCGGCATCGCCCATGCCATCGACCGCGGCGTCATTCCCTTGCGAGTGGCTGTCGCCGCGGATGTCGGCACCAGTTACGGGTTCTCGGCCGTGCTCGCGGCGCTGGCGTTCCGGTTCCGTGGCAGGGTGCGAGCGGTGTGGGCCGGGACGATCCTCGTGGCGCTCGGCGCGGCGCTGTGGGTGGAGCCGACTTTCACCGACTACGGCCATCTGTGCGCCGCCGTGATCGGGCTGGCGGTCGGCGCGACCGCGAGCCTGTTCTGGCACCGGCTGGAACGGACGGCCGCGCGCAAGGCCCGCTGGGCGCGGAGCTGATCAGGACACCGAAGGCTCGGGACGGCCGCGGTTGCGCAACAGCCCGACCATCGGCTCGACCACGCGCGCCGCGATCGGACCCAGCACCGCCATCAGCAGGACGTAGGTCGAGGCGAGCGCGGTGAGCTGACCGTCCATCGCGCCCGCGCTCACGGCCAGTCCCGCGATGACGATGGAGAATTCCCCCCGGGCGACCAGGGCCGCGCCCGCGCGAGCACGGCCGAGGTGCCGGATGCCCTCCCGCGCCGCGGCCCACCACCCGGTCGCCACCTTCGTCACGACACTGATCACAGCGAGCACGATTGCCCACCCCAGTACCGGGGGAATCGATCGAAGGTCGGTGCTCAAGCCGAACGCCACGAAGAAGATGGCCGCGAACAGGTCGCGCAGCGGTTCGAGCATCTTCACCGCCGCGCGCGCGGTCGAGCCGGAGATCGCGATGCCGAGCAGGAACGCTCCGACCGCCGCCGACACGCTCAGCGCCGAGGAGGCGCCCGCCACCAGCAGCGCCGCGCCGAGCAGGGTGAGCAGGAAGACCTCCCGATCGGCGCTGTCCACGATCGCCGACACGTACCGTCCGTAGCGCAGGGCCACCACGAGGACCAGCGTGATGGTGACCAGCGCCACCGCCAGCGCGCGCAGCCCGCTGATCCAGCTCAGCCCGGCCAGGACCGTGGTGAGGATCGGCAGGTAGACCGCCATCGCCAAGTCCTCGAACACGAGGATGGACAGGATGACCGGTGTCTCCCGGTTGCCGAGGCGCCCGAGGTCGTCGAGGACTTTCGCCACGATGCCCGAGGACGAGATGTAGGTGACCCCCGCCATCGTGATCGCGCCGTTGAGGCCCCAGCCCAGCATCAGCGCCACTACCGCACCGGGGGACGCGTTGACCACGATGTCCATCAGACCGGCCGGCCAGGAACGGCGCAGCCCGGTCACCAATTCCACGGCCGTGTACTCCAGGCCGAGCAGCAACAGCAGCAGCACCACGCCGATCTCGCCCGCGACGTGGCCGAAGTCGTAGGCGGCCCGGAGTTCGACGAGACCGCCCTGGCCGAAGGCGAGGCCACCGAGCAGGTACAGCGGGATTGGCGACATACCGACTCGGCCTGCGACACGCCCTAGCATGCCGAGAACGAAAAGAACCCCTCCGAGCTCGATCAGGGCGAGCGCGGTGTCCGTCACGGCTCAGCCGTGCGTCAAGATCTTCGCGGCGGCATCCAAGCCCTCCGGCGTGCCGACGACCACGAGCAGATCGCCCGCGGTGAAAGTGAAATCGGGACCGGGCGAGGGATGCAGCTGCCCGGCCCGCATGACGGCGACGATGGAGACCTTCGTGCGGGTGCGCATCTCGGTCTCGCCGAGGGTGCGGCCGTCGTACGGGGAGTTGTCCCCGATCGGCAGCTGGCGCGTGGTGATCCCGGGCAGGTCCCGGTGGTCGTCGTTGAGTTTGGCGACCAGTTGCGGCGCGCCGAGCAGGTTGGCCAGGACCGCCGCTTCATCGGTGCTCAGCGGGATCTGGGCGGCACAGGCGTCGGGGTCCTCGAGCTTGGAGACGATCAGGTCGATATCACCGTCGCGGTGGGCGACCACGCCGATTCGGCGACCGGAGCGCACTTCGAAGTCCTTGCGGACACCGATGCCTGGCAGTGCGGTGACGTCGACGTTCACACCCTCCAGACTAACCGGATCACCCGGCCCGCGGCCCGATCGGTCATCACTTCGGCCGATGGCGCGTCGCGCGCGCTGTGCTGTGATGGAGGCGTGCGGCGTTGGTCGGAGGTGCCGGAGCGGACGCGGGATGCGCTGGGCGCGGTGATCGCGTTCGCCGGGGGCGCGGCGCTGTACCTCACCGGCCTGTCCACGATGACCGAGCGGGGCGAGCAGGTGTCGTCGTGGGTGCGTTTCGGCGTGCTCGCCGTGCTGTGCCTGGCGACCTTCGCCCGGCGCCGGACGCCGGTCGCGGCCATGCTGGGTGGGCTCCTGCCCCTGGCCGTGGACATCCGGCTCGGCGCCACGGTGTCGGTGTGGATCATCTACGCCGACCTGATCTACGCCGCCGTGCTCTACGGCGGGCGCCGGGCGTCACGGATCACGGCCCTGTCCTGGTCGGTGCTCTGCGGCATGGTCGTGGTGTCGGCCCTCGCGCTGACCGGCGACCTGCGCGCGGTCGCGTTGGCGTTGGTAGGGGCGTTCGGTTTCGTGGCGACGCCGATCTGGTGGGCGAGTTCGGTGCGCACGCACAAGGAGATCGCGCATGCCGAGCGCAGCCGGGCCCAGGCGCTCACCCTGGTCGCCGAACTCGACCGCCGCGCGGCCATCGCCGACGAGCGCACCACGATGGCGCGCGACCTGCACGACGTGATCGCGGGGCATCTGTCGGCCATCGCGCTGCACTCGGAGGCGGCGCTCGGGATGCTCGCCCGCCGCGACGCCGACCCCGCGGTGGCCGGAATCATGCGATCCATCCGTTCCAACAGCGTCAGCGCGCTGGAGGAGATGCGCACCATGATCGGGTTGCTGCGCAGCGACGACACCGCGGCGGAGGTCGCCGCACCGCGCACCCTCGCCCAGTTGCCGATCCTGGTGGACGCCGCACGCGCGGCGGGCATCTCGGTGCGAGTGCGCGAAGCGCTGGACGGCGCGGCGCTGCCCAGCGCGGTCGACCAGACCGCCTATCGCATCGTGCAGGAGGCTTTGACCAACGCTATGAAACACGCACCGGGACAGGAGGTCCGCATCGACGTGCGGGCCGAAGACGAGATGTTGAGGATATCCGTCCGCAACCGGACCGTATCGGCGCGGCCGCACCCGGCGGCCGCAGCCACGCGCCGCGGTCTGCCGAACATGCGCGAGCGAGCCGGGGCGCTCGGCGGAAGCTTGTGCGCCGGAACGGATTCCGGCCATTGGGAAGTCGTGGCCCGACTGCCGCTCGACTCCGCCGGTGCCGCATGACGATTCGAGTGGTGATCGCCGACGACCACGCCGCGATCCGTGCGGGCCTGCGGATGATCCTGGATGTCGAGGGCGACATCGAGGTGGTCGGCGAGGCGGCCGACGGCGATGTCGCGGTGGCGCAGGCCAGAGCGCTACGGCCGCAGGTGGTGCTGATGGACGTGCGGATGCCCGGGATGGACGGGATCGCCGCCACCGAGCGGATCACCGCCGACGGCCTGGCGAAGGTGCTCATCCTGACCACATTCGATGTGGACGAGTACGTCTTTCGCACGCTGCGCGCGGGCGCCTCGGGATTCGTGCTGAAATCCACGTCGGGGCGGGCGCTGGTCGAGGCGGTGCGCGCGGTGGCTGCGGGTGACGGCGTGCTGGCTCCGGAAGTGACGCCAGCGGTGATCTCGATATTCGCCGCGTCGAATCAGGCTGCCGCGCAACCGGCTCCCGCCGGGCTCGACGAACTCACCGACCGGGAACGCGAAGTGCTCGATTGTCTCGCCGACGGCCTGTCCAACGCGCAGATCGCAGGTCGGCTGTTCATCGGCGAAACGACCGTCAAGACACATGTCTCCCGGGTGCTGACGAAACTGGGTGTGCGGTCGCGGGTTCAAGCCGCCATCGTGGCGCGCGAGATCCGGGAGCGATAGTCACTCCGCACGGGGGGCGAATGTCCCGTCCGCCTCGGGCAGGTATTCCTCGACGCCCGTGACCGCTGCCACCGGCAGAGGCCCGTACAGGTGCGGGAAGAGCATCGCTTCCGGATCGGTCGGCACGCCCGGCTCCCATTCGATCGGCGACCCGACCCGACCGGGATCGATACGCAACAACACCAGATCGCGCCGTCCTCGGAACAACCGGTTTGCGGGCAGGTGCACCTGCTGCGGCGAGGAGAGATGGATGAATCCCGCTTCGGCGAGCGAGGGCGAACGGTACTCCCCCGTTTGCCGAGCGGAAAGCCATTCCTCCGAAGTGCATAGGTGAACAAGCGTGTGAGTGTCATAGGTCACGGGTAATCTCCCGGTAGACAACTGGATCGGTCGATCGAGGGTGTGACGCAGTGCACATCGGCGACAGGACCTGTGGCGTTCGCCCGTAGCGAAATCCCTGGTCGTGTTATCGAAAACACACTGCTTCATACGCGGGAACAAAGTCCCCCGTCCCGAACGTCTGACAGAGTAGTCATACCCCTGCTGGGAAGTAGCGGTAGCGAGCTCGTGGTGAGTGACCACGGGCCCCACACCAGGTGAACGGTCGTCGGGACCGGGAGCCAGGACGGAGGAGTCATGCCAGGAACCCTGACAAGCACCCCACTGACCGCGGTCGATCGTTGCGACCGCTGCGGGGCGGCTGCCAGAGTGCGTGCCGTACTGCCCGCAGGTGGAGAGTTGCTCTTCTGCCAGCACCACGCGAACGAACACATGGATCGGCTGCGTGAGCTGGACGCCGTGATCGACACGGAGTCCGCTCCCGCACTCTGATCCGCTCCTCGCGTCCTGACACAACAGCATCGGACAACAGAACACCGTTTCCACCGGCAGCGGGCGACCCACAGGTCGCCCGCTGCCGGCGTGTCCGGGCGGCGATCAGTCGCCGGACACTCCGGCGAGGATGCCGTCCAACAGCCTGGCCAGGCCGTATTCGAACGCGCCGTCCGGGTCGGCGGGCGCCTGGTACAGCTCGCCGACCGTCGCCCCGACGCGCGCCGAGAGCGGGAACCGGCTCGACGGCATGACCTCGGCCAGCAGCGGCCCGTGCACCTCCCACCACTCCGCGTCGCTCATCCGCCCGGTCTCGCGAGCGGCGGCCACCGCCATGCGCGCATTCCCGGCGGCGAACTCCGACAGCACGGCGATTACCCGGTCCATCACCACGTCCGGCATGCCGAGCCCCTCGATCGCGGCGAGCTGCCGCTCATAGCGGCGCATCCGTCCCGGCCCGAGCACGAGCCGCCAGGGCGGCACCTCGAGCAGCCACGGGTGCGCCACGAACTCCGCACGGACCCGGCGGGCCACCGCGGCCAAGCGCTCACGCGGCGGCAGATCCGCAGGTATCGGCGGGTCCTCGTCGGCCACCGCGTCGACCATGAGGACCGCCAGGGCGTCCTTGCTCGGCACGTATGTGTACAAACTCATCGGCCGCAGCCCCAGCTCGGCGGCGACCGTGCGAATGGAGACCTTCTCGTAGCCCTCCCGGTCGGCGAGCGCGACCGCCGCCGCGACCACCGCGTCGACGGTGACCGTCTGCTTCGGACCGCGCCCCACCGGACGCGGTGGAAGTTCGTGCCGCCAGAGCAAGCCCATCAGCTGCCTGGCCCGATCGGGTGTGATGTCGTCGTTCACCGGCTCCTCGGAACAAACTCGGTACGGTGTACGTTGTCACTTTACTCCGTACGCCATACGTTGATTCAAGGGGTGCGTCCTGCCCAGCACACATGCCACTTACCTGCCGGATCGGCACATGTTCGCACTCTGGACCTGGGCGGGACACGCCCCGGGTCCGGCCCCGGCGGGTCCGGGTGACCGCGAGACCCTCGCGCTGGCCGTCCCGGCCGCCGCGGACGGAACCTTGGAAGTCACCGACGTCGACGCCGTCTTGGTGGACCCCGTGACCTTCGCCGACTCGGCGCTCGAGCACTCCGGAGAGTCCGTCTCGGCCTGGCAGCGCATCGTGCGCTCCGCACTGGCCGGGGAGCCACCCGGCACCGATACCGACGCGCTGCCCATCGCCGCGCACGCCGTCCCCGACGCGTCCGGCGCGGCGATCGTCTCCGCGCACCGCGCGCAGCGCGTACTGCACGACACCGAGGCCGTCGCCGCGGACCTGCGGGCGACGCTGAAAGCGCGCCTGCGCCCCTACCAGGCACGCGGAATCGGCTGGCTACGCGAGACCGTGGCCGCGCACGGCGGCGCGGTTCTCGCCGACGAGATGGGACTCGGCAAGACCGTGCAGGCCATCGGCTTCCTGCTCGATCGGGCCGCGAGCGGCCCACAGTTGGTCGTGTGCCCGACCTCGCTGGTCGGCAACTGGGCACACGAGATCGGCCGGTTCGCGCCTGGGCTGCGGGTGGCCGTCTGGCGCGGCGGCGCCCTCGACGCCGACCCCGCCACCGTCGTCGTCACCGGCTATCCGACCTTGCGGCTGCACGGACGGCTGCTGACGCAGCGCGCCTGGGCGACGGCCGTCTTCGACGAGGCGCAGGCGCTGAAGAATCCTCGCACCCAGGTCGCGAAAGCCGCGCGCGCGATCGACGCGGCCGCGACCGTCGCCTTGACCGGCACGCCGGTCGAGAACCACCTCGAGGAGCTGTGGGCCCTGCTGCACCTGGTGGCGCCCCGGCTGTTCGGGCACCGGACGCAGTTCCGGCGTCGTTTCGTGCGGCCGATCCACGAGGGTTCGGCGGCCGCCGCGGCGCGTCTGCGCGACACCGTCGAACCCGTGCTGCTGGCCCGCACGAAAAGCCAGGTCGCCGCCGCGCTGCCCGCGAAGATCCACAGCGACCTGCTCTGCGACCTCACCGACGAACAGGAGCGGCTCTACGACCAGCTGCTCGACAAAGCCGTCGAGGACGGATTCGGAGCGGGCATCGAGCGCCATGGTCGCGTGCTCGCCGCGTTGACCGCTCTCAAGCAGGTGTGCAACCATCCCGGGCTGATCACCGGCGAACTCCACGAACTCGCGGGCCGCTCCGGAAAACTCGACCTGTGCACCGACATCGTCGCCGCCGATCTCGAAACCGGCAGTCCCACCTTGATCTTCACGCAGTACCGCCAGACCGGTGAGCTGCTGGTGCGGCACCTCGCCGAGCAGTTCGGAGTGCGGGCGCCGTTCTTCCACGGCGGGCTCTCCCAGGCCGAGCGCGCCGAGATCGTCACGCGGTTCCAAGCCGCGGACGGACCGCCGGTGCTGGTGCTCAGTCTGCGGGCGGCGGGCACCGGGCTCACGCTGACCCGCGCCGCCGACGTCGTCCACTTCGATCGCTGGTGGAACCCAGCGGTGGAGGCTCAGGCCTCCGACCGGGTGCACCGGATCGGCCAGACCCGCACGGTCACCGTCACCACGCTCACCTCGGCCACCACCGTGGAGGAGCACATCGCGGGCATGCACGACCGCAAGGCCGCGCTGCGCGACCTCGGCGACGCGGCGGGCATCGCGGCTCTGGCCGCCCTGGACGACGACCGGCTGATCGAGATGCTGCGGCGCAAGAGGGAGAGTTGATGGCGGACAACGAGTTCGGTTACACGGCGTGGGGCATGGACTGGGTGCGGCTGGCCGAGCCGCTGCGTCAGATCCGGCCGGATCCGCTGCTGCCCCGCGCGCGCAGCATCGCCCGCCACAACGGCGTGCGAGCCACCGTCGAGGGCCGGGTGGTGCGGGCCACGATCCACCGCGGCGGCGAGGCGTCGCTGACCCACGTGGAGGTGGCACCGCTGTCCCGGCAGACGATCACCGCGATAGCCGCGATCGCGCCGGACCCGACCCTGCTGACCGACGACACGCACCGCGCGATCGGCGCGGCCGGAATCGCGCTCGGGCCACAGCTCGCGGGCACCGACTGCTCGTGCACGGCACGCAAGGCCCGGTGCGTCCACGTCCTGGCCGTCTACTACGAGATGGCGCGTCGAGTCGACGAGGATCCGCGCCTCGCCTTGGCGATCCAGGGCTATTTCGCTGCCGCGCCGATGGATTCGGACGAGCCCGCACCGCAGGCGCGGTGGACGCCGATCAGTGCACTGGACCCGCGGCGATTCTTCACAACGACGACCGGCTGAACGGCCGGGCGACAGCCGAGGCGCCCCTCCCGCCTGCCACCCGACCGGGAGGAGCCCGCGACCCTCTCGTTACCGCCGTTCCTGGCTCGGACCTCACTCGGGCCGTCTGGCCCGGAAGCGGAAACTCGCAGCGCCGGTGTCGATCCGCACATCGGTGAAGCCGATACGGCGCAGCCGGTCGGCTGCGGTCTCCGGCGGCACGGGCACACAGGTGTCGCCGAGGTGCATGAGCCGGAACAGGCGGCCGTCGAGCCCGTCGCTGCCCGCGAACACCCCGCCCGGGCGCAGGACCCGCAGGGCTTCGGCGAACAGGGCGTCCTGCCTGCCGGGTGTCGGCACGTGGTGCAGCATGGTGAAGCAGACCACGGAGTCGAATCGCCCCGGCGGCAAGGGCATGTCGGCGCCGTCGCCATCGATCACCGTCATCGCATCGCCGTGCCGCTCGCGCAGCCGGGTCGCCAGCGCCGGATCGATTTCGACACCGGTGAGCGCCGATGTCCTAGCCAGTAACGCGGAGACGTTCGCGCCGTAGCCGGGACCGATCTCCACGGTGTCGGCGCCCAGGTCGAGGTCGGACAGCGCCCACGGCACGATGCGCGTCGCGCTGGTCTTCTCCCACATCGACGAGCGGCACAGCAATCGGTGGAATATGTTCATCGCCATGCCTGTGACGCTAGGAACGGATCGCGCCGGGCACGACAGGCTACGGTGACAAGTTGTGTCGCAGAACGGCCACGCCGCAGTCCATCCCGCTCCGGTGGGCGCGACCGCCATGGTGTTCGGGGTCGGAGTGCTGCCCGCCAGGCACTGGTTCGAGCGGCACGAGCATCCGCAACACCAGATCGCCTGGGCCTCGCGCGGCGTCCTCGCGGTCGAGGTGGACGACAACCGCTGGGTGCTGCCGCCGACCAGGGCGCTGTGGATCCCCGCGGGCGTCGCGCACCGAACCGGCACCTCCGACGGCGCCGCGATGCGCGGCATCTTCCTCGACCCCGGCCGCTGTCCGGTCGAGTTCGCCGGGCCGACCATGTTGCGCGTGACCCGGCTCTTGCACGAACTGTTCGACCTGCTCACCACGACCGACACCGGCCGGGAGCAGCGAGCGCGGGCCGAGGCGGTCGTGTTCGATCTGCTCGAGCCCCTCCCGGTGATCCCGATCGGTGCGCGATGGCCCAGCGATCCCCGGGCACGGCAGGTGGCCGACGCGCTCACCGCCGATCCGGCCGACCCGCGCACGCTCGCCGAGTTCGCCGTCCACGTGGCCGCCGGCCCGCGCACGCTGGCCCGGTTGTTCGTGTCGCAGACCGGTCTCGGCTTCGGCCAGTGGCGCACGCAGGCCAGACTGGCCGCTTCGCTGCCGCTGCTCGCCGCGGGCCTGCCGGTCGCCCGGATCGCGGGCCGGGTCGGCTACGGGACGCCGAGCGCTTACGTCGCGGCGTTCCGGCGGGCGGTCGGAATCCCGCCGGGACGGTATTTCTCCGGCTGATCAGGCGTTGGTGCCGCTGTCCACGGTGAGGAACGCGCCGGTCACGCTGCGACCGGACGGCCCCGCCAGGTAGGCCACCGCGGCCGCGACATCGTCGGCGGCGCCGAAGCGGCCCAGCGCGGTGAGGTCACGCTGCCGCTGCGCGTGCGCACCGTCGCCAGGGTTCATGTCGGTGTCGGTGGAGCCCGGCTGGACGAGGTTCACCGTGATCGCGCGCGGGCCCAGTTCGCGCGCCAGCGCCTTGGTGAAACCGCTGAGCGCCGACTTGCTGAGGTTGTAGAGCGTCAAACCGTCGAACGGCGCGTGATCGGTGAGGTTGGTGCCGATGCTGATGATCCGGCCGCCGTCGGTCATGTGCGCGACCGCGGCCTGCGCCCCGACGAACGCGGCACGGGCGTGCACGCCGAGCGCGTTGTCGATCTCCGCGAGGGTGAACTCCTCGAACGGCTTCGCCGGGAAGATCCCCGCATTGTTGACCAGGATGTCCAGCCCGCCGAGTTCGGCCGCGGCGCGGTCCACCGCCGCGCGCACGGCCGTGGCATCGGCGCTGTCGGCCTGGATCGCGACGGCTCGGCGGCCGAGCGCCCGCAGATCGCCGACCACCGTCTTCGCCTGGCCTTCGGCGTGCTGGTAGGTCAGCGCCACGTCCGCGCCCGCCGCGGCGAGGCGGCGCGCGATCGCCGCCCCTATCCCGCGACTGCCCCCGGTGACCAGCGCGACCTTGCCCGTGAGGTCCGGCATCGGTACTCCTCCAATTTCTGTGTCGATCAATACATAAATAGCCAAGCGCATCGTCCAGCCAGGTGTCAAGAGGTATATTTAACGATCGACACAGAAAGGTCCGGCATGGCTGAACGGGGACGACCGCGCGCCTTCGATCGCGCCGAGGCGCTGCGCTGTGCCATGGAAGTGTTCTGGGAGCACGGCTACGAGGGCGCCTCGATGAGCGACCTCACCACCGCGATGGGGATCAACTCCCCCAGCCTGTACGCCGCGTTCGGGAGCAAGGAGGAGCTGTTCCGCGCGGCCGTGGAGCTCTACGGGCACACCGACGGCGGTTACACCGCCCGCGCGTTGCGGGAGGAGCCGACCGCGCGGGCGGCTGTCGAGGCGATGCTGCGGAACAACGCGAGGGCTTACACCGAGGAGAACAAGCCGCACGGGTGCATGGTGGTGCTGGCGGGATCCACCTACACCACCCGCAACACCGGCATCCGCGACTTC
Organism: Nocardia sp. NPDC005745; assembly: GCF_040630775.1. Classification (NCBI taxonomy): domain Bacteria; kingdom Bacillati; phylum Actinomycetota; class Actinomycetes; order Mycobacteriales; family Nocardiaceae; genus Nocardia; species Nocardia sp. NPDC005745. Next base: position 221,741 of record NZ_JBEXYF010000001.1, read on the forward strand.
CTCGTCGACAAGCGCCGCGAGACCATCGAAGACCTCCGGCGGCGGCTCGATCGCGGCCTCGCCGAGGGTGACCTACCGGAAGGCACCGATACCGCGGCACTGGCCGGTTTCTACACCACGGTCCTCTACGGCCTGTCCATCCAGGCACGCGACGGCGCGTCGGCGGCGGAGCTCACCGCCTCCATCGACTGCGCCATGACCGCCTGGCCCGCCGGCTGACGCGGGCTATTTCCGGCGCAGCGCGGCGATGCGCTCACCGAGTTGCTCGGCGGAGGCCAGCGCGGTCGGCGGCCCACCGCACTCGCGGCGCAACTCGCCGTGGATCACCCCGTGCGGTTTCCCGGTGCGATGGTGGTGCATCGCCACCAGGCTGTTGAGTTCACGTCGCAGCTCGCCCAGCCGATCGGCCGTGGCGACCCGCTCCGCGGCTCCGGCCACCTGCGCGCCGGGATCGGGGACAGGTGCGGGCACACTGCGCTCGGAAACCTGTTTGGCCTGCCGCTCGCGCAGCAGCGCGCGCATCTGCTCGGCGTCGAGCAGGCCCGGAATCCCGAGGTAATCGGCTTCCTCGTCGCTGCCTGCGAAAGTCGCTGTACCGAAGGAGGACCCGTCGTAGATCACCTGGTCGAGTTCGGCGTCGGCGGCCAGCGCGACGAAGGACTTCTCCTGCTCGCCCGGCTCGTCCTGCTGCTTGTTCGCCTCGATCAGCAGGTCGTCGTCGAGGCCGTTCTTCTCCCGGTGCGGCTTGCCGATGACGTGGTCGCGCTGCAACTCCAGCTGCGCGGCCAGATCCAGCAACACCGGCACCGACGGCAGGAACACGGTCGCGGTCTCACCGGGCTTGCGGGCTCGCACGAACCGCCCGATCGCCTGCGCGAAGTACAACGGGGTGGAGGCGCTGGTCGCGTACACCCCGACGGCCAGGCGCGGGACGTCGACGCCCTCGGACACCATGCGGACCGCGACCATCCAGGGCTGGGTGCTCTTGCCGAATTCGGCGATGCGGTTGGAGGAGGCCGGGTCGTCGGAGAGCACCAGCGCGGGCTTCTCACCCGAGATGTGCTCGAGCAGTTCGGCGTAGTCGCGGGCACGGTCCTGGTCGGTGGCGATCACCAGACCGCCCGCGTCCGGCATACCGGAGGCGCGTTTCTGGCGCAGCCGGATGTCGGCGGCGCGCAGCACGGCGGAGATCCAGTCGCCCGCCGGGTCCAGCGCGGTCCGCCAGGCGCGGGCGGTCTGTTCGGCGTTCAGCGGCTCGCCGAGACGCGCGGAATACTCCTCCCCCGCGCTGTCGCGCCAGTGCGCCTCGCCGGAATAGGCCAGGAAGACCACCGGCCGCACCACGCCGTCGGCGAGGGCCTCGGCGTAGCCGTAGGTGTGGTCGGCACGGGACTTCGGGAACCCGGACTCGTCGGGTTCGTAGACGACGAACGGGATCTGGCTGTCGTCGCTGCGGAACGGTGTACCGGTCAGCGCGAGGCGGCGGGTGGCGTCACCGAACGCCTCGGCGGTCGCGTCGCCCCAGCTCTTGGCGTCTCCGGCGTGGTGGATCTCGTCGAGAACGACGAGCGTCCTGCGGTTTTCGGTGCGCACGCGGTGGCGGAAGGGATGCGCGGCGACCTGCGCGTAGGTGACCACGACGCCGTGATAATCACCCGAGGTGCCGCCGGTGGAGTTGGAGAACCGCGAGTCCAGTGCGATCCCGGCGCGCGCGGCGGACTGCGCCCACTGATGCTTGAGGTGCTCGGTCGGCGCCACCACGGTGATCTGGTCCACGGTGCGGTCGGCCAGCAGCTCGGCGGCCACCCGCAGCGCGAAAGTGGTCTTACCCGCGCCCGGGGTGGCCACGGCGAGGAAGTCCCGCGGTCCGGTGGCCAGATACTTCGTCAGCGCCCGTCGCTGCCAGGCGCGGAGCGAGCCGCCGACGACAGTACCCGCCGCTGTCGACTCGCCCGGCGTCTCCGCTTCTCCCGCCACAGCGGCACCCGACCCAGTCACGCAGACGACCCTAGCGGCCCGCCACGGTGTGTCGCCAAACCGACGCGGCGGGCGCGACGGGCATCACACGGCCACCAGCCAGGACGCCGGCAGTTCACCCGATGCGCATCGACACGTCCCGCGCACAGTCCGATGCCGATCGCCGAAGTGCGCGATGCTGTAAGCACGATGACCGAGCACCGCGCCCTCCCGGGCGATCCACCGCGGACCGACGCACCGTCGCCCCGCACCGCCGCCGTGCGCGCGCCCACCTGGACCGACCGCGCCGGCGCGCGGGCGGCGGCGGTGAGCAGGGGCGCCGCCGCGCTGATCATGCGGGTGGCACGGAAGGCCTGGGCGGATTCCATCTTCGCCAAGTCGGCCGCGGCGGCGTTCTGGCAGACGCTCTCCCTGGCGCCCCTGTTGCTCGGGGTACTCGGCAGCCTCGGTTACGTCGGCGGCTGGTTCGGCCCGGACACGGTGCAGATCGTCGAGACCAAGATCATCGCGTTCAGCCAGGACCTGTTCAGCGCGAACGTGGTCTCCGACCTCATCGAGCCCACGGTGCAGGACGTCCTCGGGCGCGGGCGCGGCGCGGTGGTGTCGGTGGGCTTCGTGCTGTCGCTGTGGGCCGGGTCGTCGGCGATGGCGACCTTCGTCGACTCGATCGTGGAGGCGCACGACCAGCAGGACGCGCGGCACCCGGTGTGGCAGCGCATCTTCGCCCTGTTGCTGTATGTGCTGTTCCTGGTGGCGTCGGTGTTCATCCTGCCGCTGGTGGCGCTGGGGCCGACGCTGATCGGACGGGTGCTGCCCACCGCGTGGCGGGCGACCGGACTGGGACTGCTGGATTTCTTCTACTACCCGGGCGTCGGCCTGCTGCTGATCGTCGGACTGACCACGCTGTACAAGCTGGCGCTGCACACCTCGCTGCCCTGGCACCGGCTCTTCGGCGGGGCCCTGGTGGCCGGGGTCTTCTTCATGGCGGCCAGCGACGTGCTGCGCCGCTACCTGTCCTGGGTCACCCGCACCGGCGTCACCTACGGTGCGCTGGCGACGCCGATCGCGTTCCTGCTGTTCACGTTCTTCCTGGGCTTCGCGGTGATCCTGGGCGCGGAGTTCAACGCGGCGGTGCAGGAGTTCTGGCCCGCCCGGGCGACGCGCATGGAGCAGGTGAAGGAGTGGATCGCCAGCCAGGTGCGCGGAGAGGGAGAGGGCGGAGCCGACGCGGACACGGCAGACCGGAACGAGGCCGCCGCGAGCCCGGACGAGGCCGAGCCCGACGGCTCGCACGTCATGTTCGGTCTACGCGGAGCGGGGTCCTCGTCCGGCGAGTTGTAGGTCTCACTCGCCCTTGCGTAGGCCGTCGTAGACCTTCTTGCACTCCGGGCACACCGGAGAGCCGGGCTTGGCCGAGCGGGTCACCGGGAAGACCTCTCCGCACAGCGCGACCACGTGGGTGCCCATGACGGCGCTCTCGGCGATCCTGTCCTTCTTCACATAGTGGAAGAACTTCGGGGTGTCGTCGCCCGTCGTCTCGTCGGTCGTCGTATCCGGGCGAACCATGGTGTCGGTGCTCACGCGTTCCATGATGCCGCATCGCGCGGTACCGGGCCGAGCACGGTGCCGCATCAGCGGGGACCACGATCTCGGAGCGGAGGCCGATCGCGGGATCGCATCGGATGTGCCCCGCGATCTCGGTGCAGAACACGACCGTATGTGCGCGGATCGAGCGCGAGTGGAAGACTCGGGGTATGCAGCAGAACGGCGATTCCTCATCCGCCGACGGCCGCGACCGCGAAGAGCACCCCGACGTGACGATGCCGACGCAGCCCCGCCGTTCCCCCGGATACTTCCCAGGCAATGACGACAAACACCCGGTGCTGATCACCGAGGCGGCGCCCTCTCTCGAAGACCAGCACCGGGCCAGGGTGCGCCGGTACACGATCATCATGGCGTTCCGCATACCGTGCCTGGTTCTCGCCGCGATCGCCTACAGCACGTTCGGCAATCCGCTGCTGTCCATCCTGATCATCGTCGCATCGATCCCGCTGCCCTGGATCGCGGTGCTGATCGCCAACGATCGCCCACCCCGCCGCAAGGACGAGCCCAGTCGCTGGGACCGTCCCCGCCCCGCCATCGAGTCGCGTCCGCACAACGCCATCGACGGCTGAGTTCTGCGCGGCGCCCACTCACCGCGAGCCGAACGCCCCGCCGGGGGCCGGAGCCCGGCGGATGACCGCCGACATCACCGCGGCGGCCCCGCACAGACCGCCCGCCAGATACCAGGCGAGGTCGTAGCTGCCCTGGAGGTCGCGGATGACACCGGCGCCGGTGGCCGCCACCGCCGAGCCGATCTGGTGGGCGGCGAACACCCAGCCGAACGCGACCGGCCCATCGGCGCCGAACAGTTCGCGGCACAGCACGACCGTCGGCGGCACCGTGGCCACCCAGTCCAGGCCGTAGAAGATGATGAACACCCACAGGCTCGGCTGGGTGTCCGGACCGAGCAGCGCGGGCAGGATCAGCAGCGACAGACCGCGCAGCGTGTAGTAGCCGATCAACAGGTAACGCGGGTCCATCCGATCGGTCAGCCAGCCCGAGGCGATGGTGCCTGCCACGTCGAAGATGCCGACCACGGCCAGCAGACTCGCGGCGGTGGTCGGTGGCATGCCGTGGTCGTGCGCGGCGGTGACGAAATGGGTACCGACCAACCCGTTGGTCGACGCGCCACAGACCGCGAACCCGCCCGCGAGCAACCAGAAGCCGGGACGGCGGGCGATGGTGGCGAGCACCGTGAGCGCCCGCGACGCGCCACCGGCGGCGGGTACCCGAAGGCCCACCGCGCTGTCCGGCTCGGCGCCGTACGCTCGCACGCCCAGGTCACTCGGATAGTCCCGGATGAACAGCAGCACCAGCGGCGCCACGGCCAGTGCCGCGGCCGCGACGATCAGCGACGGCACCCGCCAGCCGTGCGCGTGGGCCAGCGCCGAAACCAGCGGAAGGAAGACCAACTGCCCGGTCGCGCCCGCGGCGGTGAGCACCCCGGTGACCAGACCGCGCTGACGCACGAACCACCGGCCGGTGATCGTCGCGACGAACGGCATCGACATCGACCCCACACCCACCCCGACCAGCAGTCCCCAGGTCAGCACCAGGTGCCACGGCCGGGATATGAACACCGTCAGCCCGCTGCCCGCGGCGACCAGCAGCAGCGCGCAGGCCACCACCCTGCGGATGCCGAAACGGTCCATCAGCGCGGCGGCGAACGGTGAGATCAGACCGTAGAGCAGCAGATTCAGCGAAACGGCGGTCCCGATGGTTGCGTGTGACCAGCCGAACTCCTCGTGCAGCGGGTCCATCAGCACGCCGGGCACCGACCGGAACCCGGCCGCGCCCAGCAGCGCGATGAAACCGACGCCCGCGACCAGCCATGCCGGATGCAAGCGCCGGCGCGGCGCGGTGTGGAGAGAAATCGGGGGCGGCGTCCGCAGTTCGGTCACCGGATGAGCCTGCCGGAATCATGTCCACGCAACGAGTGGCGGAAATGCCACATACCATCAAATTCGTGCCAATCGAGGGGGCGCCGGTATCTTCTCGACAAGGCGCGCACGCGTACCTAGGGTCGCATGGGACCTCGCGCACACGATCACCGTTGTTGCGGGCGACTAGACAGGAGCGCACATGATTCGGTGGATCTGGGTCTTCCTGGACCGCCCGACGCAGCGTTTCGACGACTGCGCGAAGTTCTGGTCCACGGTCACCGGCACCGAACTCTCCCCTCGGCGCGGTGCGAACGACGAGTTCCTCACCTTGTTGCCCGACCCCGCGCTGTTCGCCGCGGCGAGCGTCAAGATGCAAGCGGTGACCGGCCTCGGCGGTGTGCACCTCGATTTGGACGTCGACCACATCCCCTCCGCCGTCCGCACCGCCCTGGACCTAGGAGCGGAGCTGGTCGCCAACCATCCGGACTACGCCGTGCTGCGCTCCCCCGGCGGCCAGACGTTCTGCCTGACGCCCAGCGGCCGCGCGAGGAGCACGCCCGCACCCGCCGTCCGGGCCCCGGACGGCACGTTCTCGCGCCTCGACCAGGTGTGCCTCGACATCGGCCCGCTCGACCACGAGGTGGAGACCCGCTTCTGGAAGCTGCTGACCGGGTGGGCTTTCCAGCCCGGCAGGCGGCCGGAATTCGCCCGCCTGCGCTCCGCGGAACAGCAGTTACCCATGCAGCTGCTGTTGCAGCGCCTCGGTGAGAACCGCCCGACCAGCGCGCATGTCGACTTGGCCGCGAGCGACATCGAAGCCACCGCCGCGTGGCACGAGTCGCTCGGCGCGACCGTGGTGGAGCGTCATGAGCACTGGATCGTCCTGAGCGATCCGGCCGACGCGCTGTACTGCGTCACCGGACGCGATCCCAGCGGAGTCTGATCGGCCTCGGCACGGCGGCACGGCGGCACGGCGGCACGGCGGCACGGCGGCACGGCGGCACGGCGGCACGGCGGCACGGCGGCACGGCGGCACGGCGGCACGGCGGCATCCCACAGGCCCGTCACGGGGACGTCCACCACGTCGAGGTCCCCGTGACACGGTGGGCGCTCGATCCGCGCCCGGCGGTCGCGGTGGCAGAGTACCGGTGTGTCTACGAACCGATCGACGACCACCGGATCGCTGCTCACCGCGCTGTGCCCGGACCTGCGGACCGCGCTGACCAGGGTGGGCTACGACGCCGACACCCTGCTCGAGGTGCTCGGCGACGCGCACGCCGCACTGGGCCGGTCGGAGCCGGTGCCGGTGCGCCGCGCGGCACGCCGGGCCGGAGAACTGGGCACGCTGATCCGCCTTCTGCTGCTCGGCGACGCGCTGCCCGAACGGGAGGTGGCCGGGGCGCTCGCGCCCGTGGCAATCGACCGCGCGGTCGCCGCGGGCCTGCTCGACCGCGACGGCGACCAGGTGCGGGCGGCGCTGGACCTGCGGCCGCTGGACGCGGGCGCGGGCACCCGATGGGTCCTGTCCGACCTCGACGATTCGATGCACCGGCGCACCCTGACCGAGGAGCACGTCCTCGGCGTCGGCCACGCCTCTCTCTCGCTGCTGCGCGCCACACCCACCCGGCCGGTCGGGACGGTGCTCGATCTCGGCACCGGCTGCGGCGTACAGGCGGTGCACGCCGCGTCCTACGCGCGGCGCGTGACCGCCACCGATGTCAATCCCCGGGCGCTGTGGCTGGCCGAGGCCACCGCGGCGCTCAACGAGCTGGACATCGAACTGATGGAGGGTTCCTGGTTCGAACCGGTGCGGGGCAGGCGCTTCGACCAGGTGGTGGCCAATCCGCCCTTCGTGGTGGGTCCCGGGCGCGTCGAGCACACCTATCGCGACTCCGGCCTCGCGCTCGACGGCGCGAGCGAATTGGTGATCGCGCAGGCCGCCGACCTGCTCGCCCCCGGTGGCACCGCCGCGATGCTCGCCGCGTGGGTCCATGTCGAGAACGAGGACTGGCGCGGGCGGGTCTCCTCCTGGTTGCCCGCGCACGGCGTGGACGCCTGGGTGGTGCAACGTGACGTCGCCGATCCCGCGCTGTACGTGGGCACCTGGCTGCGGGACGCGGGAGCGGATCCGCGAGATCCGGCCGCGCAGGCTCGTGCGGAGCGCTGGCTGGACGCTTTCGAGGCCGCCGACGTCGAGGGAATCGGGTTCGGTTTCGTCTACCTGCGCAGCATCGACGGGCCCACCGAACTGCTCGCCGAGGATCTCACCCACGGCTTCGACGATCCGCTCGGCGAGGAGGCCGTCCGGTATTTCGAGCGCTCTGCCTGGTTGCGTGCTGTCGCCGGTGACGAAAGTCTCGCCTGGTCTTCGCGTTTCGCCGTGGACCCGGCGACAGCGCTGGAACGGGTGTATCTGCGCAGCGCCGAGGGCTGGACGCCGGAAGTGGCGCGGTTGCACCGCGGCGACGGGCCCCGCTGGCAGCACGAAGTGGATGAGGCCACGATCGCACTGCTGGCGGGAATGCACGGCGAGGGGCTGCCGTTGTACGAGCTGATCGAGTTGCTGGCGCTCGCGCACGGATCCGAGCAGGTGAGCGCCGAGTTCGCGGCCGACGCGTTGGCCGTGGTCACCGGATTGGTACGGCACGGATTGATCAGGCCCGTGTGATCACACGGCGACCGCGCGCCGGTCGGTGCGGGTCCTGGCGGGAGATTGTCCCCGCGCTGCGGTGCTTCTCAGGAACTTCTCAGACGAGAGGGGCGGAAACCGCTGCTCAGAGCGGTTTATGCCAGCCGTAACGGGGAACTTTCTTTCTGTCGGGTCCGTTTATCGGAGTGAGACACCACCGACAGGAGGCAAGTCATGACAAGCCCCGCCACCACTCGTGTGCGCATCAGCGATTCGGACCTCGACGCTCAGAGCCCTGCCGCCGACCTGGTACGCGTGTACCTGAACGGGATCGGCCGCACCGCGCTGCTCACCGCTGCCGACGAGGTCGAGCTGGCCAAGCGCATCGAGGCGGGCCTCTACGCGCAAAACCTGCTGGAAACCGGCAAGCGACTGTCGTCGACCCGCAAGCGTGATCTCGCGATCATCGTGCGCGACGGTCAGGCCGCCCGGTCTCATCTGCTGGAAGCCAACCTGCGCCTTGTTGTCTCGCTCGCCAAGCGTTACACCGGCCGCGGCATGCCGCTGCTCGACCTGATCCAGGAGGGCAACCTCGGGTTGATCCGCGCCATGGAGAAGTTCGACTACGCCAAGGGCTTCAAATTCTCCACCTACGCCACCTGGTGGATCCGGCAGGCCATCACCCGCGGTATGGCCGACCAGAGCCGCACCATCCGCCTGCCCGTCCACCTCGTCGAGCAGGTGAACAAGCTGGCCAGGATCAAGCGCGAACTGCACCAGCAACTGGGGCGCGAGGCCACCGACGAGGAACTGGCCCGCGAATCCGGCATCCCGGTCGACAAGATCTCCGATCTGCTCGACCACAGCCGTGACCCGGTGAGCCTGGATATGCCGGTCGGCAACGACGAAGAGGCCCCGCTGGGCGATTTCATCGAGGATTCCGAGGCCACCTCGGCCGAGTCGGCGGTCATCGCAGGCCTGCTGCACCACGACGTGCGCAGCGTGCTCGCCACCTTGGACGAGCGCGAACAGCAGGTCATCCGGCTGCGATTCGGCTTGGACGACGGCCAGCCGCGCACGCTGGACCAGATCGGCAAGCTCTTCGGCCTCTCCCGCGAGCGGGTGCGCCAGATCGAGCGTGAAGTCATGGCGAAGCTGCGCAAGGGCGAGCGGGCCGATCGGCTCCGCGCCTACGCCAGCTGATCATCCCGGCGCCGGCTGCGTCGAGACAGCGCCGGCGTTCGGCTCGGTGACCCGTTTGCGCCCTGGTCACCTCTCCGCGCCGACCGGTAAGCGCGCGTGCCCGTCCCCTCCGGGTGTCGCGCGAGCCGGTCGGCGGTGTCGTACTTCCCCCACGTCCGCCCGGTGGGCTCAGCTCTGATCCACCGCGATGTCGTACTTCACGGTGTCACCGTCGACCGAGGTCACCGTCAGCATCACACCGAGGGTGTCTCCGCCCGCGGTGAGGGTGCAGCGCATGGTCGTTCCTTCCTTGCCGGTGAGATCGCCGGGACAGTCGATGGCGTCGGGTTCCTGCCCGACCTTCTCGGTGAGCGAATCCTTCACCGACCTCTCCAGATCGGCCTCTTCGACTTTCGGCGTACCGATGCTGACCGAACACGCGGTCACCGCCGTCACGAGCAACGACAACAGGGCAAGGCTGCGAATCTTCATGGCGAGCTGGGCCTTTCTCAGGACGAATATCGCATCCCCAAATCGCGGTGCGAGGGATCGTCCGTTATCGGACATCCCGCTTGTGACTTGTGTGAGCCGACGTCTCAGCCACGCCACTCCCCGGGGACAGCTCACCCGGGGTGGCTCGTCCTGCTCAGCCGAGCCGGCGCGGACCGGTATCGAAACGACTCGGCTCCGGGCCGATACGGCCGCGCGCGTAGAGGATCTCCGCCGAGGTCGGTGAGGCCAGCACCGGGTCGAAGGACAGTTCCCGCATCTCCGGCAGATCGTCGAACAAGGCCGAAATGCGCTGGGCCAACTCGGCCAACGCCGCTTTGTCCACCCGCGGGCTCGCGGGAGTGCCCGACAGCAGGGGCGCGGCCCGCGGTGCGTCGATCAAGGCAGTGGCCTCGTCGGCGGTCAACGGCAGCGCGCGATAGGCGCGGTCGCCGAGCAATTCGATGATCAGGCCGGACAGGCCGAACTCGATCACCGACCCGAACGAGGGATCGTCCTGAACGCGCAGAATGCAGCCGACTCCCTTCGTGGCCATCTTCTGGATATGCAGGACGGGATCACCGCACAACTCCGCCAGATCCGCGTATCCCTGTCGCACCGCTTCCGGTCGCCACAGATCGAGCCGGACGCCCGTGAGATCCGGCCTGCGCCGCCACAATTCACCGGTCGCCTTGGCCGCCACCGGATAGCCGAGTTCCTCGGCGGCCGCCACCGCCTCCTCGGCGCTGCGTACCTCACGGAATTGCACAACCGAGATGCCGTAGCAGGCCAGCAGTTCCACCGTCTCCAGATCGGTGAGCCGCCGACCACCCGACCCGGCCATCCAGTCGGCCACCAATCGGCGCGCGCGGTCGGTGTCGATGCCCTGCGGCCGCACCACCGGCGACACGGGCCTGGTCCGCCACTCGGCGTATCGCCGCACCCGCGCCAGGGCCCGCGCGGCGCGCTCGGGATCGGGATACGACGGGATCGACCCGTGCGCCGCCGTCGCGCCCGGACCGCGCACTGCGAGCAGGTTCGGGATTCCTTGCTCGGCGACGAACGTCGTGAGAATCGGTTTGCCCGACTCGGGCACCGCGGCCGCCGCCCGGATCGCGTCGGCGAAACCGGCGGTCGGCAGCGGCACCGGGGGCGCGAAAACCACGATCACGGCGTCTGTCTCATCCGACCGCAGGGCCGCGACCAGTGCGTCCAGGTACGCGCCCGGCGTCGCCTGCGGGCCGAGGTTGACCGGCTCGCCGACCTGCAGGCCCTCGCCCCGCGCCGCGTCGACGGCCAGCCAGTTGAGCGCCGTGCTGTTGCCGACGACCGCCAGACGCGAGCCGCGCGGCAGCGGCTGATAGCCCAGCAGCGCGGCGCAGTCGAACAACTCCGAGATCGAGTCGACCTGGACGATGCCCGCTTGCGCGAACAGATCCCGCACGATCGAACGGTCCATGTCCCCCGCGGGCTGCGCGACCGAGCGGCCGCTGCTCACGGCGACGATCGGTTTGGTCCGGGCCACCCGGCGCGCGATCCGGGAGAACTTGCGCGGATTGCCGAAGCTCTCCAGATACAGCAGCACCACATCGGTGGCCGGGTCGCTGTCCCAGTACTGCAGCAGGTCGTTGCCCGAGACGTCGGCGCGGTTGCCCGCCGACACGAACGTCGACAGGCCGAGATTGCGCGCCGCCGCCTCGCCCAGGATGGCCGCGCCCAAGGGCCCGGACTGGCAGAAGAATCCGATCCGTCCGCGCCCGGGCAACACCGTGGCGAGGGTCGCGTTCATGCCGATCGCCGGGTCGGTGTTCGCGATGCCGAGGGCGCTCGGCCCGACCACGCGCATGCCGTGACCGCGGGCAGCGGCCACGAGTTCGCGTTCGGCTGCCAGACCCCCTTCGCCGGTCTCAGCGAAACCCGCGGTCAGCACCACGAGACCCTTGACCCCCTTGGCCATGCAGTCGTCGAGCACCGATCCGATCGCCGCGGGCGGCACGGCGACCACGGCGAGATCGACCTCGTCGGGGATTTCCCGGACCGTGGCGTACGCCCGCACCCCACGCACCGATCTGCGGTTCGGGTTCACCGGGAACACCGGTCCTTGGAATACACCCGACAGCAGATTCGCCAGCACCGCACCGCCGACTCGCCCAGGCGCGGGGGTTGCCCCGATCACGGCGACCGACCGCGGCGCGAGCAGATTGCCCACGCTGCGCGCCTCCGAAGCGCGTTCGCGCGAATCGCGTACCGAGAGCAGCGCTTCGCTGGGGTCGATGGCGAACTCGAGATGCAGGACCGATCCATCCCTGCTGCGCTCGACCTGATAGCCCGCGTCGCGGAAAACCGTCACCATCACGGTGTTCTCGGCGAGCACCTCGGCGACGAAGGTCTCGATCTTGTTCTCGGCGGCGGCACCCGCCAGATGCTCCAGCAGGATCGAGCCCAACCCGCGTCCCTGATGCCCGTCGGCGACCACGAACGCGACTTCCGCCGCTCGCGGCCCGTCCCGCTCCAGCAGTTCGTAGCGGCCCACCGCGACGATCGCCTCGCCCAGTTCGAGAACCAGCCCGACCCGGTCGTGATAGTCGACATGCGTGGTGCGGTACAGGTCTTTCGGCGAGATCCGCGGGTAGGGGCCGAAATACCGCAGGTACCTGGTGCGATCCGACAGTGCGCCGTGGAACTCCTGCAGCCGCTCGGCGTCGCTGGGAGTGATCGGGCGCAGTCGGACGACGCCGCCGTCGGAGGCCAGCACATCGGCGAACCAGTGCTGCGGCGGCGGGGGCGGGGTGGCGGGAGTGTCCGAGGTATCGGGGTAATCAGTCACGAGGGTCCTCCGGGTCCAGACCTAGCAACCCGAAAGTCGCTCGGCGGGTGGCCAGCACGGCCATGTCGACGGCACGTTGGGCGCGGTCGGCCCGCGCGTCACCGGTCTCACCGCTGCCGCCGGGGCCGTCCCACGGACGGTAGGCGACGTCGCCGCCGTCGCCCATGGTGCGCGGCGGCTCCGCCCGCGGCGCCGCCGCGCGGATCGAGTCGATCCAGTCCTGCGGAATCGGCGTCGCCGGGTCGACGGTGCGGTCCAACGCGGTGGCCAGCAAGTGGGTCCACGCCCGCGGCACCACCCGGACCAGGCCGTATCCACCACCGCCGACGGCCAGCCAACGTCCTTCGGCATAACGGTCGGCGAGTTCGCGCATGGCGCGGAAGGCCGCGCGCTGCCCGTCGACGGTGAGTTCCAAGTCGGCCAGCGGGTCTTCGCGGTGTGTGTCCACCCCGCACTGGCTGACCACGATCTGCGGACCGAACGCCGCCACCGCGCCGGGAACGACCGCGTGAAAACCACGCAGCCACTGCGCATCCCGCGTGCCGGGCAACAGCGGCAGGTTGATCGAAGTGCCTTCCGCCGCACCCGCGCCGGTCTCCTCCGGCCAACCGGTGTTGGGCCACAAGGTGGCCGGATGCTGGTGCAGCGAGATGGTCAGCACCCGGGGGTCGGCGTAGAAGGCCCGCTGCACGCCGTCGCCGTGGTGCACGTCCACGTCGATGTAGGCGATCCGGTCGAAACCGTGATCCAGCAGCCAGGAGATGGCCACCGCCGGGTCGTTGTACACGCAGAAACCGGCCGCCGAATCGGGCATCGCGTGATGCATGCCACCGCCGATGCTCACCGCCCGTTTGGTGCGGCCCTCGGCGATCTCCCTGGCCGCGGCCAGGGTGCCGCCGACGATCGTGGACGCGGCCTCGTGCATACGCGGAAACACCGGATTGTCCGGGGAACCGAGCCCGTAGGGCGGCGTGGCCGGCGAACCGACCGGTGGCACGGCGCGTTCGACCGCGTCGAGGTAATCGGGCGTGTGGATACGCAGCAGATCCGGACGCCCGGCGGTGGCGGGTTCGAGCAGTTCGACACCCTCGAGCAATCCGAGACTTCCGGCCAGCGCCATGGTGAACTTCAGGCGCGCCGGCTGCATCGGATGCTCCGGAGTCCAGGTGTAATCCAGGAACCGCTCGCTCCAGACGACGGTTCCGGACCGGCTGGTCCCGGGCGAGGTCGGCGCCTGAGGTTCGCCGCGCGGTGCAGTGGCCATGGTCGCAACGCTAGCGGGAAGCAAGGAACCCCGCGAAACGTTCCTATGCAGTACAAATACAAGAAAGACGCTCATGGCCGCCTGCCGTGCGCCGATCGGGTTGCCGCAATGCCGCCGGAATGTCGTGCGCGGCGTGGAGCGACACGATCCGGCACACGGGGGTGCCGTCGTGCGTGGGTAGAATTCGTGCCGACGAAGGGGTAACAGGTGAAGGATCTGGTCGACACCACGGAGATGTATCTCCGTACCATCTACGACCTCGAGGAGGAGGGCGTGGTGCCCCTGCGCGCCCGGATCGCCGAGCGCCTCGAACAGAGTGGTCCCACCGTGAGCCAGACCGTCGCACGGATGGAACGTGATGGTTTGCTGCTGGTTGCCGGAGACCGTCATCTCGAGCTGACCGACAAGGGGCGCAGCATGGCCGTCGCGGTCATGCGCAAGCACCGGCTGGCCGAACGGCTGCTCGTCGACATCATCGGCCTCGACTGGCAGAACGTGCACGCGGAGGCCTGTCGCTGGGAGCACGTGATGAGCGAAGACGTCGAGCGCCGCCTGGTCGAGGTGCTCAACCACCCCACCACCTCCCCGTACGGCAACCCCATCCCCGGCCTGGACGAGCTGGGCATCAACCCGCCCGCCTCCGCCGACGAGACGCTGCTGCGCCTGTCCGATCTGCCGCCCGGCCAGTTGCACGCCGTCGTCGTGCGCAGGCTCGCCGAGCACATCCAGACCGACCCGGAGGTCATCGGCCGGCTGCGCGAGGCGGGCGTGGTCCCCGACGCGCGCGTCACGGTGGAGACGAAACAGGGGTCGGTGGTCATCACCGTGCCCGGCCACGACGGCTTCGAACTGCCCGACGAGATGGCGCACGCCGTCCAGGTGAAGCTGGCCTGAGACGTGAAACTTCTCGTCACAGGTGGCGCGGGCTACGTCGGCGGCGTCTGCGCCCAGGTCCTGCTGGAAGCCGGCCACGACGTGGTCGTGGTCGATGATCTGTCCACCGGCAATGCCGACGGCGTCCCTTCCGCTGTCCGGTTCGTCGAGGGTGACGTCGCGGTCGCCGCGCCCCGGCTGCTGGCCGCCGAACCCTTCGACGGAGTCCTGCATTTCGCGGCGCAGTCGCTGGTCGGCGAGTCGGTGCAGCAGCCGGAGAAGTACTGGCACGGCAATGTGGTGAAGACGTTCGAACTGCTGGAGGCCATGCGGCGCGCGGGAACGCCGCGGCTGGTCTTCTCCTCCACCGCGGCGGTCTACGGGGAACCGGAGCAGGTCCCGATCACCGAGGACGCTCCGACCCGCCCGACCAATCCGTACGGCGCGTCGAAACTGGCCATCGACCACGCCATCACCTCCTACGCGGTCGCGCACGGGCTGGCGGCGACCAGCCTGCGGTACTTCAATGTGGCCGGCGCCTACGGTGGCCTCGGCGAGAACCGGGTGGTGGAAACGCATCTCATCCCCCTGGTATTGCAGGTCGCGGCTGGGCATCGCAAGGCGATCTCGGTCTTCGGCACCGATTGGCCCACCCCCGACGGCACCGCGGTCCGCGATTACATCCACATCCGCGACCTCGCTCAGGCCCATCTGCTGGCTTTGGCGACCGCCGAAGCGGGGACCCATCGGATCTACAACCTCGGCAGCGGCACCGGATTCTCCGTTCGCGAGGTGATCTCGGCCTGCGAGCGCGTCACCGGTCTGCCGATCACCGCGCAGGACGCGCCCCGCCGCCCGGGCGACCCGGCGACGCTCATCGCGTCCAGCGAACGTGCCATCACCGAACTCGGCTGGCGTCCCGAACACAACGACCTCGACGAGATCGTCACCGACGCCTGGGCTTTCCTCCAGTCGCTCGGCCCCCGCGCGCACAGCGCGAAATAACCGCTCCCCCACGGCCCGGGCCGGGCCGGCGCCGACTCGGGCGGTCACGATCGCGCCGGAGCCCGGACCGCTGTCACGCCGTGCATGCGGACGAAGCACTGCGGAGTCGTCGGAACACTTCGGCACCCGGCTCGCCGGACTACGCATCGCGGACTCGTCGACCACAAGTGGAACAACGGGTTTCACGAGGTCGGCGCGCCCAGGTCGATACCGAGACCGGCGGCGGTTCGGTAGCCGCTGTGCGCGAGCCTGCGCAACTGTTCGGGGCGCATGCCCAGGCGCAGCGAGGTATCGAGCAGCATCGCCATCGGGTGTCCGGGGTCCGCCTCCAACGCGGCCTCCAACGCGATGCCCGCCAACGGTCCGTCGCCACGGACGTAGGCGCTGTAGCCGAGCAGAGCGGCGGCCTCGGCGCGATCGGCGCCGGACAGCGCGCGGGTCAGGGCGGCCCACACCGCCTCGGCCGCGTCGGCGTTGTCACCGACGGCCAAGGCGAACATCGAATCCCGCACCGCCCTATCGCGCAGGGCTGCCGCTATTTTCGCAAGTTCGGGCGCCATCAGCGCGGCGCCCGAGGCGGTGTTGGCGATCTGCCACAGCACATGGTCGAGCGCTTGCCTGCTGTATCCGATCGGGTCGCCGCGACGCGCGGCCCGCGCATAGCGTTCACGGGCGCGTGCGAGCGCGTCCGGTAGATGCGCGGTCACCTCGGCATGGGCGAGCGGGTCCCGCGCGACCAGTGCGGTGAGTTCGGAACGCGAACCGCGGATCGGCCTGCCGTCCAGCACGTGGGTCAGCGTCACGAGAGAGGCCGCCGGATCCCGGAGCACCCCGTGCCGCCGCGGCCCCGTCAACGTCCACCAGCGCTGCCCGGCGGCGATGGCACGCACCGCCCACACTCCGCCGAGCGAGATGTCGCATGCCGCCAACCTCCTGCCGAGCGAGCCGACCAGCACATCGAATCGTCCGGTCGCGCAGCCCGGCCGGTCGGCTCCCGCCCCCGGTTCCATGGCGCGTTCGTCCACGACGACCGCCAGGACCTCGGCCGCCTCGTCGTGCGCGCAGATCCGCGCGACCGCCGCCGCCAATGTCGCGCCCCGTACCCGCCGCCCGCTGGGCGAGTCCAGGTCGAACCGCACCACCGCGTCGACTATCGCACCACCCGCCGTCCCGTGCCGAAGGACGAGCACGACCACCGACCGTTCCGGGGTGAAGCCCAGCATGGCGGGCACACCGGCGATCAACTCCGCCGGGTCGTCCACGCACACAACGTGATCGGGCGTATCCCGGAACGGCGGAGGTTCATCACGGCATCGGGCATCGCCGGCCGCGCCACCGGGGTTCCATGCGCTTGTTCCGCTCTGCGCGGTATGCGAATAGGAGTGCGGCGCAACCATGGCGGCGGGAGAGACGCACACCTCGGCCTCGGAAGAAACGCCGGAAGGCGACGAACGGTCACTGCCGGTTGCCGGTCGGGAGGTGTCGTCCTTGCCCGCACAGCCGGCATCGACCGGTTCGGGAGCGGGAAACGGGGTCGCGGAATTGGTCATGCTTCGACCATGCGGCCCGGCTGTCTCCGGCCCGCGCCGCCGACCTGGCGATTCCGCCGCCCTGGGGATTTCGCTTCACACTGTGCACCACTCGACCGGCACGACGGAGGTATCGCAAGTCGTGTCGGTGGCGCCTGCTACGGTGCCGGCCTCTGTCTGCTATCTCTCGCGCACTTTGCGCACCGCGGTGGCGAACAGCGCATTCAATGCCGCGGTATCCGGTTCGTCATCGGCGAAGGACATATACGTCACCGAGACACGCACATCTCCGGTCTGCGCGACGTGGGTGCGCATGGACTGGATCAGCCGGGTGCCTCCCGCCTCGGGCCGCACGATCCTGCGCAGCGAAAGGGCGTCGTCGGCGTCGATCGGCGGTGGCGAAGCCTGCTCGGTCGTCACCGTTGTGGCGGCGCCCGCTCGCTGCACCCGCACCGATCCGCACTGCTCCAGCCGGGCGCGCAATGCCGTCAACGGTTCGCCGGTGCGCGTCAATTCGACGGTCAGCGTGGCACGCGTGGCATCGTCCGTGCCGACCGCCATGGCGGTGTGCTCGGGGCCGAAGTCCTGATCCGGCGGCGCGCAGCGGCTGGGCTGGACATCCGCACCGCGTCCCATGCCGTCCAGATCGCCCGCCGCCTGGGCCACGGCTTCCTGCGGCAGCACCACCGCCGTATAGGGCGGTGGGAACTGGTTCGCATCCGGCAACAGCGTCGGTAGTTCGGCGCTCACATGCCGGGTCACCGTAGCGGGCACCGACGAGACCGGGCGCCCCGGTACCGTCGACCCGCATCCTGCGAGCAGCACCGCGCAGACGACGGGCGCCACCCAGCCCGGCCGCATGCGCCTGGAATCCGCCACGGTCACACCCCCACTGTGCCAAACTCCTGGTGTCCAGCCGGCGATGCCACGCCGCCGGGCCGGGAATGCGCGAGCCACCGATGCTGTTGCCTCGGAGTACGGGTCGGTGTCCGGCCGTGCGCGGTGACCGCCACGACATGGGGGACAATGGACAGCGGTCCCCGGTCCGGACGACTGCTCGTCTCGCACCACCAGCAAGGGTGGCGAACGATCGGGCAGGCAATCACACTGGCGCGTGCGGTACGCGTCCGGGCCGCAGGAGCCGCGCAGGAAGGAGTACGCGATGGACTACGAGTCGCGAATGTACGAACTGGAGTTCCCCGCTCCGCAGCTGTCGTCCGCCGACGGCGCGGGCCCGGTCCTGGTGCACGGGCTGGAGGGTTTCACCGACGCCGGGCACGCGGTACGGCTGGCGACCACGCACCTGCGCGAGAGCCTCGAAAGCGAACTGGTCGCCTCGTTCGACGTGGACGAGCTGCTGGACTATCGGTCGCGCCGTCCGCTCATGACCTTCAAGACCGATCATTTCTCCGATTACGCCGAGCCGGAGCTCAACCTCTGGGCTCTGCGGGACACCGCGGGCACCCCGTTCCTGTTGCTCGCGGGCCTGGAACCGGACCTACGCTGGGAGAAGTTCACCACCGCGGTGCGACTGCTCGCCGAACAGCTCGGCGTGCGCCGCAGCATCGGTCTCAGCGCCATCCCGATGGCCATTCCGCACACCCGTCCACTCGGCGTGACCGCGCATTCCTCGGATCGCGACCTGATCTCCGACCACCAGCGGTGGCCCGGCGAGTTGCAGGTGCCGGGCAGCGCGTCGTCGCTGCTGGAATTCCGGATGGCGCAGCACGGGCACGAGTCGGTCGGCTTCTCCGTGCACGTGCCGCACTACCTGGCGCAGACCGCCTACCCGGAGGCCGCGCAGACGCTGCTGGAGAACGTCGCCGACAACGCCGGTCTGGAGTTCCCGCTGGCCGCGCTGGGCGAGGCCGCCGCCCGGGTGCGTGAACAGGTCAACGAGCACATCGCGGGCAACGCCGAGGTGGAGACCGTCGTGCACGCCCTGGAACGGCAGTACGACAGCTTCGTCACCGCGCAGGAGCGGCAGTCGAGCCTGCTGGTGGGCGACGGCGAGTTGCCGAGCGGTGACGAACTGGGCGCCGAGTTCGAGCGGTTCCTCGCCGAGCAGAGCCGGGACAAGGGCGGGGACGAGGGCGAGCAGGACTGAGCCGCGCGGCGGCCGGGTCCCTGTCGCCCCTGCACGGCCGTTCGCCGGCGAGGCCGTAGGGTGGTCGGAGTGGATCTGACCGAACTGCTCGACATCCCGGGGACCGACGCCGACGCGCTCTACGAGGCGTTCGGAATGTGGGCCGCCGAGCAGGGCACCCCGCTCTACCCGGCGCAGGACGAGGCGCTGCTCGAGCTGGCATCCGGATCCAACGTCATCCTCGCCACCCCAACAGGTTCCGGGAAATCGCTCGTCGCGGTCGGCGCACATCTCTTCGCCCTCACCCAGGGGCTGCGCACCTACTACACCGCCCCGATCAAGGCGCTGGTGAGCGAGAAATTCTTCGCTCTCTGCGAGGTGTTCGGCGCCGAACGCGTCGGCATGGTCACCGGCGACGCCGCGGTGAATCCGGAGGCGCCGATCATCTGCGCGACCGCGGAGATCCTGGCCAACCTGGCGCTGCGCGAGGGCGCGGACGCCGCGGTCGGCCAAGTCGTGATGGACGAATTCCACTTCTATTCCGACCCCGACCGGGGGTGGGCCTGGCAGGTTCCGTTGCTGGAACTGCCCCGTGCCCAGTTCCTGCTCATGTCGGCCACGCTCGGCGAGGTCGACTTCTTCGCCCGCGACCTGGAGCGCCGGACCGGCCGCTCCACCGCGATCGTCGCGGGTACCGAGCGCCCGGTGCCGCTGAGCTTCTCCTACGCCCGCACCCCGATCACCGAGACCCTCGAGGAACTGGTCACCACCCACCAGGCCCCGGTGTACGTCGTGCACTTCACCCAGGCCGCCGCGCTGGAGCGCGCGCAGGCGCTGACCAGCGTGAATTTCGCGACGCGCGCCGAGAAGGACGCGATCGCCGGCGCGCTGGGCGAGTTCCGGTTCGCCGCGGGCTTCGGCAAGACCCTGTCGCGGCTGATCCGGCACGGCATCGGCGTGCATCACGCGGGCATGCTGCCGAAGTACCGGCGCCTGGTGGAACGTCTCGCCCAGGACGGTCTGCTGAAGGTTGTGTGCGGCACCGACACCCTCGGCGTCGGCATCAACGTGCCCATCCGCACCGTGCTGCTCACCGGGCTGACCAAGTTCGACGGCGTGCGCACCCGCAGGCTCAAGGCACGGGAGTTCCATCAGATCGCGGGCCGTGCGGGCCGGGCCGGTTACGACACCATGGGCACCGTGGTCGTGCAGGCTCCCGAACACGAGGTGGAGAACACCCGGTTGCTGGCCAAGGCGGGCGACGATCCCAAGAAACAGCGCAAGGTGCAGCGACGCAAACCGCCGGAAGGCTTCGTGTCCTGGAGCGAGGAGACCTTCGACCGCTTGGTGGCCGCGCAGCCCGAGCCGATGGTGTCGCGTTTCACGGTGACCAACGCCATGCTGCTGAACGTGATCGCCAGGCCGGGCAACTGCTTCACCGCCATGCGTCACCTGCTCGAGGACAACCACGAGCCGCGTCCCGCCCAGCGCAGGCACATCCTGCGTGCCATCCGGCTGTATCGCGCGCTGCGCGACGCCGGGGTGGTGCAGCAACTGCCTGAGCCGGACGCCCACGGCCGCCGCGCCCGCCTGACCGTCGACCTGCAGCGCGATTTCGCCCTCGACCAGCCGCTGTCGCCGTTCGCGCTGGCCGCGCTGGACCTGCTGGACAAACAGTCCCCGAGTTATACCCTCGACGTGGTGTCGCTCATCGAATCCACTCTGGAGGATCCGCGCCAGCTGCTGATGGCCCAGCAGCACAAGGCTCGCGGCGAGGCCATCGCGGAGATGAAGGCCGACGGCATCGACTACGACGAGCGGATGGAACTGCTCGAAGAGGTGACCTGGCCCAAACCGCTGGCCGAGCTGATCGAACCGGCGTACGAGACCTATCGCGCAGGCCACCCGTGGGTGTCGGAATTCGCGCCCGCGCCCAAGTCGGTGGCGCGCGACATGATCGAACGCGCCATGACCTTCGCGGAGCTGATCTCCTTCTACGAGCTGGCCCGCTCCGAGGGCGTGGTGCTGCGCTACCTCGCCGACGCCTACCGCGCGCTGCGGCGGACCGTGCCGGAGTCGGCGCGCACCGAGGAACTCGACGACATCACCGAATGGCTCGGAGAGCTTGTGCGCCAAGTGGATTCGAGCCTGCTCGACGAGTGGGAGCAACTGACCAACCCGGGTGCGGAGACCGACGCCGACCAGCTCGCCTTCGGCGCGGAAACGGTGCGCCCGATCACCGCCAACGAGCGCGCCTTCCGGGTCATGGTCCGTAACGCGATGTTCCGCCGCGTCGAACTGGCCGCACTGCGACGCTGGGACGAACTGGCCGAACTGAGTCCAGGACCGGACTGGGCCGATGCGCTCGCGGACTACTACGCGGAGTACGAGCGGATCGGCACGGGCCCCGACGCCCGAGGTCCGCAACTGTTCCAGGTGGAACGAAGACCCGGATTCTGGCAGGTGCGCCAGGTGCTCGACGACCCGGCGGGCGAGCACGGCTGGTCGATCGACGCGGTGGTCGATCTCGCCGAGTCCGACGCCGCGGGCGAAGTCGTCTTCGACGACGTCACCGTGTCCGCCGGCTGAGCCCGCATCACCCATCGGTCCCGTGTCCACGCAGGTCAGCAGCTCCGTCGCGCAAGGAGGACAGGGTGCGCGACCATGTGGCGAACCCAGGTTTCGACGGATTCGTTTCTGGGTACGGGCCGCTGATACTCTCTCCCCCGCTGCCCAAGCGAAAGATCAACTATGCCCGAATCGCCCTACCTTGTCATCCATCCCGAGCGTGTCCGCCAGAATTACCGCGCGCTCGATGCCGCCCTGTCCGCGGACACGGGCGCCACGACGAGGATCCGTTTCGCCGTGAAGGCGAGCCCGGTGCCGGCGATCGTGCGCCTGCTCGACGAGGAGGGCGCGGAATTCGATGTCGCCAGTGTCGGCGAGATCGACCTCTGCCTCGGGCTGGGGGTGGCGCCGCAGCGGTTGTGTTACGGCAACCCCATCAAGAAGGCCGCGCATATCGCCAGGGCCTATGCCTCGGGCGTGCGCCGCTTCGCCTTCGACACCGAGGACGACTTGCTGCGCATAGCCGAGCACGCGCCCGGCTCCGAGGTGGAGTGCCGGTTCCTCGCCTCGGCGCCGGAGTCGCGCACCCCGTTCGGCACGAAGTTCGGTTGCAGCCCGGGTGAGGCGTTGCGGCTGCTGGTCCGGGCCCGCGACCTCGGGCTCGTGGTCGCGGGGCCGTACTTCCACGTCGGCTCCCAGCAACTGGACCCCGCCGCCTGGCGGATCGGCATCGAGCAGGCGGGCCGGATCGCCGAGGCGCTGGCCGACAAGGACATCGCGGTCGGTTCGGTGAACATCGGCGGCGGGATGCCGATTTCCTACGCCGACCCCGCGCCCGGGCTGGGCAAGATCGCCGCTGTGGTCAAGCACGCCGCAGCCGAATTCCTTTCCGGGGATACCGGATTGGTCGTCGAACCGGGCCGGGCACTGGTCGGTTCGGCGGGCACGATTCACGCCGAGGTCGTCGGCGTCCGCACCGCGCCGGACGGACGGCGCTGGGTGTATCTCGACATCGGCCGCTACAACGGGATGGCCGAGACGGAGAACGAGTACATCGCCTACCGGTTCGTCACCGACCGGGACGGCGACCCCGTCGACGAGGCGGTGGTGGCCGGTCCGACCTGCGACGGCGACGATGTACTGTATCAACGCACGCGAGTCCTCCTACCGACCACGTTGCGAGCCGGTGATCGCGTTCGAATCCTCGACACCGGTGCCTATACCGCGAGCTATTCGTCGGTGTCATTCAATGGTTTTCCGCCCTTGACCGTTCATGTCTCGGGCGCTGAGCGAGAGTGAGTTTGCCCATGACGGCGGAATTCACCGGTTGGCATGTGCTGGCCGAGTTCGGTGGTGTCGACGCAGACCTCTGCGACGATCTCGAACGACTCGAATCGGCGTTGCGTGAGTCTCTGATCGCGGCGGGCGTCACCATCTGCGATGTCGTACACAAGAAGTTCGAACCGCAGGGGGTGACCGTCCTCGCGCTGTTGTCGGAGTCCCACGCCTCGATTCACACTTATCCGGAGTCCGGCGACATCTTCGTCGACGTGTTCACCTGCGGCAGCATCGGCGCGGGCGCGTCGAAAGCGGTCGAGCTACTGCGGGACGCGTTGGCTCCCAAGGATGTTCGCATGCAGGTCATCCGCAGGGGACACGGCAGCCAGCGGATCGAGGAACCGGTGGGCGCGGGCTTGACCCGCATCTGGGACCTGCACGAGGTGATCGTCGACACCCACACCCCGTTCCAGCACATGGTCATCGCGCGGACCGAGCAGGGCATCAGCCTGTTCTCCGACGACGACCGGCAGTCCACCGAGTTCTCCCAGCTCACCTACCACGAGGCGATGATGGTCCCCGCCTTCGCGCTGGCCGAGAAGCTGGACAAAGTGCTGATCATCGGCTCCGGAGAGGGTGTCGCCAGTCAGATGTCGGTCGCCGCGGGCGCCACCCACGTCGACCACGTCGACATCGACCAGCTCGAGGTGGAGCTGTGCGCCCGGCACCTGCCCTACGGCTACTCCAGCGACGAGCTGGCCGCCGCCGTCGAGGGCGATGGACCGATCAAGGTGCACTACGCCGACGGCTGGGACTTCCTGGCCACGGCCGCGCAGGCGGGCACCCGCTACGACGTCGTCGTGATCGACCTGCCGGACGAGCGCGTCGAGGACGCGCAGCACAATCGGCTCTACGAGGCGGAGTTCCTGTCCCGATGTCGCGCGTTGCTCGCGCCCGGTGGGGTGCTGTGCGCCCAGGCCGGCTGCGCGACCATGTGGCGCAACGAGACGCTGAAGCGGTCTTGGGAGCGTTTCCACGAGCAGTTCGGCACCGTCGTGCACTACGGCAGCGACGAGCACGAGTGGTCGTTCCTGTTCGGGCTGGTGGACACGGTCGACGATCCGGTCGGCGGGATGACCGATCGTCTGGCGCGGTTGCCCTACCGGCCCGAGACCATCGACGCGCGGGCGCTGGTGCGCGGCGCGATCGAACCGCACGCGCTGCGGGTCTAGGCCAAGGCACCCGGATGCGCCGGTCCCGAACGGGACCGGCGCATCCGGCGTTCGGTAGCAAAGTTGGCACCGCGGCTCTCCGCCATCGAGCTGTATAGGCCGTATCGAGAGGCGGCAGAGGGGAACGTAACGGTTCCGGTGCGACTTCCTCGTGACGAGTTGTCCGGCAGAGAGTTCGCGGTTCAGGAGCGCTGCTGCTCACGCCACCGCTCGACGTCGACCCCGCCGACACCCCAATTGGACAGGGCGACTTCGTCGATCACGACGTAGGTGCTCCCGGGCGCCTTGCCGAGCACGTCGTGCAGCAGATCGGTGACGCCCTCGATCAGCCGCGCCTTCTGTTCGCGGGTCACGCCTTCGTCGGTGACCTTGATGTTCACGTACGGCATTTCAGGCCGCCCTTCCAGCGATGAACCCGCCGTCGACGGGGAGAATGTGTCCGGTCGTGAATTCCGCATCGGCGAGATACAGCACCGCGGCCGTCGTTTCGGCGACTTCGCCGATGCGATTGAGCAGTGCGAGCCGGGCGGAGGCCGGTTCGTCGCCGTCGCCGAACAGCGGCGTGCGGATGACGCCGGGGGCGACCGCGTTGACCCGGATGCCGTCGGCGGCGAGTTCGGCGGCCAGGCTGGTGGTCAGCGCGTGCACGCCGCCCTTGCTGACCAGGGCCGCCGTGGCGGGCAGCCCGGCGAGGGCATGGTCGATCAGCACGGTGCCGATATTGACGATGCTGCCGCCTCTCGCTTGGGTCAGGAATCGCCGCACCACGGCCTGCGTGGTGAAGTAGGTGCCTTTGAGGTTTCCGTTCAGATAGCCGTCCAGGTCTCCCTCGGTGACCTCGACGAACGGTTTGGCTCCGAAGATGCCCGCGTTGTTGACCAGCACGTCCACGCCGCCGAACCGCTCGACGGCGACGCCGACCAAGGTCGCTCCGGTGGCGGCCGCGCCGATATCGCCCGCGACCGTGGCCACTCGCTCCGGCGCACCGAGTGCGGCGGCCACCTCCATCAGCTTTGCCTCGTCTCGCCCGTTGAGCACGACGTTGTCGCCGCGCTCCACGAATGCCCGTGCGATATCGCGGCCGATCCCACTGGAGGAACCGGTCACGATGACCGTCTTCGCCATGGCTTGTCCTTTCATATATACGACCGGTCGTCTTCGAATGGTCGGCCGAGACGCCCGATGAGTGTGACGCCCTGATCAGGGCAGGAAGTAGTCGCCCAGGAGGCGATCCAGGCACTTGCGCAGCGGGTCGAGGGTGCGATCGATCTTCATCCTGATCACCGCCCCCTCCCAGGATTCGAGCAGCAGATCCGCCAGCTCGCCCGCCTCGATGTCGGCGCGGATCATGCCCAGGCGCTGCCCCTGCGCGAGTTGCTCGGCGATACGGTCGCGCCACGCGGCCCACGCCTTAGACAGCGATTCCCGCAGCAGCTCACTGCCTTCCAGTTCGCCGCCCAGATTCGCGATGAGGCAGCCGCCGGTGAAATCGGACGCGACGAAGTCGTCCATCAGCCGCCCGAAGAACGCCCGCAATCCGCTCACCGGGTCCGGCGCGTCGGCGAACGCCTCGGTCAGGTTGCGTTGCACACAGAGGGAGTGGTGCTCGATGATCGCGCGCCCGAAACTCTCCTTGCTGTCGAAGTAGTTGTAGAACGAACCCTTCGGCACCCCGACCCGGTCGAGGATCTGTTTGATCCCGGTGCCGTGATAGCCGCTGGTCAGGAAACCCGCGGCACCCTCTTCGACCAGAAGCCGCCGAGTGTCTTCGCTGCGCCGTGGTCGTGCCATGCGTTGAATATACGACCGGTCGTCTTGGAATGGCAAGAGGCGGCGTCCGTGCGCCTCACGCCGAGGGCCCCGACCATCCCGGTCCGGCCGGATCCGGGAAACTCGCCGGATCTCGTCGCCACCTCGCGGAGCGAGCGGCGAAATGCGCGAGGTGCTCGGCGGCGAACCGCTCCCGCTGCCAGTCCGCCGGATCCGCCGCCACCGTCCAGACATAGGTCCACACCGGAACATTCCGGTGCTCGACGCGCACTCGGCGTAGGTCGTACTCGTCGTCCTCGAACGCGTCGAGGATCGTCCACTCCGCCGCGGTGAGACCGCTCAGCACCGCACCGCGGGTGCGGGCAAGGGGTGCGGCGACCAGCCCCGGGTAGATCCGCCGCGGCAGCGCGGCGGCGCGCCAACCGGTCATCTCGGCCGGTTCGCTCGGCGGGACTCGCCCGAGCAGCGTCTCCAGCACTTCGGGGAACTGCAGCGTGCCGTAGACGAACAGCGCGTCATCCCGCCCGGACAGGCGGCCCAGCCGCCCGTCTCCCCGCGCCGCCGATGCCACCTCGTGCCTCCTCTCACCCTGGCTCGACGCGCTCTCACGGGCTGCGCGGCTACATCGGCCGCTGAGCGCGGACGATGGCGGCCAGATATTCGTAATCATCGGCCCGAGCAGTGGAAGTACGGAAGACCAGGCCGATGGTACGGCCGGGGGCGGGGGCGCCGAAGTGCGCGACATCCAATGTGCCGCGCGCGGTTTCCGTCGCGACGGCCATCTGCGGGATCAGCGTCACGCCGAGCCCACCGGCGACGCACTGCACCACCGTGGACAGGGACGCGGCCCGGGTGTCACCGACGGCGGCCGGGTGCACATCGGCCGAGCGGCAGGCCTCCAATGTCTGATCGCGCAGGCAGTGCCCCTCGTCCAGCAGCAGCAGCGGCTGGGCGTCCAGCACCGCCGCCGCGAGATCGGTGCGCCCGGCCAGCTCGTGACCGCGCGGCGTGACCAGCACGAATTCCTCGGTGTAGAGGGGGATCTCGACCAGGCCGGGCATCTCGGTGGGCACCGCCAGCAGCGCGACGTCCAGTACGCCGGTGCGCAGGCCGTCCAGCAACCGGGCGGTCTGGTCCTCGACGATCTGCGGACGCAACTCGGGTAGCCGCTTGCGCAGTTCCGGCAGCAACCCGGGCAGCACATAGGGGGCGACCGTCGGGATGATGCCCATCCGCAGCGTGCCGCCGAGTCCGTCGCCGGTGGCCGAGGCGACGAAGCGGTCGGCCGCCTCCAGCGTCGCCATCGCCTTGGGCAGCAAGCGCATCCCGGAGGCGGTCACCAGCACGCGGCGGGTGCTCCGTTCGATCAGCTGGAGCCCGAGCCCGTGTTCCAGAGCGGCGAGCGCCTGCGATAACGTGGGCTGACTCACACCGAGGCGCGTGGCCGCGGTGCCGAAATGGCGGTATTCCGCGATCGCCACGAACGCACGCAGCTGTGACAGGGTGGGCTGATAAGTCTGATCAGTCACGCCTATCAGTGTAGTGCGACTGATCACCTTTACCTTTTACGCACCCTTGGGCAAGATCGCCGGTGAGCTTTTCCACCGGCGGTGTGAGTGCCGGCCCGAGGCGGTGGCTCGTGGAACCGCAACGGCCCCGCAATACCGCAGAACACAGTTGGCAACCAACCTGACGAGGAGACGAGCATGGCCCTGCTGACCATCGGCGACCAATTCCCGGCATACAACCTCACCGCGGTCATCGGCGGTGATCTGTCGAAGGTCGACGCTCAGCAGCCTGACGACTACTTCACCCGGATCACCAGCGACGACCACGCGGGCAAGTGGCGGATCGTCTTCTTCTGGCCCAAGGACTTCACCTTCGTGTGCCCGACCGAGATCGCCGCGTTCGGCAAGCTCAACGACGAATTCGAGGACCGGGACGCGCAGGTGCTCGGCGCCTCGGTGGACAACGAGTTCGTGCACTTCCAGTGGCGCGCTCAGCACGAGGATCTCAAGACCCTCCCCTTCCCCATGCTCTCGGACCTCAAGCGTGAACTGGCCACCGCCACCGGCGTGCTCAACGCCGACGGCGTCGCCGACCGCGCCACCTTCATCATCGACCCGAACAACGAGATCCAGTTCGTCTCCGTCACCGCGGGTTCCGTTGGCCGCAACGTCGACGAGGTGCTGCGCGTGCTGGACGCTTTGCAGTCCGACGAGCTGTGCGCCTGCAACTGGAAGAAGGGCGATCCGACCATCAACGCCGGTGAACTCTTGGCTGCCAGCCTCTGAAATACCCCTTCGCACCCGGGATTTCGGGTGCGCCGCCCACATCATCGAGAACGACACAGTCCCCATACGGGGACCGCACCGAGTAGAGGAATCGCCGAATGAGCATTGAGAACCTGAAGAACTCCCTTCCCGAGTACGCCAAGGACCTCAAGCTCAACTTGTCATCTATCGCGCGCACCACCGTGCTGAACGAGCAGCAGCTGTGGGGCACCCTGCTGGCGTCGGCGGCCGCGACCCGGTCGACGACCACGCTGCGCGAGATCGCCGAGGAAGCCGCCGACGTGCTGTCGGCGGAGGCGTACAACGCCGCACTCGGCGCCGCCTCGATCATGGGCATGAACAACGTGTTCTACCGGGGCAAGGCGTTCCTCGGCGGCCGCTACGACGACCTGCGGGCGGGACTGCGCATGCAGATCATCGGTGCGCCCGGCGTCGACAAGGCCGACTTCGAGCTCTGGTCGTTCGCGGTCTCCTCGATCAACGGCTGCGCGCACTGCCTCGAGGCGCACGAGCACACTCTGCGCGAAGCGGGCGTCTCGCGCGAAGTGATCTTCGAATCGCTGCGCGCCGCTGCCATCGTGGCCGGTGTCGGCCAGGCGGTGCAATCGACCGAGGCGCTCAGCACGGCCGCGATCTGATTTCGCTCGAAAAGAGGCCCCTGTCCTGCGACGGGGGCCTCTTTCGCATTCCCGATGTGGTCCAGCCGACAGCCCCCCGCAAGGGCACACGGGTAGGCTCGTCGAGCATGAGCACACAGGTTGATGTGGTGCGAGTGTTCACCGACGCGACCGGGCGCTTCGGCAACGAGCTGGGTATCGCACGGGCGTCCGAGGTGGCCGCGGCCGATCGGCAGGCGCTGGCGGCCAAAGCCGGCTACAGCGAGACCGTGGTGGTCGAGGAGCCGGTCGACGGCACGGTCGCGGTGCGCATCTACACCCCCACGGTGGAGCTCCCGTTCGCGGGCCACCCCTCGGTGGGGACCGCGTGGTGGTTCGCGTCCCAGGGCATCCCCCTGCGGACCCTGGCTGTGCCCGCGGGCCCGGTGGCGGTGGAACTCACCGAGGGATTGACCTGGATCACCGCTCGCGGCGAATGGGCGCCGCCGTTCACCTTCCATCAGCTGGAGGACCCGGAGGTGCTGGCCACGCTGCACCCGGACGAGTTTCCCGGCGGCCCGCACTACCTGTGGGCGTGGACCGACGAACATCGCGCCGTCCTGCGATCGCGCATGTTCGCGCCGACCATGGGGATCTCCGAGGACGAGGCCACCGGAGCGGCGGCCGTGGCGTTGACGGCGTTGCTGCGCAAAGGCCTGATCATCACCCAGGGCAAAGGCTCGCAAATGTTCACCCGATGGGACTCCGACGGGTGGGTGCACCTGGGCGGGCGAGTCGTCGGCGACCAACCGGTGGAAATCTAGTCCCCGCTCAGGGCAGCGTGACCCCTACGATCGGATCGCCGCTCGGTGCGTCCGAGCCGCCGTCGGGTTCGATGCTCACCGCGAGCACGTCGCCCGACCGGAAACCGGTGACGAACGGCCGAGTGGTCGACGGCAGGTCGCTCAGCACCCCGGCGGAGCGGGCTTGTCCATCGGAGCCGACCAACCACATCTGATACACCTGCCCCGAAGGCGGCGGCGCGACCCGGTCGAACACCACGATCGCGCGCCCGAGTTCGGACGAGACGTCGACGACGAGCACGCCGCCACCGGCGAACGAGCCGTTCACCGTCCGCACACCCGGGTGCACCTGCACCTGGTCGGCAGCGGCCGGATCGGACGGCGAGCCGATGAACTGCGCGGTCAGCACGCTTGCACCGAACACCAGGCTCGCGACGGCCGCGATCGGCACCGCCCAGCGCAGCGGCCGCCGCCGCCACGCCGAGAGACGCGTGACGGAGGGCCCGGGCGGCTCGTCGGGCAGCGCGGCCAGGATGCGGCGTTCCAGCTCCGGCGGCGGCGCGAACTCGTCGAGCACGGCGAGCCGCCCCATGACGTCGCGCACCTGCCAGACGGTGTCGGAGAATGCCCGCCGCACGTCCGGGTCCGCGGCCGCGAGGCGGGCATCGATATGCCTGCGCTCGATATCGGCGACCGCGTCCAGCGCGCACGGGTAGGCGAGGTCGATGAGGTCGGCCTCCGACCGTGGCGAGGCGTCAACCATCGGTGCGTTCCCCGGACAAACACTTCTCCAATCTCTTCAGCCCGTCGCGGATGCGGGTCTTGATCGTGGGCAACGGCACCGAGAGGTGATCGGCTACCTCCCGATAGGTCCACCCGCTGTAATACGCCAACGCGATCGCCTCACGCTGGGTCGGGGTCAGGTTCTGCAAGCAGCCTGCCACCTGTTGCTCTTCGATGCGCTGGGTGACCGATTCCGCGACGACGTCGTGGTCGCGGCCCAGATGCTCGTGCGCGTAGACCAGGTCCCGGCTGGTGGCCGAACTCTCCGCGCGGACCCGATCCACCGCTCGGCGATGAGCCAGCATCATCAGCCAGCCGACCGGACTGGCCAGCGAGGCGTCGTAGCGGTCGGCCATCGACCACACCTGGAGGTAGACCTCCTGGGTCACTTCCTCGGCGGCGGCGTGACTGCGCAGGATCCGCACGGTCAGCCCGAACACCCGCGGGCTGGTGAGCTGATAGAACTCGGTGAACGCGGCACGATCGCCCGTGCCCGTGGCGGCGAGCAACGCCGCGAGCTCACGATTCGCCCGGGTGGCCTGGGATCGGTCGTAGCCGGTCGGCAGCGGGCACGCGAGCGCCGGGCCATCGGCATCTTCGCGTGCCGCGGCGCCCGATCGGTGGGGTGAAGCAGAACCGTGTTCGTTGCTCATCGCCGAATCCCGTGCCTGCATGCACAGGGGTTCGGTATGCGGGCGGACCCGGATTGGTCGCGGTCACCGAATGATCACGGCCACCAGCATGTAAGCGGTGCCGGCGTCCATCACCATGTGCGGCACGGCCGCCCACGGTTTCGCGGGCCCGGTGAGGGCGGCGACGCAACCGCCGGAACGCGCGAGCAACCTCAGCGGGCCCGACGGCCGCGCATGCGCCCAGCCGGTGCAGGCGGCGACCGCGACCAGGAGTGCGTCGAGGAGGAACAGCGCGGCCAGACCG
This sequence comes from Nocardia sp. NPDC005745, assembly GCF_040630775.1. Lineage (NCBI taxonomy): Bacteria > Bacillati > Actinomycetota > Actinomycetes > Mycobacteriales > Nocardiaceae > Nocardia > Nocardia sp. NPDC005745. The sequence continues at coordinate 253,347 of NZ_JBEXYF010000001.1, forward strand.
AGCGCGGGCGCTACGGCCGGGCCGCCGACGTGGCCTGAGGCGGTGTGACCGGACATCGCGTAGAGCATCGCCGCGGCGGCGGCGATGTGGTAGCCGAGCGGGACCAAGCGGTCGATGGGCAGCGCCCGCCCCTGGGTGGCGTGCTCGGCGGCGCGCAGCATCAACAGTCCGGCGAAGACCACGGCCATCGCCGTCAGCACACCGCGCAACGCGTGCGGGCTCGCGCCCGAGGGGAACACCAGCATGCCGAGCATGACCAGGCACATCACCAGATGGGCCGCGTCGGACTCGGAGTGCCCGGCCGCGGCATCCCGGGCGGAGGAAGAATCCGGCAACGCCTCGGCGGGATCGGCGGACTGCACCGCAGGCGCCGTCACCCGCGACAGCACGATCACCGCGGCGACCACGAACGCCGCCACCACCGCCCACCGCAACGCGGCATACTCCTGCACGAACTCCGCCACACCCCACCACCTCTCAGCACGGCGACCACGGTCGTCGCCCTCCCATGCTCGCATCCCGAAGGGGTGGAGGTGCCCTTTTCGATTCGCCCCCATCGCTGATCGGCCGCCGCTGCGGCAATCGACCAGCATTTCCGCACCGAGAGCGATACTTCCGGCAGCGCCCGGCCGAACAGACTGTGCCGCAGTCCGTTACGGCGACGAGATGAGGCGATCACTTCGAGTCACGGAGTCGCCCGGCCCGGGCGAACGTTCCTGAGAAGGCTCGCATGCACCAGGACCGAGCGGACGGCGCGAGCGCGCCCGGCCACCCGCGATGATGGACTCATGCCCGACCAGACCGATCAGTGCGCTTCTTCCGGCCCGCCCGCCGCCTACGGCTTCGGCTACTGCCCGCCGTTCGGCGACTACCGTCCCGATTCGCACAGCGTCTTCATGACCCGCGCGCTCTGAGATCGGGCCCGATGCAAGGCTCCGATCACCGACGCGGGTGAATCACACATCGTTCAACGCGCGGGTGAATCCGTCGACGAGTTCGGCGATCTGGTCGTCGGTCATGATGAAGGCCGGCGAGATCTGCATGGCCCCCTGCCCCGCGGCGCGACTGGATATCCCGTGCGCACGCAGCGTGTCTACCAGCGGCAACCCTTCGGCGGGGTCGGCCAGCTGGATGGCAGCGACGGCGCCGAACCCGCTGCGCACCTCGGCGACCCTGGGATGTCCGGCGAGCACCGACAGCTGCTCGCGCAGGCTCGCCTCCACGCGCAGGGCGGCCTCGAGCAGGCCTTCGCGCTCGATGATGTCGAGATTCGCCAGGGCGGCGGCCGCCGCGCCCGCGTGGCCGCCGTAGGTGTAGCCGTGCCGCCACCAGACGCCGCCGCCGAAGAACGGCTCCGCCACGCGCGGGGCGGCGAAGACCGCGCCCATCGGGAGATAACCGGAGGTCAGTCCCTTCGCGGTGGTCATCAGGTCGGGTTCGAGCCCGAACCGGGACGAGGCGAACCACGCTCCGCCGATGCGGCCGAAACCGGTCACCACCTCGTCGGCGACGAACAGGATGTCGTGGTCGCGGCAGATGCGCCGGACTTCGGCGAGATAGCCCACAGGCGGCGGATACACACCACCCGCGCCGATGACCGGTTCGCAGAAGAACGCGGCGATCCGATCGGCGCCGACCTCCTCGATCAGCGCGAGCAGGGCTTTCGCGTCGTCCCACTCGACGGTCCGCGCCGCGGGCATCAGCTCGCCGTAGCCCTCCCGATTGCCTGGGAGGCCCGCCAGCGCCGTACCCGCCACGTGCATGCCGTGATAGGCCATTCGCCGCCCGACCACGATCGTCTTCCCCGGCTGCCCGAGTTCGTGCCAGTAGCGGCGGGCGAGCTTGGTCGCGGTGTCGACGGAGTCGGAACCGCCCGAGGTGAAGAAGATCTTGCTGCCCGGCACCGGGGCGAGGCCGGCGAGCCGCTCGGCGAGTTCCTGGGTGGCGGGCTCGGTGATGTCGCCGAAATTGGAGTAGTGCGCGATCGTGCGCAGCTGGGCGGCCACCGCGTCGGCGATCTCGCCGCGCCCGTGGCCCACGTTGGCGAACCACAGGCCTGCGGTCGCGTCGAGGTACCGATTGCCCGCCCGGTCGAAGACGTAGACGCCGTCTCCGCGAGCGACCACGAACGCTCCGTCCCGCTCGACGGCGCCCATGTCGGCGAAGCCATGCCATAGCGCGTTCATGTCTCCACCTTTACCGGTTCCCGGGGCGGGGTCCACTCCCGGCCGTCAGGGCGCCGTGCACAGCGCAAGACGGCGCCGATCCGGGACGCCGCGGCAGCCCGTCGACCGTGACCAGCGGCCACCGGACGCCGGGCCCGCATCCTCGGTCCTCGTCCGGTCCCGCGTATCGGCGCATGTCACCGGCAGGGACGGGGCTTCAGTTCCCACTCGGCTACCGGCCGCGGTGGCTGGTGGAAAAATCCGCTGGCGGGTTTCGCTAGGCTGGTCGATGCAATGACCAGGACAGCCGCCACCGACTCCCGCGAACTTCGCACCCGCTTGGCGAACCTCTCCCTTCGCGACGAACACCGGTTGCGGCGCAGGCTCGACAAAGCGCGCGGCGGCGACCTGGGCGAGGTGGAAGCCGACATCGCGGCCGCCGAACTGCGGGTCGAAGCGCGGCGCGCGGCGGTGCCGGAGATCCGCTATCCGGAACAGCTGCCGGTCACCGCCCGCCGCGAGGACATCGCCGCCGCCATCGCCGAGCACCAAGTGGTGATCGTCGCGGGCGAGACCGGCTCCGGCAAGACCACCCAGATCCCGAAGATCTGCCTCGAACTCGGCCGCGGCATCCGCGGCACGATCGGGCACACCCAGCCCCGCAGGCTCGCCGCGCGCACCGTCGCCGAGCGGATCGCCGAGGAGTTGGGCACCGAACTCGGCGACGTCGTCGGCTACACGGTGCGGTTCACCGACCACGCCTCCGAGCACACCCTGATCAAGCTGATGACCGACGGCATCCTGCTCGCCGAGATCCAGCGCGACCGGCTGCTGCGCCGCTACGACACGATCATCATCGACGAGGCGCACGAACGCAGCCTCAATATCGACTTCCTGCTCGGCTACCTGAAGCAACTGCTGCCCCGCAGGCCCGACCTCAAGGTGATCATCACCTCCGCGACCATCGATCCCGAGCTGTTCGCCCGGCATTTCGCGGACGAGCAAGGCACTCCCGCACCGATCGTCGAAGTCTCCGGACGCTCGTATCCGGTGGAGATCCGCTACCGACCGCTCTCGCTGGAACTTCCGGGCGCCGCCGGAGACGAAGACGACGAGGACACCCGCATCGTCGACCGGGACCCGGTGGACGCGATCGGCGACGCGGTGACGGAGTTGTTCGCCGCGGGTGACGGCGACGTGCTGGTGTTCTTGTCCGGTGAACGCGAGATCCGCGACACCGCGGACGCGCTGCGGGATCGGAAGCTGCCGCGCACCGAGATCCTCCCGCTGTACGCTCGGCTGTCGGCCGCCGAGCAGCACCGCGTGTTCGCCCCGCACACCGGGCGCCGGGTGGTGCTGGCGACGAATGTCGCGGAGACCTCGCTCACGGTGCCGGGCATCCGGTACGTCGTCGACCCGGGCACCGCGCGGATCTCGCGGTATTCCATGCGGACCAAAGTGCAGCGGTTGCCGATCGAACCGGTGTCGCAGGCCTCGGCGCGGCAGCGTTCCGGGCGTTGCGGTCGCGTCGCCGACGGCATCTGCATCCGGCTGTATTCGGAGGACGACTTCGAATCCCGGCCCGTCTTCACCGATCCGGAGATCCTGCGCACCAACCTGGCCGCGGTCATCCTGCAGATGACCGCGCTCGGCCTCGGCGACATCGAGAACTTCCCGTTCGTGGAGCCACCGGACCGCCGCGCCATCCGCGACGGCATCGCCCTGCTCGAAGAGCTCGGCGCACTCGCGCGCCGGGACGGAAAGTCCCGGACGGACGGCGACGGCGCGACCGCCCTGACGCTGACCCCGATCGGCCGGGACATGGCGCAGCTGCCGGTCGACCCCCGCATGGCGCGGATGCTGGTGGCGGCGCAACACACCGGTTGCCTGGCCGACGTGCTGGTCATCGTCGCGGCGCTGTCGATCCAGGATGTCCGGGAACGACCCGCCGAGCAGCAGCAGGCAGCCGACACCAAACACGCGCGCTTCACGGTCGAGGGTTCCGATTTCCTGGCCTACCTGCGGCTGTGGGACTATCTCGGCGGACAACGCAAGTCGTTGTCGTCCAACCAGTTCCGGCGGCTGTGCCGGGAGGAGTTCCTGCACTACCTGCGAATCCGGGAGTGGCAGGACCTGCACGGGCAGCTGCGCACGATCACCAAGGGCCTCGGATGGTCGGCGCGGGCACAGGACTCGGCGAGCCAGGCGGAACCGGGTCGAACCGAAGCGGCCGCGCCGGACGGCAAGCAGGGCAACCGATCACGCCGCAGCCGGTCCACGCGCGGGGGCGACAGGCGCCCCGGCGCCGAACGTGGCCGGGGCGCCACCGCGGCGACCGTCGCGGACAACGACGGACTCCCCTGGGATTCCACCGCCATCCACCAAGCGCTGCTGGCGGGCATGCTGTCGCATATCGGCGTCAGGGAGGCGGAATCCCGGGAATTCCTCGGCGCGCGCAACGCCAAGTTCATGATCTTCCCCGGCTCGTCGCTGGCGAAGAAGCCGCCCCGCTGGGTGATGGCCGCCGAACTGGTCGAGACCTCACGGCTGTGGGGCCGGATGGCCGCGAAGATCGAGCCCGAATGGGCCGAGCGGCTCGCGGGCGACCTCGTCAAACGCGTGTACTCCGAGCCGCACTGGTCGGCCAAGCGGGGCGCGGCGCGCGCCTACGAACGCGTCACGCTGTACGGGATTCCGCTGGTCACCGGCAGGCCGGTGGACTACGGCCGGATCGACCCCGAGTTGTCGCGGGAGTTGTTCATCCGGCACGCCCTGGTGCAGGGCGAGTGGCAGACCCGCCACGAGTTCTTCCACCGTAATCGCGCGCTGCTCGACGATGTGGCCGACCTGGAGCATCGTGCCCGCCGCCGGGACATCCTGGTCGACGACGAGGTGCTGTTCGCGTTCTACGACGAGCGCCTGCCCGCCGACATCGTCTCGGTGCGTCACTTCGACAGCTGGTGGCGCACCGCACGCCGGGCAGACCCCGAGCTGCTGGATTTCTCCACCTCCACCGTGGTCAACGAAGGCGCGGCCGCACTGGACCCGGCGGCCTTCCCCGACTCCTGGCGCCAAGGCGAACTCGCTTTCCCGCTGTCCTACCAGTTCGAGCCGGGTAACGAGGAGGACGGCGTCACCGTGCGGATCCCGGTGGAACAGCTCGCCCACGTCCGCGCCGTCGGCTTCGATTGGCTGGTGCCGGGCATGCGCGACGAGCTGGCCGCCGCTCTGATCAAGACGTTGCCGAAGACATTGCGACGCAGCGTCGTCCCCGCACCCGATTTCGCGGCCGCCGCCCTGGCGGCGCTGACCCCGCGGGCGGAGCCGCTGCGGGCCGGGCTGGCGCGCGAGCTGTCCCGGTTGGGTTCGGTGCCGATCGCCCCCACCGACTTCGACGTCTCCGCACTGCCCGGCCACCTGCGCATGACTTTCGCGGCCATCGGCGACGACCGCACCGTGCTCGCCCGGGACAAGAGTCTCGCCGCGTTGAAAACGCGCCTGGCCGAGCAGGTTTCCGCCTCCGTCGCCCGGGCCACCGCGGGAGCCGAACGCCCGCCTGCCACGGTGTGGACCTCCGAATCGCTCGGCACCCTCGCGCCGACGGTGCGACGCGAGGTGGCGGGGCAGACCGTCATCGGATACCCGGCGCTCGTCGCCGAGGGCGACGGCGTGGCGGTCCGGGTGCTCAGCTCCGCCGCGGAGCAGGCCGCCGCCATGCGCCTCGGCACCAGAACGCTGCTGCTGCACACGCTGCCCGCTTCGGCCCGTAGCTCCACCGCGGGCCTGTCGCCCGCGGATCGCCTTGCCCTGAGCCAGAATCCGTACGGCTCGCTGGAGGCGCTGCTCGACGACTGCCGCGCGGCTGCCGCCGACGAACTGCTCGTGTCCGCCGGCGGGCCGGTGCACGACCCGGCGGAGTTCGACGCGCTCGTCGCCCGGATCCGTCCGGATTTCGCCGCCACCGTCGCTCGTTACGTGCGCTTGGTCGTGCCGGTGCTCGCGGGCGCCCACCAGGTTTCGGTGGCACTGGCGCGAACGAGCGAGCGCGACATCGCCGAAGACGTCCGTCATCAGCTCGACAACCTGGTGTTCCGCGGCTTCGTGTCCGAAACGGGCGCGGCCAGGCTGCGTGAGCTGCCGCGCTACCTCCAAGCGGCGGTGGCGCGACTGGAGGCGTTGCCCGGCTCGGCCGTTCGCGATCGGCAAGGCATGGCCGAAATCGATCGGGTGCTCGCCGCCTATGACCGCTTGGTCGCGTCGCTCCCGCAGAGCCGCAGGCACGCGCCCGCGGTCACCGAGATCTGGTGGATGATAGAGGAATTCCGCGTCAGCCTGTTCGCGCAGAAGCTCGGTACCCCGTTTCCGGTGTCGGCCAAGCGAATCGAGAAGGCGATCGCCGCGGTGCGGCGCTGAATCAGTCGGCGGCCGACAGCGCTTCGGCGCGCGCCTGGCGCATCTCCCGGATCTCGCGTTCGAAGTCCTCGGCCGAGGTGAACGACCGGTAGACCGAAGCGAACCGCAGGTAGGCCACCTCGTCGAGATCACGCAGCGGGCCCAGGATGGCCAGCCCCACCTCGTGACTGGGCACCTCGGGAGATCCCTTGGCGCGCACCGCGTCCTCCACTTGCTGCGCCAGCAGGTTCAGCGCGTCGTCGTCGACTTCACGACCTTGGCAGGCCCGGCGCACACCCCGGATGACCTTTTCGCGACTGAACGGCTCGGTGACGCCGCTCCGCTTGACCACCGACAGGATGGCGGTCTCCACGGTGGTGAACCGCCGCCCACACTGCGGGCAGGCGCGACGCCGGCGGATGGCCGCGCCTTCGTCGGCCTCGCGCGAGTCCACCACCCGGGAGTCGGGGTGTCGGCAGTACGGGCAATGCATCCGAGAAATCCTTCGTCGATGCGCGTGCTCGCGTCCGGACCGGGCACCGATCGGGGCGATCGGTCCGGCGAGCCCGTGTACAGAGGTCTATACCCCGGCACCAGACATTCCTCGTGCGACACGCGGAATACCTGCATAACACTTCGAGGATACCCGTCCGGGTTCCCGAATTGCCGCACTCACCCCCGCTGCCGGACGCGGCTTCCTCATCCGGCGATCTGCCAGTGCGCGGTCAAGTCGGCGAGGAGGTCCGGCAATCGGGCGGCGAGGCGGCCACGGGCCAGTTTGCCCCAGAACGCCTCGCCGAGGACGGCGCCGGCGAGGGCGGGGTCGGTCTCCATATCGATATGGCGGGGCACCAGGTCACCGGTGATGTAGTGCCAGCGTGTCTCGCGGTCGGCCCAGTTGAAGCCGGGCAACGGCACGCGCAGCGCGAGGCTGCGGCCACCTACTTCGGCGCCGACCAGCGTGGGGGCGAACACGCCGGGCGCGCGGACGCCCGGCACTCCGGGTTTGCCCGCGATGGTGCTGACATAGGTGAGCACGCGGCCGATCGGCGCCCGGCCCGCCGACGTCTCGTCCCACTGGTCGGCGACGACGTGGTTCTGTTCCCGATCGGTCATCCGGATCAGCGCGTCGATGTAACCGTCCCTGGTGCCCGAGGCGATCGACTGCCACGCGGTGTGGATGTCGTCGTCGAGCACACCCGCCGCGTACATCTCGTCGATCCCGCGCATGCCCAGCGCGACGTAGGCTTCGTGCATCGGCACCAGATCCGTGAAGATGTGCTTCTGCATGATCATCAGGCGGGTCTGATACCAGGCGACGTCCGCGGCGCTCAGGCGGGAGCCCTCGGTGGCGAGCAGCCGGATGTCCTCCGGCAGCGCCCGCGTCAATTCCGGCGGGGTCGCGCGCAGCAGATCGGCGACGGCGTCGCCCAGCCGATGGATGCCGGGCAGGTCCAGGACCACGCCCACATCGCCCATGTCGAAGAATCCGGAGGCGAACGATCCGCCCGCGATGCCGGCCAGCCCCGCCCAGTAGAACTCCGGGTGGCGCGTGGCCAGCCGCAGGTAGTTGACGTAGACCTGGTTGAAAGTGCGTTCGTTCGCACGCGGGCCCTGCCCGGGATCCCAGGCCGCCGGATCGATATCGGCGTTCCCGGTGGCGATCACCAGCCAGTACTGGTGCAGCAGTGTCGCGTAGCGGCGCGGCGCCACACCGTCGGCCCGTACCTGCCGCAACGCCTCGGCGAGATCCGATTCGTTCAGTGGCAGAGCGGGACTGAGTCCGCCCGCCCCCGCACCGTCACCGTTGACGGAGGGCAGGTCCAGATAGGCCGCGTACGCGGGTTCCGCCCGGGCGATCGATGGTGCACCGAGTCCGAGGACCAGACAGAGGGACAAGGCGGCCGCGCGGAGGAAGAGGCGAACCGAGCGGCCTGCGCTGAGGAGTGTCATGTGCTGAAGATCCCGACATCGTTCGGGCGGTGTTGCCCGGATCACGTTTTCAGCACGGTAGCAACACGTTCTAGTTTGTCGATCAACAAATCCGGCCGCCCAAGGTGGCCGAATTCCCTTCCGCTCAGCGCGAAATGCCGCCCACCGGCGCACCCGGGCCGTCCACCACCGCCGGTACCGGCCGACCGGAATCACCGCCCCACTCGCCCGCCCGCACATGCGCCAGGGCGATCAGCCCCGCCACCACCAAGGCGGTGACCAGCGCGGTGACGGCGAGGACGGCGAACCCGATCTGCGCTTGCTCGACCCGGCGCATCGGGTGTTCACCATGAGCACGCCGCCGCGCGAGCGGTCGCGAACCCCGGTCGTAGGCGACCGCTCCGGCGCGGGGACGCGCCCCGGGCGGGCGCCGATCGGCCGCGGATCGGTACGCGGGTGTCAGTGCGCGGGCACGCGCACCATCACACAGCAACCGCCGGGCGGTCTCGTAGCCGAGATCGTCCCGATCGGGATCGGCGGGGCGCTCGGGTTGCGCGACCGCCGAGCCGAGGGAAGGGGTGACATCGCTGATCGCAGTGCTCATCGGACAAACCTCCGTGGTAGGTGCTCCGTCGGCGTTCGAGCTGTTCGAACACTTGTTCAGTCGCCATTCGCTCATGTGTTCGAAGAACTGGTGTTCGATTTCTACCACGCGTCGCGGACAAAGTCAGCAGGAACACCCGACATACGTCGAACAGATGTTTGATCCAGCGGCGCGACCGGACTAGATTCGAAGAACCGAAGACACGACAGGCCATGAGGACGCATGCCGGGCACCGACCGGCCTGGCACAGCAGGAAAGGGCGGTTGCGGTGAGGCAGACGGACGACACGGGCGACGAGACCGAGAGCGGCGCCGACGCGGCGGGTAGCGGAGCGGATCTCACCGTGCGTCAGCGCAAAGTGCTGGAGGTGATCCGCTCCTCGGTGAGCGAGCGCGGCTACCCGCCGAGCATCCGGGAGATCGGTGACGCCGTCGGCCTCACGTCCACCTCGTCGGTCGCCCATCAGCTGCGCGCCTTGGAGCGCAAGGGCTACCTGCGCCGCGATCCGAATCGGCCACGCGCCGTGGACGTCCGGGGTCTGGACGAGGTGGTGCGGTCGGTGACCAGCCTCCCTGCCGCAGCGGTCGACGACGGTGAGATCACCGTCGATGTCGACCGTCCCGTCCCCACGTTCGTCCCGGTGCTCGGTCGCATCGCCGCCGGTGGCCCGATCCTGGCCGAGCAGGCCGTGGAGGACGTCTTCCCGCTGCCGCGCGAGCTGGTCGGCGACGGTTCCCTGTTCCTGCTGAAAGTGGTCGGCCAGTCCATGATCGACGCGGCGATCTGCGACGGCGACTGGGTGGTCGTGCGACAGCAGAACGTCGCCGACAACGGCGACATCGTCGCGGCGATGATCGACGGGGAGGCCACGGTGAAGACCTTCAAGCGCACCGGCAAGGACGTCTGGCTGATGCCGCACAACCCCGTCTTCGAGCCGATTCCCGGTAACGACGCACAGATTCTCGGCAAGGTCGTCACGGTCATCCGCAAGATCTGACGGTTTCACAGGAGCACCGAACGCCGGCCGTGCGCTGATGCGCGCCGTCGGCGCTCGCCGAACGGCACAAGGCGCGGCACTCACAGCTGATTGCCAGCTGATGCGCAGGCGATTCACCAGGACGCTTGCAAAGCTCCAGCGGTGACAGCGATCCCCGCCGCGGCCGCGGTGCCCGATGCGAATCCGATTGCCACCCGCGCCGGATCGCCCGGCTTACCGCGCGCGCGGAGGTGGGAGCGCGCGGGGCTGTCCCTCCTGCTGATCGGGACCGCGGTCGCGTATCTGTGGCACATCACGGTCAACGGGATGGGCAACGACTTCTATGCCGCGGCAGCCTGGTCCGGTGCACGGAACTGGAAAGCGGTGCTGTTCGGTTCCCTTGATCCGGGCAACTTCATCACCGTGGACAAGCCGCCGGTGTCGCAATGGGTGATGGGCGTATCGGGGCAGCTGTTCGGATTCGGCAGCGCGAGCATGCTGGCGCCGCAGGCGCTGATGGCCGTGGCCGCGGTGGCATTGCTGTACGCGATGGTCACCGAGGCGACCGCCAACCGGGCCGCCGGTCTGCTGGCCGGAGCCGTTCTGGCGGCAACGCCGGTGGTGGCGTTGATGTTTCGATTCAACAATCCGGATGCCGTGATGGTGCTGCTGATGACCGCGGGAGCGTATTGCACGCTCCGGGCGGCGCGGCAGGCGAGCGCGCGCTGGCTGATACTGGCGGGCGTCGCGCTCGGATTCGCGTTCCTGGCGAAGATGCTCGAAGGGCTCATGGTGCTGCCCGCCTTGGCGCTCACCTATCTGATCGTCGCGCCGGCCTCGGCGCGAAAGCGCCTGCTGCACTTGTCGGCCGCCGCGGCGGCGCTGGTCGTCTCCTCGGGCTGGTACGTCCTGCTGACGGTCCTGTGGCCCGCCCCCGCGCGGCCCTACCTGGCGGGCTCGACGAACAACACCTTCATGGATCTGGTGTTGGGCTACAACGGGTTCGCTCGTTTCCTGGGGCACAATCACCGTGGCGGCAACCGGTTCGCGCTGCCGCCCGGATACGAGATGCCACCGGCCGCCGGGCATACCGGTGGCGGGTTCGCCGGATCGAGCGGACCGAGTCCGGTTCGCCTGTTCAGCGGCGAGATCGGATTCGAGATCTCCTGGCTGCTTCCGGCTGCCCTGCTCGCCTTCGTACTGGTGCTCGTCTCCCGTGGGCGGGCGCCTCGCACCGACCCGATCCGGGCGGCCGCACTGGCTTTCGGGTTGTGGCTGATCGTCGACGGCGTCGCGTTCACCGTGATGCGCGGCGGCATGCACGCCTACTACACGCTGGCGATCGGGCCTGCCGTGGCCGGGATGTTCGCGATCGGGGTGGCCGAGATGTGGCGGCGGCGATCCGCGGCGTTCGGCCGAGTCGGCGCCGCCGCACTGGTGCTCACGTCGGGGCTGTGGGCGTTCGTCCTGCTCGACCGCAACCCCGAGTGGCTGCCGCCCCTGCGTTGGACGCTCGCGGTGGTCTCGGCGGCGGCGGCGCTCGCACTGGTCGCCGCCGCGTTCCCCGGCGGGGCGCGGCGGGTGCGGGCCGGAGCCGTCTCGGTGCTCGTCGTCTCGGGCGTGCTCGCCGGCATCGGCGGATCGACGGCGTACGCCGCGGCCACCCTGCCGCAGGCGCATACCGGCGGCAGCCCGACCGTCGGCCCCGCCGAGCCCGCGGCTCCGGATCCGGTGAACGACGTGCGCCGCGAGGTGACCTCGTTCGTGAACGGAGAGGTCGAACCTCGACTTTCCGCGCTGTTGCGCGACACCTCCACGACCTGGTCGGCCGCCGTGGACCGCTCCTCGGTCGCCGCGTCGCTCGAGCTCGCCAGCCACACCCCGGTCGTCGCCATCGGCGGTTTCACTTCCGACGACCCGGTACCCACCCTCGACGAATTCCAGACCATGGTCCGCACTCATCAGGTGACGTACTACCTCGCGCAAGAGGTGCGGCTGCCCGACTCGTGGCGGGTGCGCGGCCAAGCCGAGGCGCCCGCCGGGCCGGGTCCGGACAACGGATGGTGGCGCCCGGCCGGGCACCAAGACATTGCCGAGTGGGTATCCGCGCACTACACGGCGGTACACATCGGCAATGTCGCCGTCTACGACCTCACCGCGCCGGCCTGCGCCGATGTACCAGGAAGGGCCTGCGCGAAATGATCGGACAACCCCGGCAGTGACACCGCCGTGCACCTCTGGTCATGGCGCGTTCCGGTGGCGCGTGAGGATCGGGGCCGGGTACGAGGGGGTATCAGCTCGTGCCCACACCGAGTGCGGTCAGCAGCACCAGCACGACGGTCAGCACGGCCAGCACGCCGTGGCCCGCGACGATGGCGACGGGAAAGTGCCCTTCGGGAGGTTCCGCCGTACCCGCCGAACGGGCACGGTAGGTGGGCAGCCAGCGCAGCAGCATCGCGAATCCGAGCAGCGCGACGGGGATCAGCAGTACGAACGCGACCCACGCCAGTGCGTCCGTGTCGAGGACGAGGTACAGGATCCAGCAGATCAGTCCGGCCACGGCCAGCGTGAAGTGACCGAACACGACCGGCACGGGCAGCTGGGTGGAACTCGGTTGCCGCGTCCCGCCCCGGGCGATCCACGTGCCGAGCATGAAGAAACCGCCGCCCGCGGTGAGCAGCCAAGAAACCAGTGCGGCGATGCCCATGGTGTGCCTCCTGAGGGATGCGAAGGGATTCAGTGGGTGAAGCCGCCGGCTTGGGTGGTTTCGTCGGCGACCCGCACGCCATAGCGATAAGCCAGCTTGCCGCCGAGGTACCCGGAAATCGCCAGCGTCACCAGGCTCGCCGCCGACAGCGCCAGCGGCCCGGCCGGGACCGCGACCGCGAGGTCCGCACTCCGCCGCCACACGAAACCAAGCGCATAGGCCACCGTCAGCAGCAAATTGAGAGTCATGTGTAGCAAGCCGGTACGGAAGGCGGGCGTGCCGGTAGGAATCGCGAGCAGATCGAGGAACCCGATCGTCGCGGCGATCAAGGCGCCGAGCACCCCGATCGCGATCAACCAGGACGATCCCTCGACCAGGAAGTCCGGATCGTCGACGACGCGGGACGCGATGTCGAACACGAAACTGGCGACCCAGGCGCCGATCGGGACGGTGACCAGTATCGGATGGAACGGATGCCCGTACGGGCCGGCCAGCACCGCACTCACCGGCCGCTTTCCCTGCCGTGGATCACCGCTCATCGCATACCTCCGCCGAGGTCGATCAGGTCGAATGACGAAAGTGGGCTTACCCGCCGCGCGGGACATTCACACCGCGCATCGGGTCGACCCCAATCGACCCCGGGGTGGATTCTCGGCCCGTCGAATACTCGGCGCGTGACGCGCTGGTTTTGTCGCACCGGTACGGTGACCGAAACACTCGCACGCCACACCGCGACATCATTCGACTTTCCGGCTGCGGAACGGCTACTACATCATCGGCATCATTGGCAACATCGGCATCTGCATGCCGGGGAACATGCGATTCCACCAGTCGCGCGCCATCCCCATCATCTGATCCATCACGGTGGTTCACCTCCCTTCAGCAGGACTCGAGCAGCAGGCCAGCTCATCGAACTCGAAGGTGAGGGAACGCGCTCACACGCCGCGATAATAACCGGGAAACAATTCCTGGATAGCGATGAATTTTCCGCCCGGGCAACCATTGGCGAATCCACGCGACACTCCTCGCGGTCGAGATCGACAGCTGTATACATTCTACTCCGGGCACCGGTTGCCGAAAAACGGCGTCGCGCCTTACGAATTCGCCGAACCGTCGAGGGCTGCGCATTTCCACCGATCGGATATTTGCGTCCGAATGGAACATCACCATAGGCCTCGGACGACGGCGACCTTGTCCGGGCGTTGAAGCTCGCCGCCACGAATTCGGCGTTCGTGATCGGCGGCGCGGCACAGCGTTCGTCAGCTCGCCGTGCTCCGCCGCGCGGCCAGCCGCCGATTGGTGACCACCAACTGACGCACCGTGCCCGCCTCCAGAGCCCGCACCCCGGCGTCGTCCAGTCGCCCGCACAGCCGCCCCCAATGCACCGCGACCCGCTCCCCCGCCGCCACATCCGGCAGCGCCGCGTACCCGTCCACCCGGATCGGCACGGATTCGGACGTCTCCGCCGACAGCGTGAGGCGTTCTCCGTCCCAACGGAGCCTGCGGCAGCGCAGCGAGACCTCGCCGCCGCTGCGGTCGAGGACCGTTGCCCAGGTGATCCGGCAGCTGTCGAGGACGTGCAAGGGATGCGCGTTGCCGTGCCGGAGCAGCCGGGACCACGGGTACACACCGAAGACGTGGAAACAATGGTTGGCCGCGGCCTCCTCGGCCAACCGCGGGGTCAGATGCGTCCAGTACCCGCCCGCGACCGGGCCGAGCAGATTCAGCAGTTCCGCGGTGAACTCATGGGGGTCCAGGCTCGCGCCGACTCCACCGCCGAGCCAATAGGATTCGACCAGCCTGCGGTCCAGCGGATCGGCGATGCCGGTCATCCGGGCCATCACCCGCAGGTAGGGCCACGCGCCGGTGAACCGGCGCGCCACCGCGCGCACCTGTTCTTCCGAACCGTCCCGCAACGCGGCCGCGTCGGGCGGCCCGCAGTAGCCGAGCCGGTTGGGCGCGTACGCGTACCGGGCGAACATCTCCGCGCCGCCGCCCGTCATCGGCAGGGCCTTCCACCGGCGCGCTCGACGGACCAGCGCTGTTCGAGCCTGCCGAATCGCCACACCGCCACCGCCACCGCCCAGGTGAGCACGAACAGTCCGGCGATCAGCAAGCCCATGGCGCCGAGATCCAGCCCGCCGACCCAGGCCACCGGACCGTCGGCGATGCCGAATTCGTCGGCCAGCACCGAGATCATCTCCTGCGCGCCGATCAGCAGGGCCACCACGACCGACAGGCCCGTGACGACGATGTTGTAGTAGACGCTGCGCAGCGGCCCCGCGAACGCCCACCCGTACGCGTAGTTCATGAACGCGCCGTCCAGTGCGTCGAACAGCGTCATTCCCGCCGAGAACAACACCGGCAGCACCAGGATCGCGTACCACGGCAGGGCCGTCGCCGCCGCGCCGCCCGCGATCACCAGCAGGCTCACCTCGGTGACGGTGTCGAAGCCGAGGCCGAACAGCAGTCCGACCGGGTACATCTGCCACGGGGCGCGCACCGCTCGGGTCAGCGGGCCGATCACCCGCTGCAAGGCGCCGCGGTCGTCCAGCTGCTGCCGCAACGCGGCCTCGTCGTACGTCCCGCGACGCATGCCGCGGAACACCCGCCATATCCCGATCAGGGAGACCAGGTTCAACAGCCCGATGGCGAGCAGGAAGGTTCCCGACACACCGGTTCCGAATATCGCGGTCCAGCGGTGCAGCCCGGACTGCTCGTCCCGCAGGTTTCCCGCCAGCGCCTTGACGCCGAACGCCAGAAGCGCGACCAGGACGAAGACGATGGTGGAGTGGCCGAGGGAGAACCAGAACCCCACCGACAGCGGCTTGCGCCCGTCGGCGACCAGCTTGCGGGTGGTGTTGTCGATGGCGGCGATGTGGTCGGCGTCGAAGGCGTGCCGCATCCCGAGGGTGTACGCGGTGACGCCGAGACCGACGCCGAACACCGCACCGTCCACGACGTACCCGCCGGGGACCACGACCAGCAGCAGTGCCGACCACCCGAGGACGTGCAGGGTGACGACGACCGCCGCCATCCCCGCGACGCCGCGCCGCTGCCCTCCGTGCAGTGGGCGGGGCGCCGCCGAGGGGCTATCGGCGATCCGAACGATGATCCACACCTCGCCTTCTGGCTCCTGACCGTTGCGTCCGCCGTCAGCAGATTCGCGGCAATTGCTCGCCCGCGGGCAGGTCCACCACCCGGGTCCCGCCGAGCGCGGTGCGGGCCACCACCATGCCGGGATGTTCGGCGACACACCGGCCGATCGCCACGGCCTGCGCGCCCAGCGGGTGCTCCCGCATCGCCGCGAGCACGCGATCGGCGTCCTCGGGCGCGACGAAAGCCAGCAGTTTGCCCTCATTGGCCACGTACATCGGGTCCAGTCCGAGTAGCCCGCACGCGTCGCGCACGCCGTCGGGCACCGGCAGCTGCCGCTCGTCCAGGGATACGCCGACCCCCGCGGCGCGGGCGATCTCGTTGAGCGAGGCCGCGACGCCGCCTCGGGTGGGGTCGCGCAGCACGTGCACGTCGGCGCCGGTGGCCAGCATCGCCGCGACCAAGCCGTGCAGCGGCGCGGTGTCGCTGAGCACGGTGGTGCCGAATTCCAGTCCTTCGCGGCAACTGAGCACCGCGACACCGTGCACGCCGATGTCACCACTGACCAGAACGACGTCGCCCGGCCGCGCGCGCTGCGGCCGGATGTCGACCTCGGGGGCCACCACGCCGATTCCGGCGGTGTTGATGTAGATCCCGTCACCGTGTCCGGCGTCCACGACCTTGGTGTCGCCGGTGACCAGCTGGACTTCCGCCGCCAGCGCGGCGGTGCCGACCGCCTGCGCGATGCGCGCGATGTCGGCCAGCGCGGTGCCTTCCTCCAGGATGAACGCGGTGGACAGCACCATCGGGCGCGCACCGGACATGGCCAGATCGTTCACCGTGCCGTTGACCGCGAGCTCACCGATCGTGCCGCCGGGGAACACGATCGGCTTCACCACGAACGAGTCGGTGGAGAAGGCCAGCCGCGCGCCGTCGAGCGTGACCACCGCGGAGTCGCCGAGATCGGCGTGCGCCGCCGAGCCGAACGCGGGCAGGAACA
Source organism: Nocardia sp. NPDC005745 (assembly GCF_040630775.1). NCBI lineage: Bacteria > Bacillati > Actinomycetota > Actinomycetes > Mycobacteriales > Nocardiaceae > Nocardia > Nocardia sp. NPDC005745. Next base: position 270,219 of record NZ_JBEXYF010000001.1, read on the forward strand.
GATGCTCGATCAATTCGCCGGACATCGCTCCGCCGCCGCCGTGGCCCATCACGATGTTCGGCGCGTCCCGCAGCGGCATCGGGCAGACCCAGCCCTCAACGTCGATCGCCACGGGGGCGGCGCCGTCCTCACGCATGGGCCACCTCCGCGGGCAGATCGAGCCGCCGGTACAGGTAGTAGGCGGCACACGCGCCTTCGGAGGACACCATGGTGGCGCCCAGCGGGTTACGCGGCGTGCACTGCTTGCCGAAGGCAGCGCACTCGTTGGGTTTGATCAACCCTTGCAGCACCTCACCGGAACGGCAGATGGTCGATTCGGCGGTGTGCAGGTCGCCCACGGCGAAGCGGTGTTCGGCGTCGAACTCGCGATAGCGATCCGACAGCCGCCAGCCGCTGCGCGGGATCACGCCGATGCCCCGCCAGGCTCGGTCGGTGACCTCGAAGACGTCCTGCAGCATGGCCTTCGCCGCGGGATTGCCCGCCGCGGACACCGCGCGCGGGTAGGCGTTCTCCAGTTCGTGCCTGCCCGACTCCAGTTGCAGCACGGTGCGGCGGATGCCCTCCAGGATGTCCAGCGGCTCGAACCCGGTGACCACCATCGGCACCTTGTACTGCTCGGCCAGCGGCGGATACTCGTCGGTGCCCATCACGGTGCAGACGTGCCCGGCGGCGAGGAACCCCTGCACCCGGCAGGTCGGCGACTCCATGATCGCGGCGATGGCAGGCGGGACCAGCACGTGCGACACCAGCAGCGAGAAGTTCCGGATGCCCAGGCGCTGGGCCTGGTACACCGTCATCGCGTTGGCCGGAGCGGTGGTCTCGAAGCCGATGCCGAAGAACACGACTTCCCGGTCGGGATTCTCCTTGGCCAGGTTCAGCGCGTCCAGCGGCGAGTACACCACCCGGACGTCACCGCCTTCGCTCTTGACCCGGAACAGGTCCTTGGCGCTGCCGGGCACGCGCAGCATGTCGCCGAACGAGCAGAAGATCACGCCCGGCTGCGCGGCGATCTCCAGCGCCTTGTCGATCACCTCGAGCGGGGTGACGCAGACCGGGCAGCCGGGGCCGTGGATCATCTCGATCTGGTCGGGCAGCAGTTGGTCGATGCCGTGGCGGATGATCGAATGGGTTTGTCCGCCACAGACTTCCATGATCGCCCAGCGGCGGTTGGTCGCGGTGCGGATCCGATCGAGCAGGCGCTGGGCCAGCTCGGGATTGCTGAATTCGTCCAGGTATTTCATGACCGGGCCTCCGGTTCCTCGCGTGATGGCTCGGCGGCTGGATTGTCCATGCCCGCCTGCTTCGCGGCGATGGCGAAACCGTCGCCGAATTCCTCGTTCAGTACGCCGAGGTGCTCGAACTCGGCCAGGGTCCGCAACGCGGACTGCTCGTCCAGCCGCTGGATAGCGAAACCGACGTGGACAACGACGTAGTCACCGACCGCCGCGTCCGGGATGTATTGCAGGCACACATCCTTGTGCACGCCGCCGAAGTCGACGACCGACATCAGCGTTCCGTCCCGCTCGTGCAGGCTGAGCACTTTGCCTGGTACCGCAAGACACATCGTTGCTCTCCTTCGCTCATCCCTCGCTGCACGCGAGGAGTTGCCCGAATGCGAGGCCGCCGTCGTTGGGCGGCAGTCGGTGGTGGGTGATCACGGTGAAGCCGTTGTCGCGCAGCAGCGCGCACGAGCGCGCGAGCAGCAGGGCGTTCTGGAAGACGCCGCCGGACAGGGCGACGACCGTCGCCGGGGCGGCGTAGCGAGCCGCGAGCTCGAGCACCAGCCGGGCGACGGCGGCGTGGAACCGGGCGCCCACCACCTGCGCGGGTGCGCCCGCGCGCACGTCGGCGACCACGCCCGCCAGCACCGGTGCGGGATCGATCAGGGCGGGATCACCATCGACCAGCGGGAACCGGTATGCGGTGGCGCCTTCGGCGCCCGCCCGGGACAACCCCTCCAGCTCGATAGCTGCCTGCGCTTCGTAGTCGACGACGTGCCGCACGCCGCACAGCGAGGACACGGCGTCGAACAGCCGGCCCATGCTCGACGTGGGAGCGCAGCCCCAACCGGTCCGGAACTGGTGGGCCAGCACCGAACGCTCGGCGGGCGGACATGCCGCGACCGCCGGAATGTCCTCGGTCCACTCGATCCCGGCCGACCGCAGATGCGCCAGCGCCATGCGGTAGGGCCTGCGCACCGCGAGATCGCCGCCCGCCAGCGGCACGTATTTCAGATGGGCCAGGCGGCGATAGCCCTTGTAACCCGCGAGCAGCACCTCACCGCCCCACACCGCCGCGTCCGGTCCGTATCCGGTGCCGTCGAAGGCGATGCCGACCACCTGGTCGCTCGCGCCGAGTCCGTGCTCGCCCATGACGGCGGCGATGTGCGCGTGGTGGTGCTGGACGGTGTACACGGCTCGCTCACCCGCGTGCCTGCGCGCCCACGCGGTGGAGCGGTAGCCGGGATGCGCGTCGGCGACCAGTTGGGCGGGCCGCACCCCGGTGAGTTCCGCGAGGTGGCGCTGGGCCGCGTCGAAGGAGCGCAGCGTCGCCAGATCATCCATGTCGCCGATGTGCTGGCTCAGCCAGGCGTATCGACCGTCCGCCACCGCGCACGTGTTCTTGAGGTCGGCGCCGACGGCGAGCGTCGGTGGCAGCGGAACCGGCAGCAGCAGCGGCAGCGGCGCGTACCCGCGCGAGCGCCGGACGGGCAGTTCACGGCCGTCGAGCGAACGCACCACCGAGTCGTCACAGGGCACCAGGATGCGCCGGTTGTGCGTCAGCCAGCCGTCGGCCAGCCCGGCCAGCCGGGTGCGCGCGTCCTCGTCCTGGTAGCAGATCGGCTCGCCGCCGAGGTTGCCGGAGGTCATCACCAGCGCCTGCGGGCCGGGCGGGTCGCCGGGCAGACCGAACAGCAACAGATGCAGCGGGGTGTAGGCGAGCATGACGCCCAGGTCCGGATTGCCGGGCGCCACCGAGGGAGCCGGGATCGGGTGGCACGCCCGCGCCGCGCCCACCGACGCGGTGTCTGCACCCGGCTGAGCGGTGCGGATCGAATCGGCTGCGAACAAGGAGGATTCCCCGGCCGCGGACCGGCGAGCGAGCAGCACTATCGGGCGAGCCGGGCTGGTCAGCAGCGTCGCGGCGGCGTCGTCGACGGCGACGATGGCCCTTGCCGTCGCGAGATCCGGCACCATCACGGCGAACGGCTTGTCCCCGCGGCGTTTGCGCCTGCGCAGCTCCGCGACGGCCGTCTCGTCGGTGGCATCGCAGGCCAGGTGGTATCCGCCGATGCCTTTGACCGCCAGGATGCCGCCCGCGCGCAGCAGCTGCCGCGCGGCCGTCAGCGGCGCACCGGCTCCCGGTCCGGTGTACGCGAGCGTGGGACCGCAGTCGGGGCAGGCGATCGGCTGCGCGTGGAAGCGGCGGTCGGCGGGATCGGCGTATTCCCGCGCGCACCGGGCGCACATGGCGAAGTCGGCCATCGACGTCCGCTCGCGGTCGTAGGGCAGGCTCGCGATGATGGTGAAACGCGGACCGCAATTGGTGCAGTTGACGAACGGATGGCGGTAGCGGCGGTCGCCGGGGTCGCGCAACTCGCGTTCGCAATCCGCGCAGATCGCGACATCGGGAGAGGCCAGTGTGCGGCCACCGCCGTCGCGGGTGGTACCCGCGATGTGGAAGCCGGTGCCGCCACGCACTGGGATGTCGGTCTGCTCGACCGCCTCGACCACCGCCAGCGGCGGCGGGCGCAGCCGCAGCCGCTCGGCGAACCGGTCCAGATCCGGCGGGGCTCCCTCGATTTCGATGACGACGCCACTGCTGTCGTTGCCGACGCTGCCGGACAGGGACAACTCGGCGGCGGTGGTGTAGACGAACGGGCGGAACCCGACACCTTGGACCACACCGCGCACGAGCAGACGCCGCCGCAGCCGCTGGGTGGTCATGGCAGGTCTCCGCGTTGCAGCAGGCGCAACCCGTCCAGCGCCGCCGTGGCCCCGGCCTCGTCGGTCTTCTCCACCGCGAAGCCCATGTGGATGATCACCCAGTCACCCGGCCGGGCCGGATCCTCGTCGAGCAGGCCGATGTTCACCTTCCGCTGCTCGCCGGACACCTCGACCAGCGCGATCTGGCCGTGGTAGCCGTCGGGGATCGCCAGCACACGTCCCGGGATGCCCAGACACATCGTCAGTCCTCCTGTCGCGCTGTGGCCCGCCGCAGCGGCTCGGAACCATCGGCACCGGCGGGCAGCAACTCGGCGAGCACACCGCCCACCGCCGCCACCGCCTCGTCCACCGCCGCGGCGACCGGCTCGGACAGGCCGATGCCCTCCGCCACGCAGGCGACCTGGCAGCCGATCACCACGGTGGGTGGGAGCGCACCGCCCAGGGCGCGCACTCCGGCGAAGACCGCGTCCGGGCTCATCGCGTGCGCGTCCAGATGCGCGGCGCCGGTGTCCTCCGGCGCGGCGGCGAACACCTCGATCCGGCCGGGTGCGCCGCGATCGGGCAGCGCGTCGATCAGGACCAGCGCGGCCCAGGGGTCCAGCAGGTCGTAGGCGAGGTGCATGCCCCGGATGCCGTAGTCCACCGCGCGCACGCCCGGGTCGGGGTGGGGCGGCAGCCGCCGCACCACCTCGGGTCCGAATCCGTCGTCGCCGAGGAAGATGTTGCCGATCCCGGCGATCAGCACCGCGCCCGTGTTTTCACCCCTCTTCCTCGGTCGGCGTTGTCGCGCCGCCCACCCGCGCGTCGTCGACCTTTCCGGTCGCCGTCTCGGAGGGGGCGTTGGCGGTCTCCTTGCGCTCGTCGTAGGGAGGCGCCGCCGATTCGGTGTCGGGTGGCGCTTCCGAGGTGAACTCGGCGTCCTTCTTGGTGTCGTCGGAGTGCGCGGAGGTCATCTCCTCGTGATCGATGTGCCCCGGCTCCCGATCCGCCGGACCTCCGGCCGCGACGTCGGCGCCGGTGTCGCGCGAACCCGGCGCGCCCCGTGCCGATTGCGGCTCTTCGCGATGCTCAGCCATGATGCTCCTTTCCGGTCGGCCGCTACATGTGCCGGATCTTGAGGTAACGCCGCAGATCCGGGATCGAGCGCAGGCCGAGATACACTCCCGCCGCCACCAGCACGGCGACGACGGTTGTCGACACCACTCCCACGGTTTCCATAGCGGACTTCCTTTCACTTCTCGGTGCCGTCGAGCGGCTCCACTTCGTCGGGGGCGAAATACAGGTAGCGGCCGTACCATTCGTGCAACTCGGCGGCCGGGTCGTCGTCCAGCACGACCCCCACGTGCGCCTGCCCGTCCACGTCCTCGTGGACCGAGACGACCCGGGCGCACCGGCCGTCGAAGAACAGATCCTGGGCGTCGGCCCGCCGCGACGGATGCAGCCGGACCCTGCTGCCCTTGCGCACGAGCACGCCCGCGACCGGCACCGCGTCGAGGTCGGGGCGTACGGCCTGGTCGGCCGACGGGTCCCACCAATCGAGGCCCTCGGGGATCTCCGGGATCAGTCCCGGCCCCTCGGCGTGCGGGTCGCGCAGCACCCCGTGCAGCTGCCGCATCGCGTCGGGTGACATGGCTTCGCAGCGGTCGATGATCTCCGCCGCGCGCGGATCGGTGGCCCGCGCCAGCGCCTTCTCCGCGTCGGTCATCGTGAGGATCCGCAGCGTGAGGATCTCGTCGATCTCGGTGGAGTCGAACAGCGCGCCTTCGCTCTGCTCCGCGATCTCCGGGTGGTCGTAGAGGATGATCGGCGAGATCAGCAGCATGCTGTAGTCGCCGGGCGGTCCCGCGAGCACCGGGAAGCAGCGGTACCGATCGCAGCGGGCGGCCGCGGCCACCGCGTCCGGCGGCGGTTCCAGCAGCGAGACGAACTCGCCTCCGGTGATCTCCGCGATGACGTGCGCGCCGATCAGCGAGCGTGCGATGGCGTCGCGCTGGTCGGTCGCGGGTTCGCCCACATTGCGCAGGATGACGGTCAGCCGCGCGAAGCCGTCGTCCCGGTCGGCCGCGAGTTCCAGCTCGCCCGCCAGCGGCAGCCGGGTCCGCACCAGCGTGCCTCGCCCGGGGGCGGCGGCCGTGGCGATCTCCTCGGTGTCGCGACCGCCCGGGACGTCCAGCGACCGGACGAGGCGCCCCGGCGGGACCGGACCGATGACGACCTCCTGCTCGACCGCCTCGTCCCAGGACAGCCACGACCGCTCGCCGTCGGACCACTCGGCGACGGACGTGCCGTCCCCGTCCATCACTTGGCGGCGCTGGAGCTGGAGGAACCGGACGGTCAGGGTGATCTCCGGATGTTCGCCGGGGGCGAGCAGGCACTGCGCCGACAGCGCCTGCTCCTCACCGAGCCCTGCGGCGGCGGCTCCGCGCGGCCCCAGCACGCCGAACTGCCATCGCGACTGGTTCTTGCGCGCGTCGGCCCGGTAGGGGTAGAGCAAGTAGCCCTCGTAGAGCACCGCGTCGGCAACGGCACGAGCGCGGGCGCGGGCGTCGGCGGTGGTCACGGCGTCTCCTCGGTGCTGGTCAGCAGGCGGGTCACCGCGTCGTCGAAACCGGGCAGGCCGTGGCCGGACTTGTAGGCGGCCAGCGCGCGGAGGGTGTCGTTGTGCAGCCGCACCCACCCGGAATTCGGGAAGTACGCGGCCATCAGGTTCTGCCACACCGACACGGGCATCTGGAACTTGTCCTCGCGGTCCCACGGGATCTGCTGGATGGCGAATCCGGTACTGCCCCGGATGAAAACGGTTCCACTGAACAGGAAAAGCAGCGGAACCACACCGTCGCGCAACGCGTGCAGGTACTTCGACCCGGTCACCTCGAAGTCGTAGGTGCACGGCATCGGCAGATCCACTTCGGCGCCGCCGGTGAAACCGGGAATCATGGTGGCGCAGTGCATCCAGAGAAACGAACGCTGGGTCTCGTGCCAGCGTTCGCGCGGACCGAACAGATCGACCAGGCCCGCGGCCTCCTCGTCGGAGTAGCCGCGGCGGAACGGCTCGATGCGCACCTGCGCGCGCAGGGCGATGGCGTGCACGGGTTCCTCCGCGAGCGCGGCGATGCCGACGCGCGCGGACAGGATCGGCGCGACGGCGTACGGCTCGGGCTTCATCTCGAGCACGGCGAACGTCGTCGAGTACACCGGGCTCATGCCGCACCCCCGGCTCTCGCGCGCGCCGACGCCTCGGCGAAGAACTGTTCCAGATACCGGTGCACGTCCTGACCGCCGTCGAAGCCGTGCCACAGCAGCCGCATCCGGCCGACGAACTCGTAGCAGGCGTCGATCGGCAGCAGCAGGCAGGCCGCCTGCTCGGCGCGGCGGTCGGGCACCCGGATGAGCAGCGCTTCCACGTCGGCAGCGAGCACATCCAGCTCGGGATGCCGGTGCAGGATCGCGTTCCATTGCTCCAGCGGCAATTCCGATTCCGTCGCACCCGCCGGCCCGGGATAGAACGCCACCGTCCGCTCCAGCGCGGAATTGCGGAAGAAGAACGCCAGGCTCACCGGGATCTCCAGCGCGTCCCATTCCGCCCGGCTGATCGTGAAATCGGGGAACGCGAGATACCGATCCGGCACCGCTCGATAGCGCAGCGCCGCGTTCTGGTCGACGAACAGCAGATAGCAACCGCGGCACACGCACATCAGCTGCCTGCCTTCGACGTTCACGACGTGCCGGTGCTGCTCGGCGATCGGCTCCGCGCACATCTCGCACCGTTCGCCGGGCCGGGGAGCGGGCCCGCGGTCGGCGGCGATTCGCTGGAGCGCGCGAAACGGTGTGCTCACCCGTGCACCCCCACCGGCACCGCCACCGACAGTTCGCCGGATCGCACGAGCACGGGAAGCGGCTCGAGATGCCCGTCGCCGTCGACCCGGGCGCCCGCGTGCACCACGTCGTAGTGCGCCCGGCAGGTGGGGCACCGCAGCACCGCGTCACCGGCCGGGAATCCCACGCGCCGTTCCAGCACCGCGCCCGCGAGGGAGCCGTCGCACCCGGGACAGTGGTCCCGGTAGGCGTACAGCTCCTCGCCCACCCGGCAGGCCAGCACGATCAGCCCGGCGACGTCGAAGCCGCCCACCTCACCCGCGCTCAACTCGGCCAGTTCGGGCACCGCGACCCAGTTGCCGGAGCGTGCGCCGTCCGCGCGCACGCGGGAGAACAGCGAGTCGGCGGAGATCACCCCCGCCGACTCCGTCTGCGCGGCCACCACTTCGATGGACTCGATTTCCGGCGCCGCCGCCCGCACCGCGTCCTCTACGGCCAGCTCGAGCGTCACCGACGAGGACGGACAGCTCTTGCAGCTACCCGCCAGTTCCAAGCGGACCACCCCGTCGACGATGTCGACCAGGTGGACGTCGCCGCCGTGCGAACCGAGGTAGGGGCGCACGCTGTCCAGCGCGGTGCGCACCCGGGTGGACACATCGTGCGGATGCAACCCGTGCACCAGCAGCAGGCTGGCGACCAGATCGTCGCGGGCCAACCGCTCGACCGCTTCCGCGTCGAGCAGCGCGACCGCGCGGGTCAGCCCCGCGCCGTAGAGTCCGACCAGTTCGCGCACCAGTTGCTCGGCGCGCTCGCGGGCGAGCGCACCGCCCGCCGAACTCGCCTCGAGCAAGGTCTCGATGCGATCGCCGGCTTCCCGCCACCGGGCTTCACCGAATGTCGCGTCGTCCTGGTCGTCCGGGCGATCCTCCACCGTCACCTCCGGTCGTTTCGCCCGACGCGGACTCACTCGGGGGTGAGCGTCTGCGTCGGTGAGTGCAGTTTCTCCAGCGACTTTCCGTTGCCGAGGTACATGTGCACGCCGCACGGCAGGCACGGATCGAAACTGCGCACCGTGCGCATCACATCGATGCCCTTGAAGTGCTCGCGGTCGTTCTCCTCGAAGATCGGCTGGCCCTGCACCGCGTCCTCGTAGGGGCCGGGCGTGCCGTAGCTGTCGCGCGGGCTGGCATTCCACGGCGTCGGCGGATACGGGTGGTAGTTGGCGATCTTGCCGTCCCGGATCACCATGTGATGCGACAGCACGCCGCGCACCGCCTCGGTGAAGCCGCAGCCGATGCCTTCCTCGGGGACCTCGAACTTCTCCCAGGTCTTGGTGTGGCCGGCCCGGATCTCCGCCATCGCCTTCTCCGCGAAGTGCAGCGCGCAGGCCGCCGCGTACGCCTGGAAATAGGTGCGCGCGCGGTTGCGCTCGAGGGTGTTGCTGCCGTGCACCGGGATCTTCCACTCCAGCGTGACCGGACCTTTGAGCGCGGTCTTGGGCAGGTTGATCTGCACGCTGTTGCCGGTCGACTTCACGTACCCGATGTCGATCAGGTCGGCCAGCGCCGTAGACCACAGCCGGGCCAGCGGGCCGCCTCCGGTGTCCAGCGAGAGGTGGTCGGTGCCGTCGAACCAGCGTGGCGACATCACCCAGCTGTATTTCTCGTCCAGGTCTCGCTTCTGCGGCCGGGGGTTGGTGTGCTGGTTCCAGGGATGGCGCCGGTCCACCGGGTTGCCCAGCGGATCGGTCTTCACGAACATCTCCTGATCGGTCCAGTCCTCGTAGTACGAACTGCCCAGCAGGATCCGCAGGCCCAAGTTGATGTCGACCAGGGAGGTGGTCAGCAGTTTGCCGTCGACCACGACGCCGGGGGTGACGAACATCTTGCGGCCCCAGTCGGCCATGTCCTTGTACTCGAAATTGCAGAACTCCGGGTCCTGGAACGAGCCCCAGCAACCCAGCAGCGTGCGCCGCAGACCGACTTTCTCGTAACCCGGCAGCGCCTCGTAGAAGAAGTCGAACAGGTCGTCGTGCATCGGCACGACCTTCTTCATGAACTCCACATAGCGCATCAACCGGGACAGGTAGTCGGTCATCAACTGGATCGTCGCGACCGTGCCGGGTCCACCGGGATACAGCGTGGACGGGTGGACGTGCCTGCCTTCCATCAGGCAGAACATCTCCCTGGTGATCCGGCTGACCTGTAGCGCCTCCCGGTAGAACTCACCGGTGAACGGGTTGAGCGCCCGCATGATGTCGGCGATCGTGCGATACCCGTGGTCGCCCGCGTGCGGCGCCTCGGTGTTCTCCGCCCTGGCCAGCACGCCCGGGTTGGTCTCGGAGACCATCTTCTCGCAGTAGTCCACGCCGACCAGGTTCTCCTGGAAGATGTTGTGGTCGAACATGTACTCGGCGGCTTCGCCCAGGTTCACGACCCACTCGCCGAGGTGCGGCGGGCGCACGCCGTAGGCCATGTTCTGGCAGTAGCACGAACAGGTGGCGTGATTGTCACCGCAGATGCCGCAGATGCGGCTGGTGATGAAGTGCGCGTCGCGCGGGTCCTTGCCCTTCATGAAGATCGAATAGCCGCGGAAGATGGACGAGGTGCTGTGGCACTCGACCACTTCCCGGTTCTCGAAGTCGATTTTGGTGTAGATGCCGAGGCTGCCGACGATGCGGGTGATCGGGTCCCACGCCATCTCGACGAGACGGTCCGGCTCGATCGTCCGGTGCGACGGCTCCGGGATGATCTGTGTCATCAGAGATCCTCCTACCAAGTGCGGGTCGCGCCGGTCTCCAGCTTCCGGCCCCGGTGCCGCCAGTGCGGCTCCTTGTCGACGGTGCGTCCGGTGATGTGACGGAGGCTGCGGATCACCGATCCGTAGAGCCCCGATGCGCTGGACGAGAACTTCCCGCCGGGTGGTTCGTCCATGAACGGCATGAACTTGTCCGGGAAGCCCGGCATGGTGCAGCCGATGCAGATACCGCCGACGTTCGGGCAGCCGCCCAAGCCGTTGATCCAGCCGCGCTTGGGGACGTTGCACTTGACCACGGGCCCCCAGCAGCCGAGCTTCACGATGCATTTCGGCGAGCCGTACTCGGTGGCGAACTCACCCTGCTCGTAGTAGCCGGCCCGGTCGCAGCCCTCGTGCACGGTCGCCCCGAACAGCCACTTGGGCCGCAGCGCGTCGTCCAGCGGGATCATCGGCGCCTGTCCGGTCGCCATGTAGAGCAGATAGGTGAGCGTCTCCGACATGTTGTCCGGCTGAATCGGGCAGCCCGGCACGCACACGATCGGAATACCCGCCTTGCTCTTCCAGTCCCAGCCGAGGTAATCCGGCACGCCCATCGCGCCGGTCGGGTTGCCGGCCATCGCGTGGATGCCGCCGTAGGTCGCGCAGGTGCCCGCCGCCACGATGGCCGTGGCCTTCGGCGCGAGACGATCCAGCCATTCGCTGGTCGTCATGGGCTGTCCGGTGGCGGGATTGTTGCCGAACCCGCACCAGTAGCCCTCTTCCTTGAGTTGCTCGTTCGGGATCGAGCCTTCGACCACCAGAACGAACGGCTCGAGTTCCCCGCGGTCGGCTTTGAAGAACCACTCCAGGAAATCATCGGCGCCGCCGTTCGGGCCGCACTCGAAGTCGATGAGCGGCCAGTGCACGGCGATCTTGGGCAGACCGGGCAGGGCGCCGAGAGCGATTTCCTCGATGCTCGGCTGCGTGGCCGCCGTCAAGGCGACCGAGTCACCGTCACAACTGAGTCCGGCGTTGATCCAGAGAACGTGGATCAGCGTTTCTTCGGCTCGTACTGCTTCCTGAGTGGGCATGTCTCGCCACCTTCCGCAGCGGACCACCGGGGGCCGAATCTCGCCTTTCTCGAAGAAGGGGTCACCCGTGGATGTGATCCTGATCACTTCACCTTAAGCGCGCCCGGCGGCTTCCTCAAGAGCCGCCGAACCGGCCGCGCGACGCCGCTCGGCCAGCCAGTCATACCAGGTAGACAGGCCTGCACCGCTGCTCACGGACAGCGGAAGGACCTCGACGCCGGGATGTATCGAATGGATGTACTCCCGGCATCGGTCCAGATCGAAATCGACATACGGCAGCAGATCGGTCTTGTTCACCAACACCAGTCCCGCCGCCTGGAACATGTGCGGATACTTCAGCGGTTTGTCGGTCCCCTCGGTCACCGAGATGACGACCACCTTCTCCCGCTCCCCCAGGTCGAACAGCGCCGGGCAGACCAGATTGCCGACGTTCTCGACGAACAGCAGCGTGCCCGGCGCCGGGTCGAGCTTCTCCAGCGCGCGATACATCATCTCGGCGTCCAGGTGACATCCCGCGCCGGTGTTGACCTGCACGACCCGGCACCCCGTGGCCTGGATCCGTTCGGCGTCGAGCAATGTCGCCTGGTCGCCCTCGATCACCGCGATCGGAGTCCGGCCGGACTCGCGGATGGTGCGTTCCAGCAGACTGGTCTTGCCCGCGCCCGGCGAGCTGGTCATGTTGAGCGCGACGATGTCGCGCTCGGCCAGCCAAGCCCGGTTGCGCTGCGCCAGTTCGTCGTTCTTGGCCAGCACCTTCAGCTCCAGGCTGACGGTCTCGGTGGCGGGCACGTGGACGTGGTCGGCGTCCGGGCCGTGCGTGTGCTCATGGGGATGGGGGTGCTCATGGGCGTGGTCGTGCGCCTCGGAGTGCTGGTGGTCGTGCGGGACGCGAATCAGCGCGGCGGCGTCGTCGCCGCAACCGCAGGTTGCGCACATGCCTCACTCACCTCCATCGATCGGATACGCAGCTCGCGCCCGGCGCGGATCTCGACGTCGGCGCTGCCGCAGGGACACAGCAGGATCGGGTCCGGCAGCCGGAACTCGGCTCCGCAGGTCCGGCACGCCCCTACCCCGGGGATCTCCACCAGGACCAGCTGCGCGCCCTCGGCTACGGTCGCCTCGGCGGCGACTTCGAAACAGAACCGCATGGCCTCGGGTACGACGGCGCACAGCGCGCCGACCTCGACGGTGACGGAGTGCACCCGCCGGCCCGCCGCGTGCTCGCAGACGGCGTCGATGACGCTCTGCGTGATGGCCATCTCGTGCATCGCGACCTCGATTCCTCGAGCGGACAACCTTGAGGCTACTCCCGGGCAACCGCGGCGCGGACCCAATCTACGATGCTCGGCGAACGTATCTCCATGGCGTTACGCACGACGCCGACCGGGGCGTGCTATCGGTGAAGCCGCGGCCGGGATCCCCCTCCGGATCCCCGCCGCCCGGCAGCAAACATCTTGTGCATACCCGAGCACCGACCCGTCACACCTGCGCCGCCGCGGAAGCTCAGTCGTGGTCGACGGAGCTGTGGACCGCGCCGCTGTGCGCATCGATCGTCACGTCGTACCGCACGCCCGCGGGCGTGGTGAGCTCGACCTCCCAGACCGGGGTGCCGCGATCGAAGTCGAGTTCGGTGGACCGGACCCGCCCGCCGGGCACGGCCCGCACCGCCTTGTCGATCGCCTGCTGCCTGCTGATCCCGGTGTCGGCCACCAGCGACCAGTCCCCCGCGGACGAGCGGAAGGCGACGGTGTGATCGTCCGGCCCGCCGGTGGCGACAGCGGCCAGGGCCGCGCTGAGACCGACGACGACGGCCGCGACGGCCGTGCCGACGAGGAGCCAGCGAAGACCGGCGTAGGCACGGCGGAAAACGGTTGTCATGCGAAACCTCCTGCGGGAGTGCTGATTCGAATGCGACTACGGTGGCGCACGGAACTGAAGGCGAGCTGAAGCCACCTGAAGACGGTTTCAGGATCGGTCTGCCACTCTTGGTGGATGCGTCTGCTGATCGTGGAGGACGAGAAACGTCTGGCTCTCACACTGGCAAAAGGCTTGTCGGCCGAGGGATTTGCCGTGGATGTGGTGCACGACGGCGCCGAGGGGTTGCACCTGGCGACCACCACCGACTACGACCTGATCATCCTCGACATCATGCTGCCCGGTATGAACGGTTACCGGGTCTGCGCCGCGCTGCGCGCCGGGGGCCACGAGACACCGGTGCTCATGCTGACCGCGAAAGACGGCGAATACGACGAGGCCGAGGGGCTGGACACCGGAGCCGACGACTACCTCAGCAAGCCGTTCTCCTACCTCGTGCTGCTGGCCCGCATCCGCGCCCTGTTGCGCCGCCGAACCCGCGGCGGCGCACGGGTGCTGCGCGTCGGCGACCTGATCGTGGACCCGGGCACCCGGACCTGCCGCCGCGGCTCGCAGGACGTGACGCTCACCGCCAAGGAGTTCGCCGTGCTCGAGCACCTGGCCGTCCGCGCGGGGGAGGTGGTGTCGAAAGCCGATATCCTGCACCACGTCTGGGACTTCGCCTACGACGGCGATCCGAACATCGTCGAGGTCTACATCAGCACGTTGCGCCGCAAGATCGACGCGCCGTTCGGGCGCCGGACGATCACTACCGTCCGCGGCGCCGGATACCGGCTGGCAGCCGACCGTGCCTGAGCGGAGCAGGCGTGCGTGGTGGCGATCGGTCCGCACGCGCACCACGGTCGCGGCGACGGCGGTCGTCGCGGTGGCGCTGACGGCCGCCGGGCTCACGGTGCTGGCTGTGCTGCGACACAACCTGGTGCACAGCGCCGAATTGCAGGCGGAGACCACCGCGCGTGACGTGGCGACCCAGCTCGCCTCGGGCGCCGACCTCGCGCGATTGTCGCTTCCGGACGCCGAAGATCGACCGGTGCAGATCGTTTCGATCGACCGCCGAGTCCTCGCGGCCGCTGACGAACTCGCGGGGAAACCTCCGATGGCCGACTTCGGGCCCCTCGCGAAGGCCTCCGAGGACCGAGACGACGAGGACGACGCAGATGACGATGACGAGGACGAGGGGGAATCGGACGACGACGAAAGCCCCTCCCCGAGCACGGACCCCACGACGGCCGACGCGGAATTCGGCGACGTACGGCTGACGGTGGACACCGAGGACGGCCCGCACCCGTTCCGGGTCGCCGCCCTCGCGGTGACCGCCCCTGGCGGGCAGCCCGCCACCGTCTACGCGGGCTCCTCGCTGGAGACCGCCGACAGCGCGGTGGCGGACGCGCGGCGAGCGATGCTGATCGGCCTGCCGCCGCTGCTCGCCCTGGTCGCCCTGGTGACCTGGCTGGTCACCAGGCGCGCCCTGCGCCCGGTGGAGGCGATCCGCAGGCAGCTCGCCGAGATCATGGACGGCGATCTGTCCCGGCGCGTGCCCGAACCGGGCTCCCGCGACGAGATCGGCAGGCTGGCGACCACCACCAACGCGACGCTCGCCGCCCTGGAGGAATCCGGGGAGCGCCAGCGCCGGTTCATCGCCGACGCCGCCCACGAATTGCGCAGCCCCATTGCCAGCCTGCGCACCCAGCTCGAGGTAGCCCAGGCCCACCCCGACCTGTTGGAACTGGACGGCCTGATCGGCGACACCATCCGGCTGGAACACCTCGCGGCCGACCTGTTGCTCTTGGCCCGGCTCGACGCGGGCGAGCAACCGCGTGCGGATCGCGTGGACCTGACTGTGCTGGTTCGCGACGAACTGGAGCACCGTGCGGGCGACCGGGTGGCCGTGGAGATCGCGACACCGGAGGACGCCGTCGCGGTCACCGGCAGCCGTACCCAGCTCGCGCGCGTCCTGGGCAACCTCGTCGACAACGCCCAGCGGCATGCCGCGAGCATCGTGCGGGTAGCCGTGCAGCGCAGCGCCGCCGGGCGGGTGACATTGTCGGTCGGCGACGACGGCCCGGGTGTGCCGCCCGCCGATCGCGAGCGCATCTTCCAGCGGTTCGTCCGTTTGGACGACGCGCGCAGCCGCGACGAAGGCGGCGCGGGTCTGGGCCTGGCCATCGTCCGCGATGTCGTCGAGCGCCACGGGGGCACCATCCGGGTCATCGACGGCACGGCCGGCGGCGCCTGCTTCGTCGTAACCCTGCCCACTCGCGTCTGACTACCGCGCCCCTGTCAGCGGCGGTATCGACTCGGATTCGCTCAACCCCCAAGTGCGCTGCGCAAACGTTCGATGACGATCTTGCGGGCGGCCCGTCCTTCGGGGGTCGGCGTCAGTGGATAGACATGCGGCAGCCCCTGCCCGGCGTGATAGTCCACCGTGACTCCGGCGCGACGTGCCGCGTCCACCAGCAGGCGCGTGTCCGGGTGCAGGATGTCGTCGGTGCCGCAGAAGACCGTCAGCGGACCGAGCCCGCGCAGGTCGGCGGCGAGCGGACTGACCCTCGGGTCGGCTATCTCGAGGTCGCCCCGCCAGTGCTCGATGAGCACCCGAGTCCCCGCGACGCCCAGCCACGGGTCGCGGGGCTGCACGACCGGTATCTCCGGATTGCTCAGCGAGAGATCGAGGGCGGGTGCGATCAGCACGGCGCCCGGCAGCCGCACGCGATGCGCGTCCCGCAACACCACCGCGGCCGACAGAGCGATCTGTCCACCGGCGGAATCCCCTGCCAAACAGACGTTCCCGTAGGTTCCCCGGTTGGCGAGCACCAGGTCGACGAAGCCTTGGACGACTTGCGCGGCCGTCCCGAACGGAATCAGCGGGTAGATCGCGACAGTCACGGCCGCACCGGTTTCCGCGGCGACGGCCGCGCACAGTGCCCAATGCTGCGGTGCGATCTCGTGCACCCAGCCGCCACCGTGCGCGTACACGACATTCCCCCGGGGCCGCTGCCCGCGCGGAGTCAGCGTGTAGACCGGCCAGCCGCCGCGACGGTCCACCGTGATCGCCACATCCGCGCGCAGCCGGCGCGGCGGACCGTAGCGCCGGGGCCGCAGGCTCAGATCGCGAACGCGCTCCTGCGCCGCGCCGACGTCGACGAATACCCGGTTGGCGCGCGTCGCCTTCAAATATCCGCGCACGACCTGGTTGGCCAGACTCGGCATCGCATCTCCTCCACTTCGGGTGATGGACGGACGTCGAGTCCGCAGGCACCTCGGGAGGCGATTGTGCCCCAGGCAATGCCCGGACCGACGGCGGACGGCGGCCCGAGCGTGACCCGCGCGCTGTCAGGAGAGTTTCAGGCTCCGCCCGATGATCTCCTTCATGATCTCGGTCGTGCCACCGTAGATGGTCTGGATACGAGCGTCCATGTAGGCCTTCGCGATCGGGTATTCCTTCATGTAGCCGTATCCGCCGTGCAGTTGCAGGCAGCGGTTGATCAGGTCGAGCTGCTCCTCGGTGCTCCACCACTTGGCCATCGCCGCGTCCTCGGCGGTCAGCTTGCCCTCGTTGAGCAGTTCGATGAACTTGTCCACCATCAGGCGCACGGCGGTGGTCTTGGTAACCAGTTCGGCGAGCACGAAGCGGGTGTTCTGCAGCGCGCCGATCGGCTTGCCGAACGCCTTGCGGTCGCGGACGTACTGGACGGTCATGTCCAGGCAGGACTCCATGGCCGCCGCCGCCATGACGGCGATCGACAGCCGCTCCTGCGGCAGGTTCTGCATGAGGTGGACGAAGCCCATCCCCTCGGTGCCGAGCAGGTTCTTGCCGGGCACGCGCACGTCGGTGAAGCTCAGCTCGGCGGTGTCCTGGGCCTTGAGGCCGAGCTTGTCCAGGTTGCGGCCGCGCTCGAAGCCGGGCATTCCGCGCTCGACCACGAACAGGCTGAAGCCCATCGCGCCCTTCTCCGGGTCGGTCTGCGCCACCACGATCACGATGTCGGAGTTGATGCCGTTGGTGATGAAGGTCTTGGCGCCGTTGAGGATCCAGTCGTCCCCGTCGCGCACCGCGCGGGTCTTGATGCCCTGCAGATCCGAACCGGTGCCCGGTTCGGTCATCGCGATCGCGGTGATGATCTCGCCCGCGCAGAAACCGGGCAACCAGCGCTGCTTCTGCTCCTCGTCGGCCAGCTCGAGCAGGTAAGGCGCGATCACATCGTTGTGCAGCGAGAAGCCGAGACCGGAGTACTGGCCGCGCACCGACTCCTCCGAGACGATGGCGTTGTAGCGGAAATCCTTCACCCCGCCGCCGCCGTACTGCTCCGGCATGGCCATGCCGAGGAAGCCCTGCTTGCCCGCCTCGAGCCAGACCGCCCGGTCGACGATGCCCTGCTCCTCCCACTTCGCGTGATTCGGCGCGACGTGCTGATCGAGAAACTTGCGGAACGACTCCCGGAACAGTTCGTGTTCGGGCTCGAACAGTGTGCGTTCCACGCCAACCTCCTAGTGACCACACCGGCCGGTCCACACCGACCAGTCGTTGCCCATACCGTACCCGGAAGGAGAATCTCTGTTCACTTCTGGGGCCAGAACCATGGTCTCACCAGGAGCGGCGGCACGGGTCCGGATCAGCAGGCGAGATTCCCCGCAAACGATCGGAGACTCGGGAGCGGCGGGGGACGACAACGCCGGGCATCGCTGGATTCCGCCCCGATTCTTCGGCGAGGTCGGCCGATCGCGGCGTGGTGGCCGGTACCCGACAGCTCAAGACTGTCCGCTACCGGCTTTTTCCGCCGCTAGCGCCAGAGCCCGCGCCGGTCGGCGGCGAACACTCGAGCCGGCCCACCCATACGGAAGACCTGCGTGAGCGGGCGCTCTGATGCGCAACCGGATCACCACGGCCATCCCGCCGTCACCGACGCCTTCTGTGCCACCCGGCCCCGCGACAACTGGTGCATCACGAAGGCGCGGACCAATCCCACTCCGGCACCATCGCATGCGGCTGCGTCAATCCCGACGGGCCGACCTGCCGATCGAGTTCGCTGGACTCATGGCATCAGCGCGGCGAACCGGTCGTACCGACCGGATTCGGAGTGCATCCGACGTCGGCTTCCCCGGCTCGGCGGCGACTACACCGGAGCGACCCTATGCCCCCGCTCGGTCGGATCGGTAGTCACCGGATCGAGAGCTGGGATGGACCGGGCAGCGAACCGTCAGAGGTTCAGCCAACCCCGCACACGACCCACCAGGGTGCGGCCTCGGTCCCGGGCCCGTTCGGCGAAGAGGAAGTTCATCTCCTCCTCCAGCGCCTTGCGCACCACGTCGCGGAATTCGACCGCCGCGGCGTGCTTGTCGCCCGCGTCGCGCCAGGGCGCCGGGTCGATGGGCGCGCCCGCGGAGAAATAGAAGCGCTCCGGCCGCGGGATCACGGTGGGACCGACTCCGCGGATGAGCGGCGGGGTGAGGTCGCGGCTGAGGCCGAGCGCTTCCACGGTCCAGCGCAGCGGGCGCAGGATCGGATGGTCGCCGTCCACCACGATGTCGTAGGCGTCGTCGACGCCGATCATCGCGACCGGGACGATGGGCGCGCCCGCTTCGATGGCCATGCGCGCGAAGCCGCTGCGCCCCTCCCACTTCAGCAGGTATTTCTCGTTCTTGCGGCGCACCGCCTCCCTGCCGCCGCCGGGGAACACCATCACGGCCTCACCGCGCCGCAGCAGGGCCAGGCAGTTGGACCGAGTCCCGCGCACCGCGCCGTAGTGATGCAGCAGGTGACGTATACCGGGCACATTGATCAGCACGTTCTCGGCGAGACCGCGGATCAGGCGGCCGCGGCGGCGCAGCACCTCGGGCAGCAGCATCGGCGCGTCGATGCCGCCTAGCAGGTTGTGGTTACCGACCAGCAGCACGGGGCCGTCGGCCGGGATGTTCTCCAGGCCGTAGAAACGCGGGCTGGTCCACGCGCGCAGCGGCGCGAGCAGGGTGTCGATCACCCGCAGATCGGTGTCGGTCAGCGCGACCGAGAGCGGCGCACCGTCGGTGAGCGCCGGATCGGTGCTGCTCGCGACGCCGGAGCGCCGGGTGCGGGAATCGGAGCGGGCGTCCGACATGAACCCTCCTGGTGTCGATTCGATGACGATAGCGCAACGAAATCGACTGCGTCGCACCGGATGTGCGCGTCATATCGCGACACGCTCATTTGGTCGAGCGACCAGCTCATTCATCCGTCCCGGCAAGCCCGTCGCGAACTGGCAAGTCATCGCCCGCCGAGACGCCCATACCGAGGCTCACTCACCGCACGGAAGCCATATGGCAGCCGCACAACCGCGGCCGGAGCGCCCCGGGCTGACTGTGCACACGTGACGAGGCACGGGCGACCAGCGGCGGCGCCCACCGCCGCCGCTGGGCCGAGTCCTCGCACGGAGTGGCTTACTCGCCGGACTCCCCCGTGCCCGCGTGCGCGTACTCCGACAGGGCGGCCGCCAGGGCGTGCGGGACGCGCGCGTGAACGCGGGTTCCGCCCTCCTCATGGTGGGAGTCGAAGATCCGGCCGTCGGCGTGGATGCGGGCGAGCAGGTCGCCGCGCGTGTACGGCAGCAGCACGCTGATCTCCACGTCCAGCCCGCCGAGCATTTCGGCGAGCCGCTCGCGCAGCGCGTCGATGCCACGCCCGGTGTGCGCGGACACGAACGACGCGTCCGGCAGCAGCGCGCGCAGGTTGGTGAGCTCGGTCGGCCCCATCGCGTCGGTCTTGTTCACCACCAGCAATTCCGGCGGGGCGGGCGTGCCGGATTCCTTGATCACGTCCGTGATCACCTCGCGGACGGCCTTGATCTGCTCGGCGGGCAGTGCGTCGGAACCGTCCACCACGTGCAGCAGCAGATCGGCACCGGTCACCTCCTCCAAGGTGGAACGGAACGCCTCGACCAGTTGCGTGGGCAGATGCCGCACGAAGCCGACGGTGTCGGTGAAGACGACCTCGCGCCCGTCGTCCAACTCCGCCCGGCGGGTGGTCGGGTCGAGGGTGGCGAACAGCGCGTCCTGGACCAGCAGGCCCGCGCCGGTGAGCTTGTTCATCAGGCTCGACTTGCCTGCGTTGGTGTAGCCGACGATCGCGACGGACGGGATGCCGCTGGAGTTGCGGCGCGCCCGCATGGTGTCGCGCGCGGTCTTCATCTCCCGGATCTCCCGGCGCAGCTTGGCCATGCGCTCGCGGATGCGACGACGGTCGGTTTCGATCTTGGTCTCACCGGGACCACGCAGACCCACGCCGCCGTTGCTGCCCGCGCGGCCACCGGCCTGACGGGACATCGACTCGCCCCAACCGCGCAGCCTGGGCAGCATGTACTCCATCTGTGCCAGCGAGACCTGCGCCTTGCCCTCTCGGGAGGTGGCGTGCTGGGCGAAGATGTCCAGGATCAACGCGGTCCGGTCGACCACCTTGACCTTGACCACCTTCTCCAGGGCGGTCAGCTGCGCCGGAGTGAGTTCGCCGTCGCAGATGACGGTGTCCGCGCCGGTCTCCAGTACGACCGAACGCAACTCCTCGGCCTTGCCGGAGCCGATGTAGGTGGCCGGATCCGGCCGGTCGCGGCGCTGGATCAGCGCTTCGAGCACCTCGGAGCCCGCGGTCTCGGCGAGCGCCGCCAGCTCGGCCATGCTCGCCTCGGCCTGCGCGGCGGTACCCGCGGTCCAGACACCGACCAGCACGACGCGCTCCAGGCGCAGCTGCCGGTACTCGACCTCGGTGATGTCGGCCAGCTCGGTGGACAGGCCCGCCACACGCCGCAGCGAGCTGCGGTCTTCCAGTTGCAGCTCGCCCACGGTGGGATCGGCCGACCAGCCGGACCGCTGCATCCGCGCGGCGTGTTCGGCGACCACGTCGCCGGTCACCGCGTCGTCGCCGGTCACGGCGTCGTCGGGCGCCTCGGCAGCGCGATCGTTCGCGTCCGCCGGAGTGAATTCATACGTCTCTGATTTCCTCATACACCATCCATGCTGCCACGACATCACCGCAGCACGCACGCGGTTATCGAAGGGCGGCGCTCACAGCCCGTCCCACCACGATCCGGCGAGGCGGCCCGCGGCCACCAGAACCGACGGCCCGCGCAGCCACGCCGAGCCGCGCTCCAGCCCGACGGTCAGCTCACCGCCGGGCACCCGGACCGTCACCCGGCCGGTGTCCGCGGCGATCCGGAAGCCGTCGGCGGCCAGCGCCGCTGCGGCCGCGGCGACGGTTCCCGTTCCGCAGGAACGGGTTTCGCCCACACCGCGCTCGTAGACCCGCATGTCGACCGAACCATCGGCGTCCAGCGCGGTGACGATCTCGACGTTGACCCCGTGCGGGAAGAGGTCCGGATCGAAGCCGGGCGCCACGGTCAGGTCGAGCTTCCCGAGCGCGTCCGCCGACATCCCCGGATCGACACAGGCCAGATGCGGATTACCGACGTCGATGCCGATGCCGGGCAGCGCCCAGCCCGCGAGGGTCGCGGTGGACGCGCCGAGTTCGCGCACCGGCCCCATCCCGACGGTGACGTCGCCGATGACCGAGTTCCCGGCATGCACCGTCACCGGGCGCGCGCCTGCGCGGCTGCCGACGACGAAACTGTCGCGGGTCTCCAGTCCCGACACGTTCAGGTAGTGCGCGAACACGCGCACGCCGTTGCCGCACATCTCGGCGATCGAACCGTCGGCGTTGCGGTAGTCCATGAACCAGTCGTCGGCGCCGATGCCTTCCGGGATCTCCGTGAGTACCCCGGCGGCCAGCAGCGCACCGGCGCGCGCGACCCGCAGCACGCCGTCCGCGCCGAGGCCGCGGCGGCGATCGCAGAGCGCGCCGACCCGCGCGGCCGTCAGCGCCAGGTCGGCCTCCTGGTCCGGCAGCACCACGAAATCGTTCTGGGTGCCATGGCCCTTGGTGAACTCGATATCCGGCACGGGCGATGTCTCCCTATCTCGTCGTCACTTGGCAAACGTCCGGCGCTGCCGGGAAATTTCGTAGAGCGCCACCGCGGCCGCCGAGGGCGCCCCCAGCGAGCTGGCCGTGCCGCCCATCGGGATGTACACCATGTCGTCGCAGGCCGCTTGCCAGGCGGCGCTCATCCCGCTGGTCTCGTTGCCGACGACCAGGATGGTCGCGTCGGTGAAGTCGTAGTCGTAGGCGGCGTGCGGGGCGTGCTCGTCGGTCCCCACGATGCGGGTCGGAATGCCGCGGCGCACCTGCCGGTTGCGGAACTCCAGCACCTGCGGGGGCCCGGCGGCGCGGATCACCGGCACGGCGAACAGCGAACCGGTCGAGGCCCGTACGGCCTGCGGGTCGTACTGGTCGGCGCCGTGCCCGGTGACGATGACGCCGCAGGCCCCGAACGCGTCGGCCGAGCGGATCAGGGTGCCGAGATTGCCCGGCGAGTTGGGCCGGTCGAACACCACGACCACCGGCGCGTCCTCCCCGGGCTCACCCGGCTCGAAGGTCTCCAGCTCGGGCAGTCGCGACTCCGCGACCGCCACGAGTTCCGGTATCCCTCCGGACTTCTCGCCGAGTTCGGCCATCAGCTCGGGCACCAGGCCGACCTGCGGCACGCTGCTGGTGTCCAGCACTTCGCGCGCCCAGCCGGACAGCTCCGGGCCGCCGAGGCGGTACAACAACGTCTCCAGCGGCCAGTCGTTGGCCACGGCCTGCGTGATCGGACGCACCCCCTGCACGAGGAAACGACCGTCGCGATGACGCTTGGTGCGGTTGTTGAGATACGCCTGCCACACCTGGACGGAGGCGTTGCGCGTGCTCACACGTCGGGTCACTGCGGAGTCCGTTCTTTCTCTTCGAGCAGGGCCAGCGCCCTCGCGGCCGGTTCCGGCGCGGCGCCGTCCACCCACCGCACCCGAGGATCGCGCCGGAACCAGGAGCGTTGCCTGCGCACGTAGCGCCGGGTACCGATCAGGGTGCGTTCCTGAGCGTGGTTCAGGTCGTATTCGTTGTCCAGATAGGCCAGGACTTGTGCATAGCCGATGGCGCGCCGCGCCGTGACGCCCTCGCGCAGGCCGTGCTCGATGAGGCCGCGCACCTCGTCGACCAGTCCGCCCTCGAACATCGCCGCGGTGCGCCGCTCGATGCGCTCGTCCAAGGCCGCGGTCTCCCGGTCCACACCGATGATGACGGTGCCCCACCGCGGCGGCCCGATGGTCGGCGCCGAGGCGGCGAACGGCCGTCCGGTGAGTTCGACGACCTCGAGCGCCCGCACCATGCGGCGGCCGTCGGTGGGCAGGATGGTGGCCGCGGCCACCGGATCGGCCTCGCGCAGCGCCGCGTGCACGGCCCCGACACCCCGCTCGGCGAGCATCGCCTCCCAGCGCGCCCGGACGGCCGGATCGGTGGCCGGGAACTCCCACTCGTCCAGCAGCGCCTGGACGTACATCATCGAACCGCCCACGATGACGGGCACCCGGCCGCGCTCCATGATCGCGACGACGTCCGCGCTTGCCGCCGCCTGATAGGCGGCCACCGACGCGGTATCCGTCACGTCGAGCACGTCGAGCTGGTGATGCGGAATGCCCCGGCGCTGCGCGAACGGTAGCTTCGCGGTGCCGATGTCCATGCCGCGGTAGAGCTGCATGGCGTCGATGTTCACGATCTCGCCGCCGAGCCGTTCGGCCAGATCGAGGGCGAGATCGGATTTGCCGGAGGCGGTGGGACCGACGACCGCGATCGGAGTGATGCCGGAATCGGTCACGGCGCCTCGCCTTGCGCGGGCCGCCAGATGCTCACGTGGTAACCGACCCCGAAAGGGGCATCGCAGTACCGCGTCTCGACCAGCGGGTCGGCCAGGAACAGCCCGGCCAGCACCTGGTAGGCGGCGCGTCCCGAGAGGCTCAGTTCGGCGCACAGGCCGGGATCGAGTGCCCGCAGCGCGGCGCGATCCCCCGTGCTCAGCGCGTGGTCCAGCCGGTCCTGCACCGGCCGGGCCCGTTCGTCGAGGTAACCGGGCGCCTTGGTGGACAGTGTCGCGGCGCCGTCCGCGACGACCAGCACACCGCGCGGCGCGGCATCGCCGTCCAGATCGGCGCGCAGTTTCGCCCCGGCCTCGTAGCAGTGCTCCGCCGCCGCGTCCGCGGGGACGATGCGCGCCTCGGCGGTCGCGCTCGAGGCGACCTGCCCACGTAGCCATCCCCCGATCAGCACGGCCAACGGCAGGCCGGCATCGGCGCGCTGCGCTCCATCGGCCCGCTGCGCCGCGGCGACCGCCGCGCCGGAGAGCCCGACGCGCACGTCCGCGCCGAATCCGCGGAACGTGCCCGCGGTCTCCGGACCGAACGTGCTCTCACCTGCGCCGACGCCGAGCACCGTCCAGCGCTGCGTCACGGCGGCGAAGGCATGTACGGCGTCGAGCACGACGGACCGCAGCACCGCGCGCGGATCCGGATCGCCTGCTTCCACCGCGTCCGCCACGCCGCCGCACAGCTCGGGGACCAGCACGGGTGGCGACGGAACGAGAGCGGCGACGGAGAACACGTCGTAACCGTAGTCGTTGCCGGGACCACCGGTACCGCCCGGCTTCGAGTGTCTCTGCCGGAAATACCGCCGGGATTGATAGTGTTCGAGGGGCTACAACCCAGGTCATCAGGGGTTGGAAATCCCCGGGATTCCTCCTCGGGAAGGCATGGGTCGATGGTCACAAGGGCTCGGACCGGGTTGAATGGGATGAGCTAGGGCGTAACCAGGCAGCCGTGACGCGCGGCAGGGACGAGGAAACATGACCGACAGCAACGGAACCGCGAAAGCCGGCCCCGGCAAGATGCCCCGTTCTTCCGGTGCCCCGAAACCGGGCCGCTCGATTCCACCGCCCAAGCCGCACGCGGTCAAACCCGCCCCGGGCCCCGCCCAGCAGCATCCCCATCCCGTCGTGGTCCCCACCGTCTCCGATCCGAGCCTGTGGGGCCGGGTCGACGAGGACGGCACCGCCTGGGTGAAGACCCCCGAGGGCGAACGCCAGGTCGGCTCGTGGCAGGCCGGTGACGCCACGGAGGGTCTGGCCCACTTCGGCCGCCGGTTCGACGACCTGGCCACCGAGGTCGCCCTGCTGGAGGCGCGGCTGGCCGCGGGCGCGGACGCGCGCAAGACCAAGGCCGCCGCCGTGGCGCTGGCCGAGTCGCTGCCGACCGCCTCGGTGATCGGGGACATCGAGGGGCTGGGCCGGCGCTTGCAGGCCATCGCCGAGCACTCCGAAGAAGCCGCCGCGCACGCC
This sequence comes from Nocardia sp. NPDC005745, assembly GCF_040630775.1. NCBI lineage: Bacteria > Bacillati > Actinomycetota > Actinomycetes > Mycobacteriales > Nocardiaceae > Nocardia > Nocardia sp. NPDC005745. Next base: position 295,908 of record NZ_JBEXYF010000001.1, read on the forward strand.
AAGGAAGAGAAGGAGCGCGCCCGGCACGAGCACACCGAGCGCAAGGAGGCGCTGGCCGCCGAGGCGGAGAAGATCGCGGCCGAGTCCACCCAGTGGAAGGCCGCGGGCGATCGGCTGCGCGAGATCCTCGACGAGTGGAAGTCCATCCGGGGCGTGGACCGCAAGGTGGACGACGCGTTGTGGAAGCGCTACTCCAAGGCCCGTGAGGCGTTCAACCGCCGCCGCGGCGCGCACTTCGCCGAACTGGATCGCGAACGCGCCGCCGCGAAGTCACGCAAGGAAGAACTGTGCGTGCAGGCCGAGGAGCTGTCCGGCTCCACCGAATGGGTGGCCACCGCGGGCGTCTTCCGCGATCTGCTCGCCGAGTGGAAGGCCGCCGGGCGCGCGCCACGCGAGGCCGACGAGGCGCTGTGGCGGCGCTTCAAGAGCGCGCAGGATGTCTTCTTCGCCGCCCGCAACGCCGCCGTCTCCGAGCGCGACGCCGAGTTCGAACAGAACGCGACCGCCAAAGAGGAACTGCTGAGCGCCTACGCCTTTATCGATCCGTCCGCCGATCTGGAAGTGGCCCGCAGCGCGCTGCGCGAACTTCAGGAGAAGTGGGACGCCATCGGCAAGGTTCCGCGCGAGCGCATGCAGGAACTGGAAGGCAAGCTGCGGGCGATCGAGAAGCGCGTGCGCGACGCCGTGGACGCGCAGTGGCGGCGCACCGACCCCGAGGCGATGGCCCGCGCCGCACAGTTCCGCGAGCGCGTGGCGCAGTTCGAGGAGCAGGCGGCGAAAGCGCAGGCCGCGGGCAACGCGCGCGACGCGGAGAAGGCGCTGGAGCAGGCCAAGCAGTGGCGGGAGTGGGCCGAGGCCGCCGAAGGCGCCGTCAGCAACCGCTGAGTTCGCTCGATCGACGATTGCGGCCCTTCCCATCGGGAAGGGCCGCTCGTGTGCGCGATCAGGTCAGGAGTCGCCCATGAGGCGACGCCGGTCGCGTTCCTCCGCGGCCGCGGCGGCGTTGCGGCGCTGCTCCTCGGCGGCCAGGTGCAGCGTGGTGCGGCTCCACACCACGCGGACCCAGTGGAAGGTGAGCACGACGGTTACGATCGCGCCCAGGATCAGCCCGATGCCGGGGCCCGCGCCGATGTAGTTGCCCACGCCGGGGGTCTGGCGGTGCCAGATCGAGAGCACGCCGAACACGCTTGCCACGGCGCTGCCCGCGACGGCGATCCAGGCCAGTACCCAGCGGCGGGTCATCAGCGCCAGCATCGAGAACCCGATGCCGAAGACCACGAGGAACCAGACGAAGACCCGCGAGGGAAGCCCGATGTGCTCGGCCCGCGCGGCGTCGGTGTTCAACAGCACGTCGAAGCCGCGCGCGGCGCCCGCGTGCGACAGGACCAGTGAGGCCAGCAGCAGGAACACCGCACCCGCCACGACCATGGCGCGGATGCCGGGATCGATCTCACCGGCGATCTTGCGCTCGACGGCGTCGAGATCGTCGCGGAACTGTTCGAAATCACCGGTGCTCTCGACCGAGCTCACTGAGTCCTCGTTTCGTTTGTCTGCGTCGCGGCCGCCGGGCCGGTGCCGCGGCGCGGACGCGTCGTCACCGGACGGGGGAACCGCCCCGTCGCCATCGCGGGTGGCGTCGTCGTCCGGGCCGGTGGTCATGCGCCGCAGCCGGTCGAGCAGCCCGCGGCCGCGGGTTCCGGGGTGGGCGCGCCGATGCGGGGCAGCCCGAGCCCCACGCCGATCGGCGCGGTCTTCGGCGTGACACCGCGTTCGTGCGCGTCACCGGCGCTGGTGCGGCGGTGCGTCTTGATCGCGGCATCGGCGACGAGGTGGTGCGGCGCCGCGGCGGTGATGTCGATCGTGACCAGGTCGCCGGGGCGAATCGGCTCGGCGGTGCCGCCCGGCCGGAAGTGCACCAGCCTGCCGTCGCGGGCGCGGCCGCTCATGCGCGCGGTCGCGGCGTTCTTCTTGCCCGCGCCCTCGGCCACGAGCAACTCCACCTCGGTGCCGATCAGTTCCCGGTTGGCGGCCAAGGAGATCTCCTCCTGCAGCGCGATGAGGCGGTCGTAGCGCTCCTGCACGACGGCCTTGGGCACCTGGTCGGGCATGTCCGCGGCGGGTGTACCGGGCCGCTTGGAGTACTGGAAGGTGTAGGCGCTGGTGAAACGCGCCTGCCGCACGACATCGAGGGTCTCCTGGAAATCCTCTTCGGTCTCGCCGGGGAAGCCCACGATGATGTCGGTGGTGATCGCGGCGTGCGGCATCGCGGCGCGGACCTTGTCGATGATCCCGAGGTAGCGGGCCTTGCGGTAGGAGCGGCGCATCGCCTTGAGCACCCGATCCGAGCCGGACTGCAGCGGCATGTGCAGCTGCGGGCAGATGTTGGGGGTCTCGGCCATGGCCTCGATCACGTCGTCGGTGAACTCGGCCGGGTGCGGCGAGGTGAAGCGGACCCGCTCCAGGCCGTCGATGTGCCCGCACGCGCGCAGTAACTTGGCGAACGCGCCGCGGTCGCGCGGCTCGCTCGGGTCGGCGAACGACGCACCGTAGGAGTTCACGTTCTGGCCGAGCAGCGTCACCTCGAGCACGCCTTGGTCCACCAGCGCCTGCACCTCGGCGAGCACGTCACCGGGGCGGCGGTCGACCTCCTTGCCGCGCAGGGCGGGCACGATGCAGAAGGTGCAGGTGTTGTTGCAGCCGACCGAGATGGAAACCCAGCCCGCGTACGCGGATTCGCGCTTGGCGGGCAGCGAGGACGGGAACGCCTCCAGCGACTCCAGGATCTCCACCTGGGCTTCCCGGTTGTGCCGGGCCCGCTCCAGCAGCACCGGCAGCGAACCGATGTTGTGGGTGCCGAAGACCACGTCCACCCACGGCGCCTTGCGCACCACGACGTCGCGATCCTTCTGCGCCAGGCAGCCGCCGACGGCGATCTGCATGCCGGGACGGCTCGCCTTGGTCGGCGCCAGGTGACCGAGCGTGCCGTAAAGCTTGTTGTCGGCGTTCTCGCGCACCGCGCAGGTGTTGAAGACGACGAGGTCGGCCGTCGCGCCGGGCGCGGCCTTCACGTATCCCGCGTCCTCCAGCAAACCCGACAAGCGTTCGGAATCGTGCACGTTCATCTGGCAGCCGAAGGTGCGGACCTCGTAACTGCGTGCTGTGCCCTCGGGGGGAGCCGACAGTGCCTGTCCGATCGAATCCACCCATCCAGGGTACGGGGCGGCCTCCGGCGGTTTTCGCGCGCATCGGCGCAGGCTCCGGGCGTCTGCCGCCGACGCCGAAGAGGGACCGTGAGGTTACGCGCACATGTCGAATCGGCGCGGCGAGACGGTGTGTCGCGGAAAGCCGGGCAAATCCCCGATTTTTGCCTAAGGTCATGACCATGACCGACGACGCCGCCGCTCCCGGCACGACCGGGGACGCCTCTGCCGGGGACGTCAGCGCCGCCACCAGCGCGCCGCCGATGATCTTGATGCGCAATGTGGACAAGCACTTCGGCGACCTGCACGTACTCAAGGACATCACCCTGGAGGTCCCGAAAGGGCAGGTCGTCATCGTTCTGGGCCCGTCGGGCTCCGGTAAATCGACGCTGTGCCGCACCATCAACCGGCTGGAACCGATCGACTCCGGGGACATCGCCATCGATGGTGTCGCGCTGCCCGCCGAGGGCCGCGCGCTGGCCGCCCTGCGCGCCGACGTAGGCATGGTCTTCCAGTCGTTCAACCTGTTCGCGCACAAGACGATCGTCGAGAACGTCATGCTCGCGCCGGTCAAGGTCCGCAAGGTGAAGAAGGACGACGCCCGCGCCCGCGCGATGCAACTGCTCGACCGGGTCGGCATCGCCGATCAGGCCGACAAGTACCCCGCACAGCTGTCCGGCGGGCAGCAGCAACGCGTCGCCATCGCCAGGGCGCTGGCGATGAACCCGAAGGTGATGCTGTTCGACGAGCCGACCTCCGCGCTGGACCCGGAGATGGTCAACGAAGTGCTCGAGGTGATGGTGTCGCTGGCCAAGGAGGGGATGACGATGCTGGTCGTCACCCATGAGATGGGCTTCGCGCGTCGCGCCGGGAACCGGGTGCTTTTCATGGCCGACGGCCAGGTGGTGGAGGACGCGCCGCCGGAGGCGTTCTTCACCGCCCCGAAGTCGGAGCGGGCCAAAGACTTCCTGGGCAAGATTTTGAGCCACTGATCTGCCGGACAGCGGCCAGCCACCCACGGATAGGGAGAAGGAACTCGATGAGGATCAATCGCGCTCTGCGCATCGGCGTCGGAGCGATCGCCCTGACACTCGCCGCCGCGACAGCCACCGCGTGCGGCGGGGGCGACGACAAGTCCGCCCTGGACAACGCCAAGGACGGCAAACTCACCATCGGCATCAAGTTCGATCAGCCTGGTCTGGGCCTGCGGAACAAGGACGGGTCCTACAGCGGCTTCGATATCGAGGTGGCGAAGTACGTCGCAGGGAAACTGGGCGTGCAACCGGACCAGATCACGTTCAAGGAGGCGCCGTCGCCGCAGCGTGAGACGCTGATCGAGAACGGGCAGGTCGACTACATCGTCGCCACCTACTCGATCAACGACAAGCGCAAGGACAAGGTCGACTTCGCCGGCCCGTACTACATCGCCGGGCAATCGCTGCTGGTGCGGGCCGACAACGCCGACATCAACGGCCCGGACAACCTCAAGGGCAAGAAGATCTGCTCGGTGAAGGGCTCCACGCCGGCCCAGAACATCGAGAAGAACTTCCCCGACACCCAGCTGCAGACGAACGACACCTACTCGCTCTGCCTCGAGGGCCTGCGCGCCGGCTCCTGGGACGCGGTGACCACCGACGACATCATCCTGGCCGGTTACGCCGCGCAGAGCAGCGGCGCGTTCAAGGTGGTCGGCAAGCCGTTCACCACGGAGAACTACGGCATCGGGTTGAAGAAGGGCGACAAGGAACTGCGGGACAAGATCAACGACGCCATCGAGGCGATGATCGCCGACGGCTCCTGGAAGAAGGCCTTCGATTCGACCGTCGGCGCGTCCGGCTACCAGGCCCCGCAGCCGCCGACCGTGAATCGGTACTGACCTCCCCGCGTACGGACGAGTGGCCCGGCCCCGGCCCGGCGCGGGCCACCCACCGCACTTCCCTGACCATCGAGACCTGATCGGAGGGACGCGTCCGCCGTGTTCGACCTGATCTCGAGGTATGACGACCAAATCCTCGAAGCTTTCTGGGTGACAATCCAACTGACCGTGCTCTCCGCGGTCGGCGCGCTGATCCTGGGCACTGTCGTCGCGGGCTTGCGCGTGTCTCCCGTGCCCGTCGCCCGCTGGGTCGGCACGGCCTACGTCACCATCTTCCGCAACACCCCGCTCACGCTGATCATCGTGTTCATGTCGCTGGGTCTCTACACGACGATGGGCTGGCGCCTCGCAGGTGAGGGGCCGGACTCTCTGGCGCGGAACAACTTCCGCTTCGCAGTCGTCGGCTTGAGCATCTACACCGCCGCCTTCGTCTGCGAGTCGCTTCGTGCGGGCATCAACACCGTACCGATGGGTCAGTCCGAGGCGGGGCGCTCGCTCGGCCTCGGCTTCCTGCAGAACCTGCGGCTGGTCGTGCTGCCGCAGGCATTCCGTTCGGTCATCGCCCCGCTGGGCAGCGTCCTGATCGCGCTGACCAAGAACTCCACCATCGCCTCGGCCATCGGTGTCGCCGAAGCGGCGACCCTGATGGCGGAGATGACCGAGACCGAAGCCGCGGTCCTGGCGATCGGCGCGATCTTCGCGCTCGGCTTCGTGATCCTGACCCTGCCGACCGGCCTGTTCTTCGGCTGGCTGGCCAAGAAGTACGAGGTGGCTCGATGAGCGTCAGCGAGGCGCGGGTATGAGCGCGGGCGCTTCGGTCCTGTTCGACGCGCCGGGCCCGAAGGCGAGACTGCGCAACAATATCTACTCGGTGCTGGTACTGGCCGTGGTGGCCGCGGCAGGCTGGCTGCTCTACCGCGGTTTCGCCGACAAGGGGCAGTTCACCGCGGAGAAGTGGAAGCCGTTCCTGGAGGCCGAGGTCTGGTCGACCTATCTGCTGCCCGGTCTGCGCGGCACGATCGTGGCCGCGCTGCTGTCCATCGTGTTCGCGTTGATCCTCGGCATGGTCTTCGGCGTCCTGCGGCTGTCGGATCATCGCATCGTGCGCTGGGTCGCGGGGGCGATCGTGGAGGTGGCGCGTGCCATCCCGGTGCTGATTCTGATGATCTTCCTGTTCGCCGTGTACTCCGAGTACGACGTGTTCAAGTCCGATGATCTCGCGCTCGCCGCGGTGGTCACCGCCTTGACCATCTACAACGGCTCGGTCATCGCGGAGATCGTGCGAGCGGGCATCCGCTCGCTGCCGAAAGGACAGACCGAGGCGGCGGTCGCGCTCGGCATGCGCAAGAACCAGCTGATGCGATTGATCCTGCTGCCGCAGGCGGTCACGGCGATGCTGCCCGCGCTGATCTCGCAGATGGTGGTCGCGCTGAAGGACTCGGCGCTGGGCTACCAGATCACCTACGTCGAGGTGGTGCGCTCGGGCCAGCAACTCGGCGCGGCCGAGCAGAACACGATTCCGGCGCTGATCATCATCGCGATCATCATGATCGCCCTCAACAGCGCGTTGACGCTCGTTGCCACCAGGCTCGAACGACGGTTGCGGGCGCGCAAACGTGGCAAGGGCGGCGGCGCCGTCGTCGCCGCGGACTCGATCATCACCGACGCGGCACCCGGCGTCGACATCGGCAAGAAGCCCTGAGCCGACCGGCGGAGTCGTTGCCGCGCAGTCGAACCGGCTACTGCGCGGCGATATCGGGCGGCACCGATGGAGGCGCCGGGGTGTTGTGCTCGAGCTGAGCGCAACACTCGTGCACTCGGCGGCGTCCCGCCAATCTCGTAGGCATACGCCGATCCCCGGTATTCGACCGGTGGGACGGTCATCAGTGCTTCGTACCTGCGGGAGTTGATGATCGATGACCAGCCGTACCTCCGACCTACTGTTCGACGAGTCGTTCCCCTTCCCTGGCGAACTGCGCCGCGCCGGCCCCCCACGGGTCGGCGGCTTCATCCGGCACGCGGCCGGTGGGATCCGCGGCGCGGTCGGGGTGATCGAAACCGCTGCATCCTCGGAGGACGAACGCGCCGCCGAGGCGGGTATCGAGGCCGCCGGTCCATCCGCCGACACCGGAGAGGGGTAGACCGGCGATGCCGCAGCCGAAACCCACGCAGCGGTGCACCTCCGCGGCGGCGGTACGAAGGGTGCTGACCTCGACCGCCGCGGGCCGCGCCCCGATCGGCTGTCCGAGCAGCGACAATCAGCGAAGTGATCGAAAACGCCGCAGCCGCCCCAGATTCCGCTAGCCGCGGGCGCGGCACCGAGCCGGTATCCGCACCTACCATCCGTATCCCGCGTATCCGACCGGCGTGGAACGCAGTTGTGAGCGGGATACGGCTTCGCGCGGCCGAGGCCGAGCCGCTGTCTTACCGAGCTGGTGAAGCGTGGCGCGCCGCTACCGCGAGCGGCCATGAGCCGGAAGCTCAGTCGACGGGCTCGTCGAGGTCGCTTTCGACCCCTCGATCGGCCAATTCGGCTTTGACCACCCGATAGGCCGTGGCCTGGCTGTATCCGCGCCGAGCGAGCATGCCGACGAGACGACGAATCATCTTGTCCCGGTCCAGGTCTCGCGGCAAGGAGCGTAATTTGCGGCGGACCAGCTCACCGGCCCGCGCCTCCTCGTCGTCGGTGGTGATGGCGTCGAGGGCGGCGGCGGCATCCGACTGCGCGACGCCCTTGCGCCGCAGTTCCTGAGCGAGCGCCTGCTTGCCTTTACCGGAGAAGGCGTGGCGGGAATGCACCCATTGCTCGGCGAAAGCGGCATCATCGATGAGGCCCACTTCGGTGAGGCGATCGAGCGTCCGTTCGCTCACCTCGGGCGAATACCCCTTGGCGGCGAGACGCTGGGCCAGTTCGGCACGACTGCGGGCGCGGACGGCGAGCAAGCGGAGACACGCCTCCTTCGCCTGCTCGGCCGTCCCGCCCTCGGATCCGGCCGCCACCGGATCCGCCGATCGGCCCTCGGGCCGGTCGGAGTCGGTCGAGGACGAGCCGGCACGCCCCCGCATGCCGCGGTGACCGCGACGGGACCCAGCCGGACGCGCCCGCTGCGGATCGGACGCGTCCGGCCGAGTTCCCAGGGTGTCCGGCGCAACCGAACCACCTTCGGTACTCCGGACGAGTTCGGAATCCTGTCCGCGCGGCCGGCCACCATTCGGGGAGCCGGAGGCGGACAGGAGTTCTTCCAGCCGGCGCCGCATGTCCTGCACGACGTCGGCCCCGGGGTCGGCCGAAGACGCCCCGGGTGAGCGGCGGCGGTTCGTCGGCTCAGAAATCGGCGGGCACCTCCGCGGCCGCGTCGGCCGTCACGTCGGCACCGATGCCGAGCTTCTCCTTGATCTTCTTCTCGATCTCGTCGCGGACGTCGATGTTCTCCAGCAGGAACTTGCGGGCGTTCTCCTTGCCCTGACCGAGCTGATCGCCCTCGTAGGTGTACCAGGAGCCGGACTTGCGGATGAAGCCCTGCTCGACGCCCATGTCGATGAGCGAGCCCTCCTTGGAGATGCCGTGCCCGTAGAGGATGTCGAACTCGGCCTGCTTGAACGGCGGGGAGACCTTGTTCTTCACGACCTTCACGCGGGTGCGGTTGCCCACCGCGTCGCTGCCGTCCTTGAGCGTCTCGATGCGGCGCACATCCAGGCGGACCGACGCGTAGAACTTCAGCGCCTTACCGCCGGTAGTGGTCTCCGGCGAGCCGAACATCACGCCGATCTTCTCGCGCAGCTGGTTGATGAAGATCGCGGTGGTGCCGGAATTGTTCAGCGCGCTGGTCATCTTGCGCAACGCCTGGCTCATCAGACGCGCCTGCAGACCGACGTGGCTGTCGCCCATCTCGCCCTCGATCTCGGCGCGCGGCACCAACGCGGCCACCGAGTCGATGACGATGATGTCGATGGCGCCGGAGCGCACCAGCATGTCGGCGATCTCCAGCGCCTGCTCACCGGTGTCGGGCTGGGAGACCAGCAGCGCGTCGGTGTCGACGCCCAGCTTGCGGGCGTAGTCCGGATCGAGCGCGTGCTCGGCGTCGATGAACGCCGCCACCCCGCCCGCCGCCTGCGCGTTGGCCACCGCGTGCAACGCCACGGTGGTCTTACCCGAGGATTCCGGACCGTAGATCTCGACGACGCGGCCGCGCGGCAGGCCGCCGATGCCCAGCGCCACGTCGAGTGCGATGGAGCCGGTGGGGATCACCGAGATGGGCTGGCGCGCCTCCTCGCCCAGGCGCATGACGGCGCCCTTGCCGAAGCTCTTCTCCACCTGGGCCAGCGCGAGTTCGAGCGCCTTGTCCCGGTCGTACGCCTGTGGTGCCATGTCCTGATCCCCTTTTCGACGGGTGAGTCTCGTTCTGTGGTTGGCGCCTACAGTAGAGCCCGGCACCGACAAGTTCTGGCGACCAGACTAGACGAACAGGTGTTCGAGTCAAGTGACGCGCCCGGCGCCCTCCGCACCGCCCGCGCCGTCCTCGGCAAACGCCGTGCGATCAGGGCATCAGCGCGATCCGGTCGGTGTCCAGCAGCGTCTGCGCCTGCTTGAGTACGCGCAGCGACGGCGTCACCTCGAGGCCGGTGATCCCGTCCAGCGCGCCGAGCCGCCCGGTCACGTACCGGTAGAGGTCCGCGGTGTCGCGGCAGATGATCGAGGCGAACATATTCGACGGTCCGGTGGTGGCGGCGACGAAGACGATCTCCGGATGCGTCGCCATCGCGTGCCCCACCGCGTCCAGATCGGCGGGACGCACGCGCAGCCACAGCGCGCCGCGCACCCCGTAGCCCATCCGCTCGATCGCGAAATCGACGTCGAAGTACAGCACGCCCGCCGCCGTCAGCTCGGCCATCCGCCGCGCGACCCGCGGCGCGGTCCACCCGGTTTCGGCGGCGAGTTGGGCGTACGGAGCGCGCCCGTCCCGGCCGAGCAGCGCGAGCATCGCCTCGTCGGCCGCGGACAAATCGACCGGCGTCTCCGGCCCCGCGTCCGCGGGCCGGGGCCGGGCGGCGCCGAGCTCGTCGAGCTGGGCGGCGGTCAGCAGGTGCCGATGGCGCGGCCACTCCTCGTCGAGCGGAAAACGGTGGATGACCTCGTGCGCGGTCAGTTCCAGCACTTGCGGGGCGCGCGGCAGGATGTGCAGCAGCAGCGCGTCGCGCCGCTGGATCGAACGCGGCCTGCCCACACAGGTCACCTCGGAACCGGTGGACAGCAGTGTCACCCAGCTCAGGTCCGGGAACCGCGCCAGCGCTTCGGCCAGCCGCAGCGCTTTGTCCGGTGTCGATCTCAGGCGCAGCACCCAGCGCGCGTGGCCGAGCGGCGCCGCGTTCACCTGCCCGGACACGTGCAGGATGCCGCGCTGACGCAGCGCGCGATAGCGCCGCGCCACCGTCTGCTCGGAGACCCCGAGGATGCCGCCGAGCCGGGCGAACGGGATCCGGGCATCATGCACCAGCGCCTGCATGATCTGTTTGTCCAAGACATCCAATTCGGAGGATTCCGTCGAGGTTTCGTCGAGCACTGGAAGAATCTAACGCCCGCAGCCGGGTGACTAGGGGGATCTCTCCGAATACCGCACGCTTGGCGTCGAAATCATTCGAATCCGCCGTGGAGGCTCCCGTGAGGAAATGGCTCCCCTTGTTCGCCGCGTGTCTCGGCACGCTGATGCTGCTGATCGACGTCACCATCGTGAACGTCGCCCTGCCCGACATCGCCGCCGATCTGGACACCGGATTGTCCGGCTTGCAGTGGGTGGTGGACGGCTATGCCTTGGCATTGGCGGCCTTGCTGCTGGTGCTGGGCTCGCTCGCCGACCGGGCCGGTGCGAAGCGCGCGTACCTGGCCGGATTGGTCGTCTTCGCGGTCGCGTCACTCGGCTGCGGCGTCGCCGGGTCCGCGGCGGTCCTCGTCGCGGCGCGGGCGCTGCAAGGCGTCGGCGGCGCGGCCATGTTCGCCACCACGCTGTCGCTGCTGCACGCCACCTACACCGGCCGCGACCGCGGCGTCGCCTTCGGCGTCTGGGGCGCGGTGTCCGGAGCGGCGGCGGGAATCGGCGTGGTGCTCGGCGGGGTCCTCACCGAGGCGCTGTCGTGGCGTTGGATCTTCTTCGTCAACCTGCCCATCGCCGTGCTGGCGATCGGCCTGACCGCCACGGTGTTCCCACCCTCCCCGCGGCGGATCGACCGAATGGTGGATGTGCGGGGCATGCTGTCGTTCGCGACCGCCGCGACGGCGGTCACCTACGGCGTCATCCGCGGTGGCGAGCACGGCTGGACCGACCCGGCCGCGGTGATCGCGTTCGCCGTCGGCGCCGCGGCGGCGCTGGTCTTCGGTTTCGTCGAGGCGCGCGGTGCCGCGCCGATGTTCCCCCTGGCGCTGCTGCGCAACCGCGACTTCGCCGCGACCCTGTTCGGCGCGTCCGGGCAGACGTTCGCCGCGTTCGCGAGCAGTCCCCTGATCTCGCTGTGGCTGCAGCAGCAACTGCACATGTCACCACTGCACGCGGGCCTGGCGATGCTTCCGATGGCGGCCACCGCGTTCGTGGTCGCGGGTGCGTTCGGGCGGCTGTTGCACGATGTCGCACCGAAGTGGACCATCGGAGCGGGGTTGGTGGTGGTCGGCCTGGGCGCCTGGCTGCTCATGCTCGTGGGCCCCGAGTCCTCCTGGCTCGCATTGATCCCCGGATTCGTGGTGATCGGCCTCGGGATCGGCGTCAACGCGCCCGCGCTGGTGTCGGTCGGCATGGCGGCCGTCGCCCCGGAGCAGGCCGGCACGGCCGCGGGGGCGGTGAACACCGCGCGGCAACTGGGCTTGGCCCTCGGCGTCGCGGTACTCGGCACCGTGTTCCGCGGTGTGGCGACCGCCGAGCAGCCGATGACATTGTCTCGCTTCGTCGCCGGGCTCGACGCGGCGTTCGGCGTCGCGGCCGCGGTGGGCGTCGGATTCGGGCTGGTCGCCTTCGCCCTGTTCCACCGGCAGCGCGCGAACGCCGAGCCATCCGAAGCCCAGCGGCAGGCCGTCGCCGCCTGACCACGATCCGAGACGACGAGGCGGCGGCGCGTGGGCGCCGCCGTCTCCTGTGCCCGCGTGGCCCGGAGGACTTCCTCAGTGCTGGGGCAGCACCGTCTCGTCGCCCGGATCGCGCGGCCCGAAGATGCGCCGCTCGGATTCCTCGATGCGGACGTCGTTGATGCTGGCCTCCCGCCGGGACATCAGCCCGTCCGGCGCGAACTCCCACTGCTCGTTGCCGTAGCTGCGGAACCACCGGCCGGACTCGTCGTGCCATTCGTACTGGAAGCGCACCGCGATTCGGTTGCCTTCGAAGGCCCACAGATCCTTGCGCAGCGCGTAGCCGTTCTCGATGGACCACTTCCTGGTGAGGAACTCGACGATGGCGGCGCGGCCGGTGAAGAACTCCGCACGATTGCGCCACACCGAGTCCTCGGTGTAAGCGGCGGCGACCCGCTCCGGATCGCGGGTGTTCCAGGCGTTCTCGGCGGCCCGCACTTTGGCTTTCGCTGATTCCGCGTCGAACGGTGGCAGGGGAGGTCGCATGGGACGGCTCCTTTCTCGTGAGGTTCAGGGGTTGACGGGCGACAGTTCGGCAGGCCCCCATCGCAGCGCTCCCCCGGGCCGCTCGAGCACCTCCTCGACGGTGAAGTCGAGGGAGCATTGTGCGCCTGCCGCGAAAGTCTCCGGAGCCCAGATCAACTCGGCGGTGCCGGTGAGTTGCAATGTGGCGCCCGTGGACCAATCGGGGATCAGGATCCCGCACCGGGGGTTGACCTCGATGTTGCCGAGCGTCATGAACATCGAATTGCCCCGGTAATCCGGCCAGCGCAGCCGCGTGGGCGAAAGCACCCGGAGGAAGCCCGGATTTCCGCCACGATGCGAGGCGTCGGCGTTGCCGTCGGCGTCCGCGGTCGCGACGAAGAACGTGTCGGCCGCCGCTATCGCGGCCCGCTGGTCGGCATCGAGTTCGGCACCGTGACGCACCACCGGCGCCTCGGCAGCGGGCGTATAGCTCTCGACCTCACGCCGGGAGATGTACTTGGGACAGTTCGAGTACACCTGGTCGGTGACGATGCGCAGGCCCGCGCCCTCCGGCGTCGATCTGCCGTTGACCCGCATCCGCCTGCGCCGCTGCGGTTGCAGGGCGATCATGCCGACGCCGCAGCGATGGGTCAGCGCTTCGTGCAACGGATCGGTGGCCGCGGGCCGGACGCCGACCGCTATCGTCCGGTCGTCCAACGCCCGGACGAAACCCGGCTGCCCGACCAGCTCGCTCGCCCACAGTCTGCCCGCCGTGTCGGCGGCGGCGAGCACGACCATCCGCTGTTCGGCCAGGAACCCCGCGGCGACCGCGGGGATATCGGGACGGATCATGCGGCCGACCCGTTCGGCGATGTCCGCCTGGCCCATCCGGCGCTGGACGGCGACCTCTCCGCGATGAAACGGCTCAGACACGATGCTCCCTTCGCTAGGCGGACGACCGGATCAGAAGAAACCGCAGGTCGGAGCGGCGCCGCTGGGCGCGGGCGCGGATTGTGCGCCGCTGGGCGCGTAGACCTCCAGGCGAATGCCGTCGGGATCGGTGAAGAAGATCCCGCCCGAGGCGACGCCCTCGCCGTGCGCCACCACCCCGTCGTGCGCGAAGGCCACCGACAGCTCACGCAGCACCCGCTCCACCGCGCGCACTTGGTCGATGCTGTCGACCTGGAAGGAAAGGTGATGCAGGCCGGGCGTTTCGGTGGAGAAGGCACCATCGCTCTGTTCCCACAGCGTGACGACCAGCTTGCCGTCCGCGCCGAGGAAGGCCCAGCGACGCTGGTCGTCGGTGCTCGCGGCGAGCTGCTCGAAGCCGAGGGCCCGGCGATAGAAGTCCACCGAACGATCCAGATCGGAGACGTTCAGGCCGATGTGCCCGGTGGCTAGCTGAGGTGCGGCGACCGCGGTCATGAGTTCCTCCTCGGAATGTTTAACCGTTAAATACGGTTATGACAGTTAGAAACATACTCACCGACACCACTCGCGTCAACCACTTAAAATGATTTGATCAGTTAGACGGGAGGTGGCCGCCTTGGACTTCGACGCGCACTCGATACCCTCGGGCATGCCCGATCCACGCCCCCACCTCGGTGAACCACTGGCGCTCGATCTGCTGAACACGAGATGGATCGAGCACGGACCACAGGACCTGCTCACCGAGGTCGCCGGCCTGCGCACCTGGCTGGCGACCGCAGGCCTCACCGATCGCGCGAGCGCCGACGAGCCCACCTTGCACGCCGTACTGGCCGCGCGCACAGCCATCTACGACGTGGTGGTGCACGCCTCCCCCGCGGGGCTCAACGACGTGCTGGCGCACGGCCGCATCCGCCGCGCACTCACCGAGACCGGACCCGCCGACCTGGCGGACGTGCCGGAACAAGCCTGGCTGCCCGCGTGGCTGGCCGCCGACAACCTGCTGGAACTGCTGCGCGCCGCGCCCGATCGGATCCGTCAGTGCGCGCACCCGGAGTGCGTGCTGTTCTTCTACGACACCTCGAAGAACGGAACCCGCCGCTGGCACTCCATGGCCACCTGCGGCAACCGCACCAAAGCGGCTCGCCACTATGCGCGCAAAGGATGAAGCTTCAGAACAATTCGTCGAGCAGCCGGTAGTACTCCAAGCGGCTCTCCTCCGGCTCGGCCGGCCCGTAGGCCGCGAAGAAGGCCGTCACTTCCGCGTCGCCGAAGTCCGCGCGCAGATCGCGGACGGCAAGTGCCAGATCGCGGTAACGGTCGGCCACGCCGAGTGCGCCCACGTCGAGCAGGATCTCGTTCTCCAGCACGTTCGGCGGGGTGAAATCACCGTGCGCCACCACCAGGTCCTCCCCCGTCGGCCGCTGCCGGAGCAGCCGGGTGAGCACGTCCGCCGGGGTGGTTCCGCGGTTGTCTTCGTCGAACTCCTCCGCGTCCACGAGCCCTTCGACGACGTTGCGGCGCGCCTGTGCCAGAACGACGTCGAGGCGGCCGTCGAACGGGCACTCGGTCACCGGAATGCTGTGCAGCCGTCGCAGTAGCCCGCCCAGCACGGCGCCGATCGACGCCGCGTGCGCGCTGCCGGAGTTCGCTCGCGCCGCCAGGCTGGGCGCGCCCGCGTCCGTGAGCACCAGGACGTCGTCTTCGAACGCCGCGACCTCCGGTACGGCGATCCCGTGCTCGCGCAACCAGGTGAGCCGCTCGTACTCGGCGACCGCCTTCGGTCCGCGTTTGAGCCAGTAGGCGCCGTCGACCGACACCACCCCACCGCTGAGGCCCTCGTGTTCGTCCGACCAGCTCGACGCCTCGCCGAACAGCGCCGCGACGGTGGGCGGCAACGGGATCGGCAGCTCGCCCAGCGTGTCCAGCGCGGCGCGGGTGGCTTCGATCTCCTCGGGATCGCCTTCGGCGACGCGCAGCCGCATCGCCTCGGTCAGCAGCGCGCGCGCCTCGGTCAGGTGATTGCGCTCGGCGAGCGCCTTGCCCAAGTGCTGCACGGCGAAGGAGAGCACTTCCGGAGCGGCCGCTCGCGCGTGCGCCACGGCGCGGCGGTACAACGTCTCGGCGGTGCCGACGTCGCCGCGGTAGCGGTAGACGTCACCCAGGTTGATCCAGACACTGATCCTGCGCCGCTCGGTGTCCACCAGTTCCAGCGCGCGATCGAGGTGATCGAGCGCCTCGTCGTAGCGGCCGAGCAACATCAGCTCGATGCCGGTCTGCCGGTAGCCGGCGAAGTCGTCGGGGCGGGCCTGCGCCACCCGGGCGGCCAGGCGCTGCGGGTCGTGCGGGATCATCCGCTGCCGCTCGTCGAACCGGTACAGCGGCTCGTCCCGCTCCACCCGCCCCGGGGCGCTCACCAGCGCGCCCTGGGCACGTCGAATTCGGCGCACAAGGCGCGCCACACGTCGCGGGGATCGATCCCGGCCTCGATGGCGGCGGCGCCGGTGCGCCCGCCCAGCATGGGGATCACATGGTCGGCCAGCAGGGCGTCGCCCCGGGCCACACCGAACTCGGTGTGCAACAGTTCCTGGAACTCGGTCAACCGCACCGTCCCGAACTTACTCCCATTCCGCGCGTCGCCAGGTCAGTGGCACCCGGCACCCGAGTCGATCAGTAGTGCACGGCGTGGCGGACCTGGTGGCACAGGTCTACCGGATCCGGGAACTCGGTCGTGGCCGCGGCCTCCCCGGCCGCCGCGGTGTAGCGGGGGTCGGCGAGGATTTCCTGAACCGCGGCGCGGACGGCATCGGGCGACAGCGGCCGGACGACGATCGAACTGCCCTGCCGCGCAGCCCGATTGGCCAGCTCCCACTGGTCGCCGCCGCCGGGAACGGTGACGATCGGGACGCCCGCGGACAGGGTCTTGGCGAGCAGGCCGTGGCCGCCGCCGCCCACGACGACGGACGCGTGGGTCAGCAGTTCGTCTTGCCGCCCCAGCCCCGCCGTGGCCCACGGCGGCAGGTCGGCGGGCGGCGCGTCCAGCATCGAGATCGCCACGCGGACACCGGTTCCGTCCAGAGCCTCGAGTACGGTCTCCGCCATGCCCGCCACGCCGGTGTGCGCGGTCGATGGGGCGACCATGACCAGCGGTCCGTCACCGGGCGGAAGGTCCAGAATCGCGTCGGTCGGCTCCCACAGCAGCGGGCCGATCACGTGGGTGGATTCCGGCCAGTCGGGGCGCGGCACCTCGAGTGCGGGCAGGGTGGCGATCAGGCGAGCGGCGGGACCGGGGTCGACGGCAGGGAGACCGACGCTCTCGCGGGCCCGCTCGCGCTGGCGGCGCCCGTTCCGGAGGGCACGCGCGGTCATGCCGCGCAGTACACCGTCGCGCATCCGCCCGCGCAGACCCGCGCCGGGGGCGAGCCCGCTTCCGATGGGCGGCAAACCCTTCGACGGCAGATACAGCGGATGCGGGGACAGTTCCACCCACGGGACGCCGAGCCGCTCCGCGGCCATCCCGCCGCCCGCGGTCAGCACGTCGGAGATCACCAGTTCGGGCAGCATGGCGCTCAGTTCGGGCAGGATCTCGGTGGAGATGTGCGCGGCCCGCTCGTGGATGCGCTGTCCCGCGTCGGCGTCGTCGTCCACCGGCCGCGGCGCCAGGCCCTTGAGTCTGCGCACGCCGATGCCCGCGGCGAGGGCGGCGTCGAACCAGCGCGGACCGGTGAACAAGACAGGCTCGTCACCGGCCGCCGAGAACCGCAGGCACAACGCGATAGCGGGGAACGCGTGACCGGGATCGGGCCCTGCGACGACGGCTACTCGCATCCGCCTAGCCTGCCACACCCGCGTGCGAGCCGATCACACCCGCTTCGCGGCGCCGCGGAGTCGAAGGCGCCGCCGCCTCTCCCGCTACAGCTTGCTCACCGTCGAGTTGTCCGAGCCCGACACCGCCTTGTACAGCAGGTACAGCCCGAACACGATGGCGCTGATCACCAAGATGGGGAACAGGCCCTTGATCAGCGCGCCGATGACCGCCAGCGCGATCCAGACGACCGCGACGATACCGATGATCTTCCACAACATTTCGATGCCTTCCGAAGTCCGTTTACGCTTCGAGCATGGCATCCGAATGAGTGTGAATCACCAGGTGAGGCGGGATATGGGGGTAGAAATCAGGGTTCCCCCGGACCCTGGTCGCTCGCCCGTGGCGCACCGATCGGGGTTTTCTCGCGGCATGTGGCGCGGGCGAACGGAACGGGCCCCGGCCACGCGGTTGGCGCGACCGGGTCCCACCCGCCCGATCAGCCCCGTCGGCGCTCGGCGTCCGGGAGGTCTCCGGTCACGGAGTCGTCATGCGCCATGCCATCCGATTCCCGCATACCGAGATCCGCCGTGTCGACGGCGTAGGAGTCGATCAGCGGCTCGCGTCCCACACGCGCCCGTTCGCCCGCGGGCGGCATCCGCAGCGTCTCCTCCTCGCTTCCCGGATAGGTCCGCATCCGGGCCGGGGCGTCTCCCGGTTGTCCGGCGCGCTCCTCCGGCGGGCGAGTCATCTCGGGGCGGGCTCGCCGCGGCTGCGGCACCGGCTGCCTGCCGTAGACGTCCCAGGCGGCCTGCTCCGGGTCGATCTGGTAATGATCGAACAGTTCCTGCTCGGCCTGCGGGCTGATCTGCCCGTTGTGGTCGAGCTGGGGCGAGGCCTTCACCGCGTCCTTGCCGACCCGCACCTGCAATGTGGCCGACTCGGGGCGGTGCTCGGCCCCGGCCAGCGGGACCAGGGCGTCGGCACTGAACAGGCCGGTGGACACCGCGATCCAGGTGGGTGACCCGGAGCTGTTGTCGACGTAGACCCGCTTGACCTTGCCGATCTTCTCGCCTTCGGGACCGTACACCGAGCTTCCGATGAGCGTTTCCAGCATTTCAGTCATGGGTTCCTCCGCAGTTCGTCCGTGCGACGGGCAGCCCGAACGCGGCCGACCACCGCACGTGCTGAGAAAAGGGTTCAATCGCTTGTGGGTCGATCGGTGACGTCGGGGCCTGCGACGCGCTGCGCTCTGCGCGACAGCCGCACCGGGTCCTCGGCGGTCTCACACGACAGATACCGGCTGACATCCAGCCGCTGCGTGTCCTGGTCGAGCAGCGATCGACGGTAGGAAACATCAAGCATGACGTGCTCCTGCCCAGTAGTGCATGTTCCCGGCCCCAGACGAAGCCGGAAGAGATCAGCTACAGGGTGGCAACTACCCTCGAGTGTCACGATCAAACAGTACAAGCCGCAATTCGCCGACTCGGCGCGACCGATATGGCGGGATAGCAATCAAACAGCTATCTAGACGATCACCGCAGCCCGCGCCGGGCGGTATCGGAAGCCCCCTTGAGCAGCATCAGCGCCGAGGGCCCGCTGGTGAACCGGAAGTCCTTGCCGCGGTGGTCCACCTCTCCGTCGGTGGCCAAGGAGACCGGCTGCTCGGCCAGCCGCACGTCCACGCGGGAGACTCGGCGGTGCCGGTAGGTGGGCGAATACTCCAGCGTGCCGGTGAACGTCGCGAAGACCAGCCGCAGCCGCGAGAAGGGGACGTCGGCGCGCAGGTAGCGGACGTCGAGGGTGCCGCCGTGCAGCTCAGGGCGCGACATCGGGATCTGGTCGGCGGGGTGGTAGGTGCCGTTGCCGACGAACAGCATCCACAGCGCGGCGCGGGCGCCGTCGATGGTGACGTGCAGCGGCTGGGCCCGGAACAGCACACGCACCATGGCCATCCCCGCGGCGGGCCATTTACCGATCCGGCGCTCCCAGCGCTCGCGGACCCGCACGAAGTCGGGATAACCGCCGAGACTGGCGGTGTTGACGAAGACTCGCCGCTCGGCGTCATCGAAGCACACCTCGGCCACGTCGACGCGGACCGCTTCGCCCGATTCCAGCCCGGCGAGGGTCACCTCGGCGTCCTCCACTCCGGCATCCCTGGCGAAGTGGTTGAGCGTGCCGCCCGCGAACACCGCCAGCGGCAACCGGTGGCGCACCGCGAACTCCGCGACCGCGGACACCGTCCCGTCTCCGCCGACGACGCCGAGCGCGGCGATGTCGTCGCCCCGCAGCAGTTCACCGGCCCGCGCCTCGACATCCTCGTCGCCGCCGAGCTCGAGCACCTCGGCGACGGGCAGCCGGTCACGCAGGGCGGCGAGCGCGTCGCCGCCGCCCGATCCCGCGTGCGGATTGCCGATCAGCAGCAACCCGGCGCCGCCCGGCAGCGGATCCACGTGCTCGACCGGCCCCAGGGTGGCGGGCCCGTCGTCGCGCACCGCCCACCACCGCCGGGTGACCAGCGCGACCGCTCCGCCGAACAGCGCGCCCGCGACCACGTCGGACGGCCAGTGCACGCCGATGTGCACGCGCGAATAGCCGACCGCGGCGGCGACCGGGGCCACCGCGGCGGCCGCCATGGGAGATTCCAGCGCCAAGCCCGTCGTGAAGGCGGCCGCGGAAGCCGAATGCCCGGACGGGAACGACGACGAGACCGGCGGTGTGACCAGCCTGCGCACGAACGGGACGGACTCATCCGGCGGACGGCGGCGCGGAAACAGCGGCTTGGCCACGCCGTTGGCCACGCCGCTGGCAATGCTCAGCGCGAGCAGCCCGCGCACCGCGCCGCGCCGGGTCGAGCGATCCCCGGCCACGAACAGGACCGCCCCTAGCGCGATCCACAAGCGACTCTTGTCAGCGGAGGTGCTCAACGCCTTCAGCACCCGGTCCGCCGGAGTCGGCCGCACGCGCGCACTGCGGCCGACCAGCCAGCGATCCAGGCTGCTCGTCAGTCCGACCACCCCACCGTCGTGCCCGCGAGTCGAGAGAAGCCGCATCGCCGCAGCCTACCGACCGCGCGGGCGCCGCGTCCGGGCGACCGCTGCGCCCGAGGCCGCCCGCTCAGGCGTTCGCGGACGCCGGCGGCGCTGCCACAAACCGGCCAGTACGCCATTTCAGTGCACGGATGTACTCTGATCTCGAACGCACAGTGGCGTTGCGCGACAACAGGGAAGGGATGATCGAATGACGCAGACACCCCAATCAGCACACAGTCATGCACCGAATCTCAGGTGACGGCCGGGACTCGATGGAAAACACGAACGAGCTGGCGCAGGAACTCGCGGCCGCGGCACGGCGGCACGGTTCGGCGATCGCGGGGATCGTCGGATCGGCCGCCCGTAAGGCGTCCTGGGAGGTGCTCGATCTCATGGCCGAGAGCCGAGAACTGATGGGCGCTGCGTTTCGCGCCCGGGCCGAGGAACTCCGCCGCCGGGACCGGCAGAACTGAAACGGGTCCGATCAGATCGGTGGCCGCGGCGACGCGGGCACCGATTTGTCGGCCACCTCGATGAGGGCCTGGGCCCACCCGTCCAACCGGTCGGAGGCGTGGCGCAGATCCGCGACAATGGTGTCGAAGTGGTGGCGCACCACGGTGTTCTCCGGAACCGCGAGAATCCGGCCCGCCGCGGCGACGACCTGCTCGTACTCCGCGACGCCCGCGTCGAGCCTGGCCGCGGTCAGCCGCAGGTTCTCGGTGAGTGCCACCGCCGCGGGCGAATTCGCGCTTCCCATGGCGCCGAGGCCCTGTTCCATCGCCGTGATGTCGGCGGCCAGCGCGTGCAGCGCCGCCGCGCCCGAGGCGGCCGTCTCGAGCATGTCGGCCAGTTCGTCGGTGGGCAGCCGATGCGAGCGAGCGATCTGAGCGCCCATCGCGCGCAAGGCCTTCTCCGCGCGCACCAGACGCGCGATCGACGGGCGCGCGATCGACCACAACGGCGGCTGCTTGCGCGGAACGAACGCCGCCTGCGGCAGCGGTGCGCCCCGCAGCCGCAGGTAGCGGCGAGTGCTCAGCGCCGCACCGGTGACCAGCGCGACCGCGCCGCCGCCGACCATGACCACGGCCCACACCGGCGCGGAAACGACAACGAGGCCAACGGTTCCCGCCGTGGTGAGGCCGGACACCGTGCCCAGCTGGAAGCTGCGCCTGCGAGCCCTGCGGCGGCGGCGCAGCTCACGCTCCCGCGGATCGGCCCAGCGCCGCACCGCGACGAGCGCGTTCTCGCCGACTTCACGAAGACTGTCCGGCAGGCTGCCCGGCTGTGGCGCGAGCGCGGCTTGTGCCCGGATCATCGCCGACCCGCGCAGGCGCCGCGCGTCGAGCTGCCGCTCGCGAAATACACTGCCGCTCATACCTTCTCTCCCACCGGTTGCACACATCGGACAGACCGAAACCCGACTCGGCCGACGGCCGGCCGGTCGGGTCCCCACGCCTTGTCTTCCAGTGAACCAGCCCCCACCGACACGCGTTGGCGAACGCCCGGTCGCGGCGGTTACTGCTGCGCGGCCTGCCCCTTGTTCATCTGCGGTTGTGCCGTATTCGCCTGCGCCGGATTGATGGCGGGCTGGGCGCCACCGGCCGGCAGCTGGTCGCCGCGCATGGACGCGCGGATCTGTTCCAGCTTGCTGTGCCCGGCCATCTGGATGCTGGCCTGCTGCACCTCGAGCATCCGTCCCTGCACCGAGTTCTGCGCGAGTTCGGCGGCACCCAGCGCGTTGGCGTAGCGGCGCTCGATCTTCTCGCGGACCGCGTCCAGGCTGGGCGTGCTGCCGGGCGCCGACAGCGTCGAATCCATCTGCTGCAGCGAGGCGGAGACCTGCTCCTGCATCTTCGCCTGTTCCAGCTGGCTGAGCAGCTTGGTGCGCTCGGCGACCTTCTGCTGCAGCAGCATCGCGTTCTGCTCCACGGCCTTCTTGGCCTGGGCCGCGGCCTGCAGCGACTGGTCGTGCAGCACCTTCAGGTCCTCGACGGACTGCTCGGCGGTGACCAGCTGCGCCGCGAACGCCTCGGCGGCGTTGGTGTACTGGATCGCCTTCTCGGTGTCGCCCGCCGCGGTGGCCTGATCGGCCAGCAGGACGGCCTGGCGCGCGTTGGCGTTGAGCTTCTCGACTTCGTCCAGTTGCCGGTTCAGCTTCATCTCCAGCTGACGCTGGTTGCCGATGACCGACGCGGCCTGCTGGGAGAGGGCCTGGTGCTGCCGCTGGGCTTCCTCGATAGCCTGCTGAATCTGGACCTTCGGATCCGCGTGCTCCTCGATCTTCGAATCGAAGAGGGCCATCAGGTATTTCCAGGCCTTGACGAACGGACTAGCCATCGATTGATCCCGCCTCCATCTGACATGCCGCGCTCCGGCGCGACTCCAGTGCGCGACCGTCACGCACCCGATATGTGCCTATCCTCCATCATGCGGCACCCGGGCCGGGCGAACCCGGCCCGATCGACGCCTAGGGAGAATCTATCCGCTTTCCGCGGCGGCCCGCAGCGTTGCCGCCGTGGCCACGTCTCGTAGCGCGTCACACGCCCTTCACCAGGACCAGCATGTCCGATCGCGGAGCGGGGATGACGATCCGCGTATCCTCCGCCAGCGGCAGCGGCCGCGCGGCCGCGTCGGCCGCCGACATGCTCGCCGTCGCCGGAGCGGGCGCGGATTCGTCCTGCGCCGCGGGTTCGGCCGCCGTCCGCTCCGACTCGACGGCGGCCGAGGCCGCCGCGTCGTCCGCGGGCGCACCGGCCGTCGGCCCGTCGACCCCCGCCATGAGCGTGCTCACATCCCACAGCACCCGTGACAGCGGGACGTCCAGCGCTTCGCAGATGGCGGCCAGCAGTTCGCTGGAGGCCTCCTTGCGACCGCGCTCGACTTCGGAGAGATAGCCCAAGCTGACCCGCGCCGAGGTCGACACCTCGCGCAAGGTCCGGTTCTGGGCGAGACGCGCACGCCGCAGACTGTCCCCGATGGCCTCTCGCAGCAGCGTCATCTCGTTCTCCTTCGCTCCCGGTCGCCGGGCCGACACGATTCTCGGCCCCACGCATGCCGTTCTTTCTGGCACAACGTCGGAGCCGGGGCGGTTGGTTCCCGTCCGGGACACCTCAGCCGCTCCGCCCGACGCGGTCGGCCGGGCCCGAGCCCGCCTCCCGCACACACCGCAGCAATTCCGACACCGCCGTGCGCGTCGCACCGATTCTGATCGTCCACCGGTCGCCGGGGAGTTTCAACCGCATCACTTCGGTATGCCCGGGACCGGCCAGTCCGAGGAAGACCGTGCCGACCGGATGCCCGTCCTGCGAATCGGGGCCCGCGACGCCGGTCAGGCCGACCCCCCAGTCCGCGCCGCAGCGTGTGCGGGCGCCGACGGCCAACTGTTCGGCGGTGCTCGCCGCTACCGGTCCTTCGGTCTCGAGGACCTCCGCGTCGACACCGGCGAGGCTGTGCTTGAGGTCCGTGGCGTACACCACCAGACCGCCCCGCAGCACCGCGCTGGCGCCGGGCACCCCGGCGATGGTCGCCGCGAGCAGGCCCGCGGTCAGGGATTCGGCGGTGGCCACGGTTTGCCGCACGGTCACCAGTGCACGCACGAGATCGATGGCGGGCACGTCGGCGATCAGCGGATCGCTCATACGCCGCGCGTCCGCCCCGGGCCGCCCGCGAACCACACCCGGGCCGCCTGACCGACGTAGTCCAGTCCGGTGCCCACGGTCAGCGCGACCGCCAGGTACATCAGCGGCATGCCGATCCCGGCCGACCAGCCGGACAGCGGCAACAGCACCATGGCGATCGCCAGGGACTGGACCAGCGTCTTGAGCTTGCCGCCGCGTCCGGCCGGGATCACGCCGCGCCGCACCACGATCAAACGCAGCAGTGTGATGCCGATCTCACGACCGCAGATCACCAGGGTGATCCACCAGGCCAGATCACCGAGCAGGGACAGCCCGATCACCGCGGACCCGATCAGCGCCTTGTCCGCGATGGGATCGGCCAGTTTGCCGAAATCGGTCACCAGGCCGTATTTGCGGGCCAATTGCCCGTCGAACCGGTCGGTGATCGCGGCGAGGCCGAACAGCGCCGCGGCGGCGACTCGCCAGCCGGTCTCGTGGCCATCCCCGACGAACAGCGCCGCGACGAACAGCGGCACGATCGCGATGCGCAGCATGGTGAGCACGTTCGCGATGTTCAGCAGCGGCGGCCCGGTCTCGGCCTGCGCCGGTGCGAAGCCGGGACGGAGCGGGGCGGGCGCGCTCCAGGGGCGGTCCGTCTCGTCGGGTTGTACGCTCATGCCTTCGCCTCACCGGCGACAGGCTCGGTCACGGCCGCCTCGTCAGCACGGCGCGCCACCCGGCGCGACGCGATGAGCTGAACGAGTTGATCCGCGGCACACGTTCAGAGTATCGGTAGCCGGGCCGACTACTGTGCACCCCATGACCTCTCGGGGACCATTAGGTGGTTCGACCAGCGACGCGTATCCGGGCGCGGCTTCTGCCGCGCAGAGCTCCCTCCCGGTCGTCCGACGCGCGCGAACCTCCGATGTGCCCGAGATCAAGCGCCTGATCGACGTCTACGCGGGCCGGATCCTGCTGGAGAAGAACCTGGTCACCCTCTACGAGGCGGTGCAGGAGTTCTGGGTCGCCGAATTGGACGGCCGCGTCGTCGGCTGCGGCGCGCTGCACGTGCTGTGGGCCGACCTCGGGGAGGTGCGCACGGTCGCGGTACACCCCGACGTCAAGGGCTCCGGTGTGGGCAAGCTCATCGTGCAGCGACTGGTCGCGGTGGCCCGCGAACTCGAGTTGCAGAGGCTGTTCGTGCTGACCTTCGAGGTGGAGTTCTTCGGCAGGCACGGCTTCGTCGAGATCGACGGCACCCCGGTCACCGCCGAGGTGTACGCCGAGATGTGCCGCTCCTACGACACCGGCGTGGCCGAGTTCCTCGATCTGAGCTATGTGAAGCCGAACACTCTCGGCAATACTCGGATGCTGCTGACGCTCTGAGTCCGTCCTTACAGGAAAGCGATACCCGTGCCGATCTTCGCCGTCCACTACGTCTACTCCGAATCCACCATCGCGGGCCGGGACGCGCACCGTCCCGAGCACCGGGCCTGGCTGGCCGGCCTGCTCGAGTCGGGCGCCCTGCTCAGCAGCGGTCCGTACCCGGACGGGTCCGGAGCGCTGCTGATCTTCCGCTCGGAGGACGCGGGGCAGTTGAAGGACCTGCTCGCCCAGGATCCGTTCGCCAGGGAGAACCTGATCGACGACGTCCGCGCCGTGGAGTGGGCCCCGGTCTTCGGCGCCTTCGCGTCCTGACCGGCTAACGGTCGGCGCGCACGCGCGTCCGCAGCAGGCTGGCGACCGTCGCGACCACCAGGATGCCCAGGATGACGCCCAGCGAGACGGGCGTGGAGATCTCCGGGACCGCGACGTGCTCGCCGCCGTTGACGAACGGCAGCGTGTTCTCGTGCAGGGCGTGCAGCACCAGCTTCACGCCGATGAACGCGAGGATCGCGGCCAGTCCGTAGGACAGGTAGACCAGCCGGTCGAGCAGCCCGCCGATCAGGAAGTACAGCTGTCGCAAGCCCATGAGCGCGAACGCGTTCGCGGTGAAGACGAGGTAGGGCTGCTCGGTCAGGCCGTAGATGGCCGGGATCGAGTCCAGCGCGAAGAGCAGATCGGTGAACCCGATCGCCAGCAACGCCAGCAGCAGCGGCGTGACCGCCCGGCGCCCGTCGATCCTGGTCACCAGCTTGTCGCCGTCGTATTCGTCGGTGGTCGGCAGCACGCGCTTGGCCAGCGCGACGATCCGGCTGTCGCGTTTCTCCTCGACCTCGACCTCGTGGCCGCTTTCGCGCAGCAGCTTGACCGCTGTGTAGACGAGGAACAGCCCGAACAGGTAGAACACCCAGCTGAACGCGCTGATCGCGGCCGCGCCGACGGCGATGAACGCACCGCGCATGGCCAGGGCGAGCACGATGCCGATCAGCAGAACCTTCTGCTGGTAGATCCGCGGCACGGCGAAGGTGGACATGATGATCAGGAACACGAACAGGTTGTCCACCGAGAGCGCCTTCTCGGTGACGAAGCCCGCGTAGTACTCCCCCGCGTAGGTGGAGCCCCACCGCCAGGCGACCACGCCGCCGAACAGCAGCGCCAGCCCGATGTAGACCCCGGACCAGAATCCGGATTCGCGGAACGACGGCTCGTGCGGGGTACGGACGTGGGCGAAGAAGTCGAAGACGAACAATCCGAGGATCACCACGACGGTGATGGCCCATTCGAGTGCGGTTACGTGCATGCGGCATGCCGATCGGTAGCGAAGATCATGATGTCCATAATGCCCGCTTTGTCCGGTAAGGCTCGGTAGCGGGGTGATTGCCGCCCATAATTCCACATGCGTTCAGCCGACGTTTCGTGCCGCAGCCCTCCAGCGTGCCCGACGAACCGCACCCTGAACCACGCGGACCGGGACGAACGCGCGCCCGCACACACAGGATTGCCGACCAGGCGATGCATCGCGTCACGGCCGGACCCGCCCGCCTTCGGCACCGTGGCGCAGTTCGATCTGCGCCCTGCGTCGCGACGTCGCCGGACTGCGCGGTGTGCGACTGCTGCCACATCGGCACCGACACGCTTTCGCTTGCGCGGCTCGGCGCCACGACCGTGTTGCCGGCCTGATTCCACCGGCCCGGACGGCGAAGAGCGGCTGACCCGGTACCCGGAGAGACCACCCGTCGAGCTATACCCTTCAGGCCCGGGAGAACTCGACCAGGTAGGGTCGTCGGCGAAGCAAAATCGGTTCCCGACACCGGCATCCGATGTTAGTTTCTGAGCGGCGAAGATCAGACCACAGGAAGGCGAGACGATGACCGGGACGGAGCGGCGGCAGGGGTCGCCGAGCGGTGCCCGTGAGTCGTATGCCCGCGCCGTGCTATCGGCCCCATCCGCGTGGCGGATGAGCGCGCGGAGCCGCCCCTGAACGTGTCTTTCGCAGACCCGTACGAAGGGGTCACTCCGCGGCCGACCGCCGAGGAGTGGCCCCTTTCTTTGTCGGAATTCCGACCCATCCCTCGTAGCCCAATCGGTAGAGGCGCCGGACCTAGATTCCGGGAGATGCGAGTTCGAATCTCGCCGAGGGAACCAGCCGGATCACTCCGGCGGCTCCGCATCGCCGTCGTCCCCGCCGCCGCGGATCGACCACAGCAACCCTTCCAGCTCATCGGGTTTCACGAGCACATCACGCGCCTTGGAACCCTCGCTCGGACCGACCACGCCGCGGGTCTCCATGAGGTCCATCAGCCGCCCCGCCTTGGCGAAACCGACGCGCAGCTTGCGCTGCAGCATGGAGGTGGACCCGAACTGCGAAGTGACCACGAGTTCCACCGCCTGCAGGAAGACGTCGAGATCGTCGCCGATATCGGGGTCGACGTCCTTCTTCTCCCCGGCCTTCGCGGCGGTCACGCCCTCTTGGTATTCCGGCTCGGCCTGGTTCTTGGTGAACTCGACGACGGCGTGGATCTCCTCGTCGCTGATGAACGCACCCTGCAACCGGGTGGGCTTGCCCGCGCCCATCGGCAGGAACAGGCCGTCACCCATGCCGATCAGCTTCTCCGCACCCGGCTGGTCGAGGATGACGCGGGAGTCGGTCAGCGACGAGGTGGCGAAGGCCAGCCGGGAGGGCACGTTGGTCTTGATCAGACCCGTCACCACGTCCACCGACGGCCGCTGCGTGGCCAGCACAAGGTGAATGCCCGCCGCACGGGCCTTCTGGGTGATGCGGACGATGGCGTCCTCCACGTCGCGCGGAGCGGTCATCATCAGATCGGCCAACTCGTCGACGATGGCCAGGACGTACGGGTAGGGCCGGTACACCCGCTCGCTACCCAGCGGCGCGGTGATCGCTCCCGACTTCACCTTCTTGTTGAAGTCGTCGATGTGGCGCACCTTGTTGGCCTGCATGTCCTGGTAGCGCTGCTCCATCTCCTCCACCAGCCAGGCCAGCGCGGCCGCGGCCTTCTTCGGCTGGGTGATGATCGGCGTGATCAGGTGCGGGATGCCCTCGTAGGGCGTCAGTTCCACCATCTTCGGGTCGATCAGGATCATGCGGACCTCGTCGGGCGTCGCCCGCTGCAACAGCGACACCAGCATCGAGTTCACGAAGCTCGACTTACCCGAACCGGTGGAGCCCGCGACCAGCAGGTGCGGCATCTTGGCCAGGTTCGCCGAGACGAACTCACCCTCGATGTTCTTGCCCAGACCGATCACCAGCGGGTGATGGTCGGTGCGGGTGCTCGGCGCTTTCAGCACGTCGGCCAGCCGGACCAGCTCGCGATCGGCGTTCGGCACCTCGATGCCGACGGCGGACTTGCCGGGGATCGGCGCGAGCAGCCGGACGTTCTCCGTCGCGACGGCGTAGGCGATATTGCGCGCCAGCGCGGTGATCTTCTCGACCTTCACGCCGGGCCCGAGCTCTACCTCGTAGCGCGTGACCGTGGGGCCGCGGACGAATCCGGTGACGGCGGCGTCGATCTTGAACTGCACCAGCACCTCGGTGATCGCCTCGATCATCGATTCGTTGGCGGCGCTGCGCTTCTTGGGCGGATCCCCGTCGGTCAGCAACGACAACGGCGGCAGGGTGTAATCGCCTTCGACCTCGCGATCGGGGACGAACTCCAGTTGCTGCGGTTGCGGCGGCGGTGGCGTCTGATCCTGCACCACCGCGGCCGGACGCTGCTTCCTGGGCTTCGGTTTCGGCGCGGGTTCCTCGACCGGAATCTGCTTGGCGTCGCGCAGCGGTGGTTCGCCGAGCGCCTCGGTGACCGCGTCGGGGTCGCCGAACTCGTCGGGCGGGTAGTTCTCCGCGGGCGTGCGACCGCGCCGCTTGGCGGTGGTGCGATGCACCGGGAAGCCGTCGGCGTCGTAGTCGGCCGGGTCGTAATCCCGGTATTCGCCGTCGAATTCGCCGTAGTCGTCGCCACCGGTCTCGGTGCCGAAGTATCGCCGCAGCTTCTCCGGCACCTCGCGCACCGTCGTCCCGGTCACCAGCAGTGCGCCGAAGACGATCGCCAGCAACAGGATCGGGACCGAGAGCCAGGCGGTGAGGCCGTTGGTCAGGGGCCCGCCGGTGACGAAACCGACGAAGCCGGCGGCACGGGAACGCCCGTGCGCGTCGGTGGGCGCGCCCGCGGCGATATGCCACAGCCCGAGGAGCGGCAAGCCGATCAGCGAGCCGCCGAGCACCAGCCGCGGGCGGATCTCGGGGCGCGGTTCGGTACGCATCAGGACGACCGCGATCCCGGAGGCGACGAACGGCAGTGCGGCGGAGGCCGATCCGGCGATCGCGCGGATCACGTCCTCCACCCAGTGGCCGATCGGCCCGCCTGCCGACAACCAGACCGCCGCCGCGATCACGGCGCTCAGTGCGATCAGTGCCAGCGCCGCGCCGTCGCGCCGATGTCCGTGTTCGATCTCGCCCGCGCGGCTCAGCGTGCGCGTGGTCGCGCCGAGCCCGCGGGCCAGCATGGTCCAGCCGCTGCCGATACCGCGCGTGAACACCGCGAGCGGAGCGGTGTTCGACGGGCGGCGCGCCGGACGCCGGGCCGCGGAGCTACGCCTGCGGGGCGCCGCGGTCGTTCTAGGCGTGGCCGCGCGGGGCGTCGCCGCGCGAGACCGTGCCGTGGTGGTCCTCCCCCGCGCCGATCCCGCCCGCGCCCGAGTCGTCGGGGTGCTGCGGGACTTACCTGCCATGGCCCCAGGCTAGCCGCAATCGCCCCATCCGGACCATCCGCAACACTGGTACCGTCGCGCCGCGCGCTGCTTTCCGCCGGTCACCGGGGTCTCCGCGACCAAGCGATAACGCTCGAATCAGACCGATCGGTCTGTCTCGAGCACCGCCCGGACGGCCTCCGGGGATCCGGCGGTCTCCAGCCGGACTTCGTCCCGCCCGAAGGCGTGCAGCACCAGTTCCGAGGGCCTACCGGTCAGCGTGACGACCTCCTCGGACGCCGACCGCACCACCGTGCGCCTGCCGTCCGGCGTCGCCAGCTCGACCGTGACCGGCGCCTTGCGGTAGGCCATCCTGGCCGTCTTGCGCAGCATGGACCACAGCCGGTCCTCGTCGGCGGCGGGCAGTTCGCGTGGCTGCCAACCGGGCTCGGCGCGGCGCACGTCCTCGTGATGCACGAACATCTCCGACAGATTGACCACCGCGTCGAGCGGACGCAGCGGCGACCACCACGGCGGACCGGTCCGCACCTGCTCCAGCAGCTCGGGAAACGGCTTGTTCGCCGCCTTCGCCTGCACGCGGTCGAGATACCCCGCGAGCGGCTTCACCATGATGCCCCCAGCGGCGTCGGGCCGCCGTTCGCGAACCACCAAGTGCGCGGCCAGGTCCCGCACCGTCCACGCGCCGCAGAGCGTGCGCGCGTCCGGCCCCGCCGCCTCCATCGCTTCGACGAGTCCCCGGCGTTCCCGCTGTGCCATAGTCACACCCCGAACATACCGACCACCCTGCGGCGCCGCCGCGCGGCGCGACGGTCCCCGACCGCGGCAATCGCGGTGCCACCCGGGTGTCCACGACGGGGCGCCCCCGGCGGCGCGAGGCCGACCGCGGAACTTCGGACCATTCCGCTCCCTCGGCTCCGTCCCGCAACGTTCGGCAATGACGTTGCCCTCCAGCGGATTTCACCGCGCGCGGAGACGACGGCAACCGCATGCCCCGGGTTACGGGCTGAACGACCCCGGGTGACACTCGGCTCTACGCCGACAAACGCGAGTCCATACCAGGGTGTGCGCGGCTCCCTATGCCGGGAAACCTCCGGCTAGCGCAATGAGAGTCGGCTCTGTACCTTGTCACTCGGCCCATCGGGTCGTGGGCCTTATGACAAGAAGGGGCAAATCCTCGTGAAGAAGTTTGCTACCGGTGTGGCCGCGCTCGCGGCGGTAGGTGCCGCGCTGGCTGTCAGCGCGCCCGCCGCGAACGCCTACACCAACAACTACGGCGCGATCGCGCTGTCCACCTCCACCGGTTTGATCGGGTACTCCTACGACTACCCGAACTCGGCTGCCGCACAGCAGCGCGCCGTGAGCTCCTGCGGCGCAGCGGACTGCCAGTCGGTGGTCTGGTTCCGCAACGGCTGCGGTGCCGTGGCGTACTCCGGTGACACCGGCACCTGGAGTTGGGGGTATGCGTCGTCGCGCCGCAGCGCGCAGGGCCAAGCCTTGGCGCGCAACGATTCCGACGCCTACATCGTGCACTGGAACTGCACGTCCAACCACGGCTGACGCCCGGACTTCGAGTCGAAGGAAACATCGTGAAGCACCGCATCTTCCGGACCACCGTGGCCGTCGTCCTCACCGCAGTCGCCTGCTCGCTGACCGCCTGCGCATCCAATGACGACTCCTCGTCCCCGAGCACCAGCGCCAACCCCAGCCACGCGGCGGGTGAACTGGAGGGTGGCTCGGACAAGGGCGACAAGGAGGCCGGCTCCGCGCCGACCACGCCGTCCTCACCCGCACTGGCCAAGCCCTCCGTGCAGCAATTGAACGAACGGCTGCAGAAGGCGTTCGACCCGAATGTGCCCAACGAGGAGAAGATCAGCTGGATCCAGGCCGCCGAGCAGGATCCCTATCTGGTCGCCAACCTCGTCGAGGCCGCGAAGAAGCAGAAGGTCGCCGTCGAGGTCACCAACGTGGGCGACCCGAAGGACAACAAGCTCAAGGCCGACGCCAAGGTCACCATCGACGGCACCCCGGTGGACGACGCGTTCATCCAGTTCGTGTCCGAGGGCGGCCAATGGAAGGTCGACCACACCTTCGCCTGCAACATCGTCAAGAGCGCGAAGATCGAATCCGCCGCCTGCCAGGAGTAACCGGTCCCGAACCAGCGAAAAGCGCCGGACAGCCGAGCTGTCCGGCGCTTTTCGATTTCCGGAAGATCAGACGCCGATGACGGTCGGCACGATCATCGGCCGACGACGATAGGTGTCGGCCACCCAGCGGCCTACCACGCGGCGCACACCCTGGGCGATCCGGTGGATATCGGTCACACCCTCGCCCGCCAGCCGCAGCAATTCGGCCTCCACCAGTTCCGCCGCGCCGAGCAGGGCGGTGGGATCGTCGGAGAAGCCGCGTCCGCTGATCTCCGGTGTGCTCACCGCCTTGCCGGTGGTCTCGTCGATGGCCACGGTGATCGCGATGAAACCGCCCTCACCGAGCACCAGCCGGTCGGACAACGTCGACTCCCCGACATCGCCCACCGACAGCCCGTCGACATATACGTGGCCCACCGGGACCCGGCCGACGACCGAGGCGATGCCGTCGACCAAGTCGACCACCACGCCGTCCTCGGCGAGCACCACCCGCTCCTCCGGCACGCCGGTCGCGACCGCCAGCGCCGCGTTCGCGCGCAGGTGGCGCCACTCGCCGTGCACCGGCATCGCGTTGGTCGGACGTACCGCGTTGTACAGGTACAGCAGCTCTCCCGCCGAGGCGTGCCCGGAGACGTGCACCTTGGCGTTCTGCTGGGTGACCACCGTGGCTCCGAGCCGAGCCAGGCCGTTGACCACCGCGAACACCGAGTTCTCGTTGCCGGGGATCAGTGAGGAGGCCAGCACCACCAGGTCGTCGGGCCGGATGTTGATCTGCCGGTGGTCGCCGCGCGCCATTCGCGACAGCGCCGACAGCGGCTCGCCCTGCGAACCCGTGGAGATCAGCACCAGGCGGTGGCTGGGCAGGGTCGCGGCGGCGTCGAGGTCGACGACCACGCCGTCGGGCACGGTGAGATAGCCCAGGTCCTGGGCGATCTGCATATTGCGGACCATCGAGCGCCCGACGAAGCACACCCGCCGCCCGTACTGCTGGGCCACGTCGACGACCTGCTGGATGCGGTGCACGTGACTGGCGAAGGACGCGACGATGACCCGGCCGCGGGCCTTGCCGATGACCGAGTCCAGCACGCCGCCGATCTCGCGTTCCGGCGTGACGAAGCCGGGGACCTCGGCGTTGGTGGAGTCCACCAGGAACAGGTCGACGCCCTCGTCGCCGAGCCGGGAGAAGCCGGCCAGATCGGTGAGTCGCCCGTCCAGCGGGAGTTGGTCGAGCTTGATATCACCGGTGTGCAGCGCGACGCCGGCCGGCGTGCGGATGGCGACGGCGAGCGCGTCGGGAATGGAGTGGTTGACCGCGAAGTACTCGCAGCCGAACGGGCCGTGCGTGGTGTGCTGGCCCTCGGTGACTTCGACCAGCTTCGGGTGCAGGCGATGCTCCCGGCATTTCGCGGCGACCAGCGCGAGGGTGAACTTCGAGCCGACGACCGGGATGTCGGGCCGCAGCCGCAGCAGGAACGGCACCGCGCCGATGTGGTCCTCGTGACCGTGGGTGAGCACGACGGCGACCACGTCGTCGATCCTGCCCTCGATGGGGCGGAAGTCCGGCAGGATCAGGTCGACACCCGGCTGCTGGTCCTCCGGGAACAGCACGCCGCAGTCGACGATCAGCAGTTTGCCGCCGTACTCGAAGACCGTCATGTTGCGGCCGATTTCGCCGATGCCGCCGAGGGCGAACACGCGCAGGCCGTTCTCGGGCAGGGCGGGCGGGGCGCCGAGACGGTCGTGCGCGGCGACCGGAGCCACCTGGGGCTGCGGAGCTTCGGCCCGCCGAGTGCCGGACTGGCCGCGGCCACGGGCCGGGCGCCGGGGCGCCGCGTTCTGCGCCTTGGGCTCCCTGCGCGACTGCGCGGGCGCGGTCTCCTTGACGGGGATGACCGGAGCAGCGTTCTCCTTGGCGGAGACGACCGGCGCGACGTCCGCCGTGATCTCCTCCGACGCGGGCCGAGACGGTGCGGCGGTCTCCGGCGACGCGGCAGGCGCCGGCTGCTCGGCCGGTGCCGCGGACGGGGCGGGTGCTCCGGCGGGGCGGGAGGCGCTGCGGCGGCGACGGGGTAGGGACTCGCTCACGAGAGCACCTCCGCCGTGCGCAGGTCGGCGGCGAGCGCTTCCAATTGCTCACCGATAGGCATCAGCTGGGGCAACCGCGGCTCCCCGACCTCCACGCCGAGCAGCCGCAGGCCACCCTTGCTCATCGCGACGCCGCCCAGCCTGGCCATCGCGGCGTGCAACGGCAGCAACGTGGTGTTGATCTCGCGGGCGCGCACGACCTCGCCCGCCGTATACGCTTCCAGCAGGGCACGCAACCGTTCGGGCGCGAGATGTCCGATGACGCTGATGAATCCGGCCGCGCCGACCGACAGCCACGGCAGGTTGAGCGCGTCGTCGCCGGAGTAGAAGGCCAGGCCGGTGCTCGCGATGAGTTCGGCGCCCATGTTCAGGTCGCCCTTGGCGTCCTTGACCGCGACGATGCGCGGATGCTCGGCCAGCTTGCGGATGGTGTCACTTGCGATCGGCACCACCGACCGCCCGGGAATGTCGTACAAGGTCACCGGCAGGTCGGTGGCATCCGCGACGGCGGTGAAATGAGCGATCAGCCCCTCCTGGGAGGGCCGGGAGTAGTACGGCGTCACCACGAGCAAACCGTGTGCACCCGCGCGCTGCGCGTTGCGCGCGAGCTCGATCGAGTGCGCGGTGTCGTAGGTGCCCGCACCCGCGATCACGGTCGCGCGCTCGCCCACGGCATCGACGACGGCGCGCAGCAGATCCGCTTTCTCCGATTCGGTGGTGGTCGGCGATTCACCGGTGGTTCCCGAGATCGCGAGCAGGTCGACACCACGGTCGATCAGGCGGGCCGCGAGCGCGACCCCGGCATCGACGTCGAGCTTGCCGTCGGCACTGAAGGGGGTCACCATCGCGACACCTACCGTGCCGGACGCACGCAGCTCCGTTGGCGTCGATTCACCGTTCGTCATGGTCAGAAAGGCTACCCGGTCCGGGACACACCCTCGACACCGTCGTCGGCGATCAGGCCGCAACACAGACGCGAATCCATATCGACGGCGGCGCGCTGATGTCATACCAGCCCTTGCTCGACATCACATATGACGTCACACTGATGTCATGGATTTGAACAAGTACACCAGTCGGCTGCGCGAGGACCTGATCGCGGCCGCGGCGCTCGGCGACGAGAAGACGCAGGCCACGGCGGCGGCCCTGGCCGCGGCTACGGAAGGCTCGGCCCGCTTGGTCCTGCTCGCCGCGCTGTCGGACCTCGCCGCCGAGGTCAGCGCCGCGCTGGGTGACCGGACGGTGCACGTGTCGATCGACGGCACGGACGCTTCCATCGATGTGCGCAAGAGCACGGTGGGCGACGAGCACCCCACCTTCGAGGAGATGACCGGAGACATCAGCCGGGTCACGCTGCGGCTGGTGGAGCAGATGAAAGCGCGCGCGGAAGAGGCTGCCGCACAGAGCGGTCAGTCCCTGAACTCGTGGCTGTCCAGCGCTGTGCACGGGGCCTTGCGCGACCAGATGCGCGGCTACGGGCCCAAACGCGACATCTGACCCAGTCGCGCTACAGCAACGCGGCCAGGTTGCCGCGGTCGCCGATGGCGACCTCGTCCAGTTCGAGCCAATCGGCCAGTTCGCGCAGCGCGCCACCGAGGGCCTGTGCGGTGGCCGCGGTGTCGTATCCGGGTTCGGCGAAC
This sequence comes from Nocardia sp. NPDC005745, assembly GCF_040630775.1. Taxonomy (NCBI): domain Bacteria; kingdom Bacillati; phylum Actinomycetota; class Actinomycetes; order Mycobacteriales; family Nocardiaceae; genus Nocardia; species Nocardia sp. NPDC005745. The sequence goes on from NZ_JBEXYF010000001.1 coordinate 331,918, forward strand.
GCGGCGGGCACCCACAACCGTCCGTTCGCGCGTTCCGCGCGCAGGTCGACCCGCCCGACGAGTTCACCGTCGAGCAGGAACGGGAAGACGTAATAGCCGTGCACCCGTTTGTGTTCCGGGGTGTAGATCTCGATGCGGTAGTGGAAGTCGAAAATCCGTTCCGTGCGGGCGCGGAAGAAGATCAGCGGGTCGAACGGGCACAACAGCGCGGCGCCTTCGACACGCCGCGGTGTCGCGGCGCCCGCCCGCAGATAGGCCGGTTTCCCCCAGCCCGGTACCTCCACCGGGATCAGCTCGCCCGCGTCGACCAGGTCGGCGATGGCGGGTTCGGTCTGGGTGCGATGAAGACGGTAATAGTCGCGCAGGTCCGCTTCCGTGCCGATGCCGTGCGCGGTGGCCGCGCGAAGCACCAGCTCACGGACGGCGTCCGGTTCGGCGACGTCGCGCGCCAGCACCTCCGCGGGCAGCACCCGCTCGGTCAGGTCGTAGTGCCTGGCGAAGCCCACCCTGGTCGCTACCGACAGCGCGCCCGCCGCGAACAGTTGCTCGCAGATCATCTTCGTATCGCTGAGGTTCCACCACGTGCCCTTCGGCCGCGGCTTGTCCAACTCCAGGTGGCGCTCCACCTCACCCGCGGTGGCCGGGCCCACCGCGGTGATCACGTCCAGGATGTCCTTGCCCAGGGTCGGATTGCGCTCGACCACCTTGCGCATGCCGGACCAACGCCCGTGCTCGTAGCGCCGCATCCGCCAGCGCAACAGCGGCCAGTCCTCGACCGGGATGAGCGCGGCCTCGTGCGCCCAGTACTCGACGAGCGCCCGCGGCCGCCGCGCGCCGTTGCTCCACGCGGCCTGATCCAGCACGGTGCGATCGTAGGGCCCGATCCGGCTGAACACCGGCGCGTAATGCGCCCGCACCACCGCCGACACCGAATCCAGTTGCAGCAACTGGGTCCTGTCCAAGACCCCGAGCACCGTCCGCCGCGTCGCCCGCCCGGGCCGGCGCACCCCGAAGCCCTGCGCCGCCAACGCCGTTCGCCGCGCCGCCGCCGCACCCATCTTCCGCATGACTGGCAACCATGCCACGGGGCACCGACAGGATCGCGCCGTCAGGTCGAGACGGTCACCGCGCCGGTGGTGTCGATCTCGGTGCGGCGGTCCCGGTCCGACGCGGTGGCCAGGACGGTGGCCAGGATGCGGCGGCCGCTCGGGAGGATGCGGACGGTGACCGAACCGTCGTTCGCGGCGTCCAGTTCCCGGGTGGCGGCGTCGATCACTTGCCTGCGCACCCGATGCGGGACGCCGGTGAAACCGCCGTCGTCGAGCAGGATCACCTCGACGCCGCGGGAGCGGGCTCCGCGGGCGGCGCTGCTGAGCTGATCGGTGGCCAGCTGCGGGGCTCGCAGGCCGTCGCGCAGTTCGGCTTCCAGGAGCCTGCACTGTTCCCGCTCCGCGGCGGTGAGTTCCTCCCCGTCGGCGATGCGTTCCAGGATCGGGCGCGCCACCGCGTCCAGCCGAGCCAGCTGACGGGTGCGTTCGGAATTCTCCGCGGCCATCGAGGCCTCGGCGGCGGCACGCATGGCCGCCTCCTCGCGCAGCAGCCGCAGCGAACGCTGGGTGGGCCGCATGATCGCCGCGAACAGGGAGACCCCCGCGACCGTGGCGACCGGCACGATCGAGCCGACGACGACGCCCACTCGCAGGCCTGCCACCACACCGACCACGGCGATCACCACGCCGATGCCCGCGACGCCGAGCCAGGCCGCGGCCGAGCGGCCGCGCAGCACCAGCACGGCGAGCACATAGGATGCGGCGAACGCCGTCCAGACCTGCTTCGACCAGCCGTGTTCGACATCGAACGAGGTCAGGGTCGTGGCCAGCGGTCCGGAGGCGGCGACGAACGCGGTCGCGGGCCAGGGCAGCGGATCGGTCGGCGCCACCAGCACCACGACACCGGCCAGCGCGAGCACGACCAGTGCCGCGACGGCGGCGGCCACCGGCGATTCGGAGAAGTTCCGGATCATGTACAGCACGATGGTCGCTTCGAGAACGACCAGGAACAGCCAGGCCGCGCGGTCCCGCAGTCCGAGCAGATCCCGCAGCCCGAATTCGGTTTCCGGCTCAGCCATTTCCGCCCCACACCAGCGTCACGGTCGTTCCCTCACCGGGCTCCGATTCCACGAAGCCCGCGCCGCCGGCCAGCTGACGCATGCGGCCCAGGATGCTCACCGAGATGCCGAGCCGATCGACCGGCACCTCACTCAGGTCGAAACCCGCTCCGTCGTCCCGGAACACCACGCGAATCCCACCCGCGCTGATCGTCACTGTGACGGTCCGGCGCACTTCGCGCCCGGCGACGGTGGCGTGCCGCAGACTGTTGCGCACGGCCTCGGCGAGTGCGGCCGCGATCGTGCTCGCGGCGTCCACCGGCAGATGCAGATCGTCGAACCCGGGCCAGCGTCGCGTGGTGAACCGGATGCCGGGGTTCACCTCGTGCACGGCGGAGCGGAGGAACCCGATCGCGGATTGCGCGTCCAGGCGGTCGGGTTCGTACCCGGCCACCCGGCACTCGTCGAGCTGTTCCAGGGTCCGTTCGGCCTGGCGGCGCAGTACCGGTGATTCGGTTCCCGCTCGCGAGGCGTCCAGCAAGGTGGACAGCACCGCGTCGTGGATCAGCGCGGCGAAGCGCGCACGTTCGCGCTCGCGGGCCGCCGCGCCCGCGACCGCCGCCGCCCGGCTGCTCTCGATCGCCGACTCGCGATCCACTCGCGCGGCTGCCGCCCTGGCATAGATCACGCACCACAGGAACAGCGCGCTCAATCCGGCGGCCCTGGCGAAGTCGCCGAGCAGCGCGAGCGCAGTGGTCTCCCGCACGACCAGATTCGCCAGCGCGCTGAACGCCGCGCCCACCACCAGGTACGCCACGGCGAGCGGCGGACGCCAAGCGAGCACCGCCGCGAGGACGCCCAGCGCCAGCACCCGGTACAACCACACCGACGCCGCCCCTTCGGCATCCGGCACGGCATACGCCAGCGGAACCACCGCCATGGCCGCGAGGAAACTCACCGCCGCCGCACCGGCGACCCGCTGGATCATCCGCCTGCTCATGCCGACCGAGACGATCGCGAGCACCGGGAACAGTCCGAACGCCAGCACCACCTCGACCACGGTCCACCGGACCGGCACGAAGCGGCTCTGGTCGGCGATCTCGGGCAGCTCGACGACCGCGGCGATCACCCCGGCGATGCCGATGGCCAGGCCGAACCTGCGCAGGATGCGGTCGGCGGCGCCCTCGGAGGCCTTCTCCCTGGACAGCGCGACGACTCCGCGACGCCAGCGGTTCACACGGAACCGGTCGAGCGGGAGGGAGCGAGAGCGCGACGTGGTGTCCAGCATGCTGGACGCGATCATCCGCGCGGATGCCGCTCGGGAACCGGCAGCCAGCCGTCCTCGACCGCTCGCTTGTACAGGTCGGTCTTGGTCGGCGCGGGACGACCGGCGTCGGCGTACTTCTGGCGGATGCGGCCGAGATAGTCGTTGACCGTCTGCTCGGACAGACCGGTCAACCGCGCGACCCGGGAGGCTTTCTCACCGGACGCGTACAGGGTGAGCACTTCCTCCTGACGCGGGCTCAGGCCCACATGGGACAGTTGCGGATCGCCGTCGATGGCGGCAGCCCAATCGGTGGTCACCACCTGCTCGCCGCCGGCCGCGCGGCGCACGGCGGCGACGACGGTCGGCACGTCCTCGGATTTGCGCACCACGCCCAGCACCCCCGCGCGCGCGGCGGCGCGCACCAGGAAGGCGTTGTCCGCGCCGGTGAAGACCAGCACCTCGATACCGCGGTTACGCAGGGCGCGCACGTTGTCCTCGGGCGAGGACCCGTCGGCCAGCCGCAGGTCCAGCACCACCAGGTCCAGCTTCGGCGCGCCGTCGGCGGCGGCGAGCAGTTCCGGCACAGTACCGGCGGTCAGCACCAGATCGAGATCCGTTTCCGGCGCGAGCATCGCGGCGAGACCGATGGCGACCGATTCGTGATCCTCGACCAATCCGATTCGGCGCGGGGCGTTCTCGTTCCCTTCGACCCAGGTCACCTGGCTCTCCCATCCCGAGCTACTCGTTCACATCCCCACCGCGACAACAACCGCAGACAGTATGCCGGTCCATGGTGCGCCGTGGTCAGACACCAGAATTCGGGGGGGCTCAGGCCATGAGCCCGGCCGCGAGGGTGGCCCCGAGCTCCCAGCACCGCTGTAGGTCTTCCTTGGCGGGCGGACCGGAGATCACCACCGCGGCGGCGGCCTGTTCCCAGCCCAGTCCGGTCGTGACGCTCACCACCCCGCGCTCGGCGCCTTCGGTGCCTTCGTTGCCGTGCAGGTACAGGCCGTACGGACGACCGCGCGTGGAATCGAGGCACGGGTAGTAGAACGTGTCGAACGCGTGCTTGAGCGCGCCGCTCATGTAACCGAGGTTCGCCGGACTGCCCAGCAGGTAACCGTCGGCGGCGAGTACGTCCGAGGCGGTGACGGCCAGCGCGGCGCGGCGCACGACCTCCACGCCTTCGATCTCGGGGTCGGTGGCCCCGGAGACGACGGCCTCGAACATCGCCTGCATATGCGGGGACGGCGTGTGATGGATGATCAGCAACCGGGCCACTCTGAGATGGTATCGGCCCGTGCGGCGGTCAGGCGGTGTCGCGCTCGTGCCGTTCCAGGGCGACCGCGCGGCGCATGGTCTCGCGGGCCCTGGTGCGGTCGCCCGCGTAGTCGTAGGCGCGCGCGAGGCGGTAGGAGACGCGCCAGTTGTCCGGGTCGGCCTCCCACTCCGCCTTGACCGTGGCGAACAGCTCGTCGGCCGCCGCGCGTTCGATGCGGCCGGAGGGCAGGCGCGGCAGATCGGTAGTGTCGAGCTCGAGGCCCTCGTCGTGGATGCGCCGCGCCAGATGCTGATGCGCCAGGGCCGCGCGCACGGTGGCCATGACGATCCAGACGCCCAGCAGCGGCAGGATCAGCACGCCGACGCCGATCACGATCGCCGCCACGTCGCCGGAACCGATCAAGCCGAACGCGATCCGGCCGAGCAGCAGGAAGTAGAAGCCGAGCACCAGGATGAGGGCCGCGATCAGCGCGACGACCTTGAGGACTTCCCCGCCGCCCTTCCGATCGGCCTGATCCGAGCCGCTCACGATCGCGCTCCGACGGGCGCCGTGCGCGCCCGCCGCGCGTGCCGACGTGCGCTCACAGGTCCAGGAACGGGTCGAGTCCGACGGTGAGGCCGGGGCGGTCGGCGATCTCCCTTACGCCGAGCAGCACGCCGGGTACGAACGACGAGCGGTCGATGGAGTCGTGCCGGATGGTGAGCGTCTCGCCCTGGGTGCCGAACAGCACCTCCTGGTGGGCGACCAGACCGGCCAGGCGCACCGAGTGCACCCGCACTCCGTCCACGTCGGCGCCGCGCGCGCCCTCCAGTTCGGTCGTCGTCGCGTCGGGACTGCGCTTGAGGCCGGCCTTGTCCCTGGCGGCGGCGATCAGGCCTGCCGTGCGGTAGGCGGTGCCGGACGGCGCGTCCGCCTTGTTGGGGTGGTGCAGTTCGATGACCTCCACCGATTCGAAGAAGCGGGCGGCCTGCTCGGCGAATCGCATGGACAGCACCGCGCCGATGGCGAAGTTCGGCGCGATCAGCACACCGACCTCGGGGCGGGCGGCCAGCCAGCCGCGCACCTGAGTCAACCGGGCCTCGTCGAACCCCGTGGTGCCGACCACCGCGTGGATGCCGTGGGCCACCAGGAACTCCAGATTCCCCATCACCACATCCGGATGGGTGAAGTCGACGACCACCTGCGTGTCCGCCGCGGTGAACGCCTCGAGCGAATCGTCCTTGTCGACGGCGGCGACCAATTCCAGGTCCTGCGCCGCTGTCACCGCCGCGCAGATCGCCTGTCCGACTTTGCCGCGCGCTCCGAGCACTCCGACCCGAATGGTCACCGCACCTCCTCGTTCCGTTTCCGGTCGGCATCAGCCTAATGGGCCCGGTCGAGCGCGATCCCTCCGCCGCCCGGCGTTCATCGCACCGCCTGCGGTTCACCGGCCTCCCGGCTCGGCGGACCCGCGAGATTCACGGCCATCCTCTGCAACAACCGCAGCACCTCGGCGAATTGCTCGTCGGTGATGCCCTCCGCCATCTGCCGCCTGCGCCGGCCGATCCGGACGAAGGCCGCCTCGTGCGTGGCGTGGCCCCGCTCGGTCAGCGACAGGACACCCGCGTCGTCGGAGACCAGTCCGGCGGCCACGAGTTGCGCCAGCTCGGTGGGCCATTCGGAATCGTCGGTCCAGAAGGTGTCGAGCGCGTCGCGGACGTCGTCGGCGCGCTGCGGTCCGTCGGCCAGCGAGTGCAGGCTCTGCCAGCGTCTGCGACTCAACCCGCCCGATGCGAGGTCTTCGTCGAAGCGCTGGTTGATCAACCGATCGAGCTCCACGAGCCAGTAACCGATACCGCGCTGGATGGCCATCACCACTCCTCTGTATGCGTGAAAACAATTAGATGTCATATTACATATGAATCCCGCGCATGACAGAGTGGAGTCATGGACGACCACGACGCGATCACCGTCGCCGTGGAAGCGGCGATGGTCCGGATCCGGCGCAGGCAGACGCGCGGTGCGCTGAGCGACGGCGCGATTCCCGTCGCCGTGTTCCGTGTGCTGGACGCCGTCGCCGACGGCTCGGCCGACACGGTGGGCGCACTCGCTCCGGCGCTCGGCGTCGATCAGCCCAGGGCGAGTCGCCTGGTGGCGCAGGCGGTTTCCGCCGGCCTGCTGGAACGCGTCGCCGATCAGCGCGACGGACGGCGTTCGGTCCTTCGCCTCACCGCCGCCGGCAACCGGGCTGTGACCGAAGCCAGAAAGGGCAGACGCACGACCATGGCCGCCGCCATGGCGGACTGGACGCCCGCGGAGCGCGCCGACTTCGCCCGTCTGCTCGAACGATTCGTCGACGCGATGGACCGGCCCGCCGGCTGAACGATCGCCGTGCGGCGGCGCGCCGGGTCAGTCGAAGACGATGACCTGGCGCAAGGCATGCCCCGCGGCGAGTTCGTCCATGGCGCGGTTGATTTCGTCGAGCCCGACGTGCGCCGAGACGAGCCGCTCCACCGGCAGGCGTCCCGCCCGCCACATGCGGACGTACTCGGGAATGTCCCGGGACGGCACCGCGGAGCCGAGGTAGCTGCCGACGATGGAACGGCCTTGGGCGACCAAGGCCAGCGGAGAAATGGCGGCACGGGCGTCCGGGGCGGGCAGCCCGACGGTGACGGTCGTGCCGCCGGGCGCGGTCGCGGCGACGGCGGTCTCGAAGGCGCGGACGTTGCCCGCCGCCTCCACCACCACCTCGGCCTGCACGCCGAGTTCGGCGACCTCGGCCGGGGTATAGGCCGCGTGCGCACCCAACTCCCGGGCGAGAGCGAGCTTGTCCGGCACGGTGTCGACCGCGATCACCTCGTGCCCTTCCGCGGCGAGCGACACCGCGACCAGCACTGCCGCCATACCGACGCCACCCAGACCGACGACCATGATCCGGTCCCCGGTACCGGGTCGCGCCGAATTCAGCAGGGCGCCACCGCCGGTCAGCACCGCGCAGCCGAGGACGGCGGCGACCTCGGCAGGCACGTCGTCGTCGACCGGCACCACCGACCTGCGATCCACCACCGCGTGCGTGGCGAAGGCGGAAACACCGAGGTGGTGATGCACCTCGGCGCCGTCGCGGGACAATCGCCGCCCGCCGTTGAGCAGCTCGCCCGCGTTGTTGGCGATGCTGCCGGGCACACAGGGCGTGCGGCCGTCGGTCGCGCACCCGGCGCACTCGCCACACCGCGGCAGGAAGGTCATGACCACGCGCTGCCCGACCGTGATATCGCCGTCGCCGGGACCGACCGCTTCCACCTTCCCGGCGGCCTCGTGGCCGAGCAGCATGGGCACCGGGCGGACCCGGTTGCCGTCCACCACCGACAGGTCCGAATGACACAGCCCCGCCGCCTCGATCCGGACCAGCAGTTCTCCCGGTCCCGGCTCGCGCAGCTCCAGATCACACACGGTGATCGGCGCCGACTCGGCGAACGGCGCGGGCGCCGCGATCCGCTCCAGGACCGCTCCACGAATCTTCATTCCGCCGACGCTACCGCTCGTGGCGGTCCGAGCCCACCGATCGCGGCGCGCGAGACCGGGCTTCGCCCACGGCCCCGTGCACCGGTCGACCTGCGGTGGCCCGGCGGAGCGCGATGCGGCTCGCGGAGGCGGTGATCGCAGGGTGCCTACGATGCACGAATGGGTGTGGATCTGGCGGATGTGGTCGAACGCTTGCATGCCGACCTCGCGGTGTGGCTCGGCTCGGCGGCGCCGGACGAGGTGTTCGAGCGGTTCGCGGCGGCGCAGCACGAGCGGTTCAGCATGGTGACCACCGGTGGTGAAGTGCTGGGCCGCGACGCGTTGCTCGCGGGTCTGCGTGGCGCGCGCAACGCCGTGCCCGGCCTCACCATCGAGGTGTCCGAGGTCGAAGAACTCCTGCGGTCCGGCGGCATCGCGGTCGTGCGGTTCCTGGAGACGCACCGGGCGGCCGGCGACACCACGCATCGCCGGGTGACCGCCGTGCTGACGACCGAGGATCCCGGTGGCGTTCGCTGGCTGACGGTGCACGAAACCGAGTCCACGCTCGCCTGACCATTCCCAGCACGGGGATGTGCGTGCTGCGGTCGCGACCGGAGTGCCGGACAATTCCTTGCCTCGTTTCCGGCCGCGCGTCGTCCCGGTGAGGGCTCGGATCGCGAAGCTGCGGTTCGGGAGAGAGGTGAACCCGAGGAGGTCGGTGCCGGTGGATCGTTGGGAACGCGACGGGCTGCGCTCCGCCAACAGCGGAATCCGCAACCAGGTCGACCACATTCTGGACGCGCTCGCCGAGCAGCGCACCCACCTGTCGGAGGTGCGCGAAAGGCTGGCCGCCGTGCGCTGCACGGCCGAGTCGGCCGACAAGCTGGTGGAGGTGACCGTGGACGCGGCGGGCGTCCTCGTCGATGTGCGCTTCACCCCGGCAGCACTGCGGAGCACGCCGGAACAGCTCGGCCGTTCGGTCACCGAGGCGGGCAGGCAGGCGGCGCGGCTGGCCCGAGACCGGCACGCCGCGATCATCGCCCCGCTCGTCGCCGAAGCCGAAGCGGTACCCGACCTGCCCGATCTGGTCCCCGGCGCACCCAGCCTGCGTGCGGTGTGGGAATCCACGGACCACGACTCCACCGACTAGCGAGTTCGGTACCCGAAGCCGCGACTCCTCGCCGGACGGGACGGTCCGGCCGATCCGGGCCGACTCGACCGGCGAGGAATCACGGCCATCCCGAGATCCATTGCGCTGTGCGCTGGTTCGGGTGGCTCGAGCATGCGGTCCTCGAGTGTCGGCACATGGCATCTACCTCCGTTCGGATAGGCAGCGCGTCGGCTGCCGGGATGGGCAAAGGGATCAGGCGTAGAGCTTCGCGAGGAACGTGTTCAGGTTGTCGCGCACTCGCTCGACCTTTTCCTCGGGGGTGAGGTCCTCGCGGTACCTGCTGCCGAGCGCGGGACGCTTCTTGTTCCGCGCGTACAGCGAGCAGGCGAGATCGGTGCACATGTAGGTGCCGACCGAGTTACCCCTGCGCCCGGACTCACCCGCTTTGTGCGCGGTCATCAGCGCGACCCCGCCGCCGGTGTGGGTGGTCAGGCAGATCGAGCACATCTGCGCGCGTCCGGTGCCGCCGGTCGCATACCGCAGGGCGACGCCGACCAGGCGCTCGTCCTGTGGGACGACCAGGTAGCCGCGCCCAGGAAAGGACGGATCGCTCCAGCCCAGGAAGTCCAGATCCGCCCATGGCCGCTCGTCCAGGTCCCTGGGCACGGGCAACCGCTTGGCGTCTCCTTTCGAACAGTTGACGAACGACGCCCTGATGTCGCGTTCGGTGACGGGCTCCACGATGGAATCTCCTTCGGTCGATCGGTAGGCAAACGGAAGCGACGTTACGGTCCCGCCGTGCGGGGAACAACGGATTTTCCGGCGTAGCGGCACAACGCGCCTCCCCCGGGGCGAGCCGGGCGCCGCGAACACCTCGGGCGTGGAGGCGGTTTCGCGGCCCGTACGGCGGGTATCCGCGCGCCAGCGGGAGGTGGTGGCGTGGTGCAAGACTCGAAGAAGGGGTTCGTGGCGCGACGCAGGCTGCGCGGGCCCGCGGATCTGCCGGGACGGTCGTGGTGGGGTGTGATCAAGCGGTCGGTCGGCGAGTTCCAGCGGGACAATCTGACCGACTGGGCCGCGGCGCTGACGTATTACAGTGTGCTGTCGCTGTTTCCGGGACTGATCGTCATGACCGCCGGGCTCGGCATGCTCGGGCGCAACGACACGCGGGCACTGGTCGACACCATCCGCGAGATCGGGCCGGGTAGCGGAACAGATCTGCTCGTCGACGCGGTGAACGAGATCCAGGAAGCGCAAGCCCCGGCAGGCCCGTTGGCGTTGCTCGGGTTGGCGTCGGCGCTGTGGACCGCGTCGGCCTACATCGGCGCGTTCATGCGCGCGACCAACGCCATCTACGACATCCAGGAAGGACGCCCGATCTGGAAGACCGTGCCGGTGCGGGTAGCCCTGACCGCCGCGGTGGTGATCCTGCTCGGCGTCTGCACCGTGGGCGTCGTCGTCAGCGGCTCGCTCGCCGACCGGATCGGCGGGTGGCTCGGACTCGCGCAGGCCACGATCGCCGTCTGGGACATCGTCAAGTGGCCGGTGATGATGGCACTGATCAGCCTGGTCTTCGCCCTGCTGTACTGGGCGGCGCCGAATGTGCGGCAGCCGGGATTCCGGTGGCTGACCCCCGGCAGCGCGCTGGCCGTCCTGCTGTGGGCCGGGGCGTCCTGGGGATTCGCGTTCTACGTCGGCCACTTCGGTTCCTACAACCGCGTCTACGGCTCCCTGGGTGGCGTCGTGGTCTTCCTCGTGTGGCTGTGGATCTCGAATATCGCGGTCCTGCTGGGCGCGGAGCTGGATGCCGAACTGGCACGGGCGCGCAACATCGCCCACGGCCATCCGGAAGACGCCGAACCCTATCTGCCGCCGCGCGACGATCCCGGCGAATGACGAACGGCCGAGGCCGTCGGGCTGGAGAACCGGGAGAGCGCCGGATGACCGGCGCGCGGGCCGGCGGCACGGTGCGCCGCAGGCCCGCGCGGGCGCGGATTCGTCACCGCTGATCGGTCTCGGTGTCCTTGCCTGCTTCCCGGATCGCTTCGGCGAGTTCGCCACGCAGACGCTCGGCGTTGGCTTCGTCGCCCGTGTCCTCGGCGGTGGTGATGTCTTGACGCAATTGCGCGATCATGTCCCGCGAAACCATAGGACCTCCCTCGTCTCTCCGGACGGTTTCCAGTGGAGGGGCGAACCGCGCCCCTCGTGCTCAGGGTGGCCGCTCGGGCAAGGACGAAACACTCCCGGACTCGTGCGGGCGGTGGCGGACGCCGGATGCGCCGCCGGCTCGCCCCGGGGCGATCGTCGCGCCGTAGAGTGGAAGATGCTCCGACGATTGAACCTCGACGAAGCGGGTATACGCCGTCGCGGTATGTCCGGATCGGCTTTCGCACCCTGTGGTATCGACCGCAGCCGCCGACCTGCCGCCGAATGAAACGGTTGTAACCAGTCCGTACGCCGAGCAAAGTGGCTCGACAGACCCCCTACGACGTGCCGGACGGGATGCCGTATTCGACAGAGCAGGAGCGTCGCATCGATGGAATCACTCACCTTCCACAGCGACAGTCTGGGTGCTACCGAGGATTTCCTCAATCTGAACTACACCAAGATGCGGATCGGCAACAGCACGGGGGTACCGGTCCGGACGAACATCACCCGCAAACTGCTCGGTCCGGTCAGCCTGGACGAGCTCGAGTTCAGCTTCGACATGAAGTACGACGCCCAGCCGCTGGGCAAGATATGCCTGTGCCAGGTGGCCACAGGCATGATCGAAGAAATTCCTCGACGGCACCACCGACTTCTTCCAGGCGGGCGACGTCGGGCTGCTCACGCCACCGGACCTGCCGTATTCCGGGGTGGTCCACCACGCCCGTTACAGCATCACGATGTTCGATCCCGCTCTGCTGACCCAGGTCGCGGCCTCGACCCCGGACCGCGACCTGGAACCGATCCGGCTGACCGGTCATCGGCCGGTCTCCCCGGCCGCCGCGCGGCACCTGTCGAATGTGCTCGAGCACATGCGCGGTCTCGCCGTCGACCGCACGGTGAGTGAACAACCGCTGGTCGCCTCCACTGCCGCGCAGTACCTCGCCGCCAGCGTGCTGCACGCCCTCCCCAGCACGGCACACACCGATCCGACCGCGCGCGACCGCAACGACGCCCATCCCGAGACGGTGCGACGCGCGCTGGCGTACCTCGAATCGCACATCCGCGACGACATCACCGTCGCCGACATCGCCGCCGCCGCCTACGTCACCGTCCGCGCGCTGCAACTGGCGTTCCGCCGCCATCTCGACAGCACGCCCATGGTGTACCTGCGGCGCCTTCGGCTACACGGGGCACACGAACAACTGCGCGACTGCTCACCCGAGGACGGCCACACCGTGACCTCGATCGCCGCGGAGTGGGGCTTCGCCCATCCGGGACGATTCGCGACCGCCTACCGCGACGCCTACGGCCGATTCCCCCATACGACGCTTCAAGTGTGATCCCTCGCACCCTGGCCTGCGGCGATCCCGGCCGCGCGCGGCGCGGGGGCAGTCGCGATCAGTCGCGCAGAGCGCGCTCTCGGAGTTCGGCGAGCGTCCGCGACAAGACGCGCGAGATGTGCATCTGCGAGACGCCGAGCGCGACGGCGATCTGGGCTTGCGTACATCCTTCGAAGAAACGCATGCGCAGTACGCGCCGCTCGCGTTCGGGCAGTTCGGCCAGCAACGGGGCGACCGCGAGCGCTTCGTCGGTCAGGTCGTAGGAGGGGTCCTCCTCGCCGAACGTCTCCGCGACCCGAACCGCGGCGCTGCCGGTGTCGTCGTCATCGATGACGGCATCGATGGAGTTCGTGGAGTAGGCGTTACCCGCCAGCAGGGCTTGCGTGACCTCGGTCAGGTCGATGTTCAGCTCCACCGCGATCTCGAGCGCGGTGGGCATTCGTCCCAGACGTTGGGACAGCCGCTCCACGGCCGGGCCGATGGTGAGCTGGATCTCCTTGATCCGGCGCGGGACCCGCACCGCCCAGCTGTGGTCCCGGAAGTGGCGGCGCACCTCCCCCATGATCGTGGGGACCGCGAACGACAGGAACGACGGTCCCCGTCCCGGGTCGAAGCGGTCGACCGCGAGCACCAACCCCACGGCGGCGATCTGGTACAGATCGTCGTAATTCTCTCCACGACCGACGAAGCGACGGGCGATATGCTCGGCCAGCGGCAAGCACCGGCGCATGATCTCTTCCCGCAGTCGCGGACGTCCGGGGTCGTTCTCGGCCATCGCGTGCAATTTCTCGAGCCACGGTTCGATTCCGTCGTAGCTGTCGGTTCCTCGCCGGGCCCGGCGGGGCGTGGCGGTCCTGTGGTTCGCGGTCGCCAGTGACATGAGCTTCCTCGATTCCCCTTTTCCAGCGGTCGACGCGCTCGTGCGATGGCCGACGAGGCGACGGTCGCCGAGTACCGCCCTACCGTTGCGTCAAGCGCTCGTGGGCGGTCTTGTTCGTATTTCGGACTGCCGCGGATGACCGGCACACGCGCGGCTGGTCGCCGCCGTGCATCGCAGGCGCCGAGCACGCCATGACCGGCACGCTCTGCCGCACCGCCAGCAGGTCCAGGATGCGCCGCACGGGCGCCTCGTACGGCACGGTCATGCCGACCGGCACGCCCGCTCGCGCACCCCATTCCGCCAGCCCCAGCACCACGCGCACGCCCGCACAGGACAGAAAACGCACCTCGCACAGATCGATGACGACCGGAAGAGGGTTCGGCGTTGTGTCGCAGTATTTTTCGACGATCTCGGTCATCGACGTGAAGCATTCCTCGGCCGTCGCCGCATCGAGTTCACCGTATGTGACGAGGATCAAGCCGTCGCCGGTTCGGATTACTTCCACGCGGTTCTGACAGGTCATGCGCACCTCCGGTGGCCGGTATCGGCACAAGACCGCAATTCGAGCTTGGCAGGGAGCGCCGGTGCTGTCAGTGCGATAGACGAAGTCCGCCGGGGCATCGGTCCGAAAAACGAAACGCCCCGCGGCGTTCCGGCTGCCTGTCGCTCGATGATCAGTCGCGGGGTATGCGGTGGTGGACGGTGAGCAGGATGTGGTCGAAGGCGGCGACCAGGTCCGGCGGTGGCGGCGGCACGAGGAGCAGCTCCTTGATCAACTGCTGGGCGAGCGCCCGCAGCTTGGTGTTGGTTTCCTGCGAACGCCAGCGCAGGACCTGGAACGCTTGCTCGGCGCTGATCTGATAGATGCGCATGAGCACGCCTTTGGCCTGCTCGATCACGGCGCGGTTCTCGTAGAGTCCGGGCAGCGTCGCGGTCAGCATGGCTTCGTGGGCCTCGGCGAGAGTGTCGGAGAGGTCGACGTAGAAGCCGGAGGTACCTACCGCGGTGCCCGCGTCGTCCAGGATCCGGTCGGCGACGACGAGCACGGTGTGTTCCTGGCCGGACAGGTCGATGAACCGATGCCTGCTCGAGAAGGGTTCGCCGTGATCGATGGCGCGTGTGATGGTCTCGGCCACGTGCGTGCGGTCGTCGGGGTGTTTGTGTGCGAGCAACAGCTCTGTGGTGGGCTCGATCTCGCCGGGCCGGTAGCCGTGCATGCGATACACCTCCTCCGACCATTCCCACCGCCGGGTGGCGAACCAGAACCGGAAGCTTCCGACCGCAGGCCGCTCGGGCGGTGCCGAGCCGTTGGTGGTCAAGTCGGACGTGTCGAACTGCATATGCCGAGTCATGAATGCTGTGCCTCTCCGAGGTACAAGGGGCTTGCGGCCGCAACGGCTCCGCGGACCACTGCCATCCCTCGACGGGATCACACGGACGCGGGCACGTCGGGCCGAGAATCCGCTGTTGACTCAACGGCCGGCGCACGCGCACATTGTGGCGGCAACCGGGGACCCACGAGCCAGTATGTCATCCGCGTCCGGCTGAGGCGCGGTAAGCCCGGAACAATGCCCGGCAACCGAGCCGACGCAGGAATTTGTCATCCGCGGTAACCGATTGGCATCCAGAGCTTTCGAGCCCGGATGACAGCGCCGGCTCACAGCGTGACTCCCGATTCGCCTCGCGCGCGATCGGAGCCGTCGCACCGGATGCGCGGTGTCCAGCAGGTCCCGCGCACGAGTAGCGGGGCGAGTGTCACGTCCCCGGATCGCCCCAGGCGGCAGGCACTCCGGAAACCGTGGCCGGCTCCGATTCCGAGAACGCCGCGGCGGCACCGGAGCCGACGAACTCGGCCGCCGCAAGTACCGCACGGCGCACCGCGCTTTCGGGTCCGCTGCCCTCGCCCAAGTGAGCTGCCGCGGCGACGGCGAAACCGTCGCCCGCACCGCGGGCGTCACTGCCATCGGGCGCCTTGGCCGCGGCCGGAAGCGGGATGCGCAGGCGTTTACCCGACGCGCGCAGGCACATCAGGGCGCCCTCCGATCCGAGGGTCACCGCGATCGCCTGCACGGCCCACCCTTTGGCGAGTTTCCACAGGTCCGGTCCATCATCGAGCCGACCGGACAGCAGGGCGAGCGCTTCCGCGCGACTCGGGGTGACCAGAGCCGCACCCGGGATCGGGACGGATCCGCGCGGATGGGGATCCCAGACGACCGGGACGTGAGCGGCGTGGGCGCGCAGCAGCGCGCGGATCTGCGGGTGGGTCGCGGTGCCGCGACCGTAGTCCGAGACCACGACGGCATGCGCCGCCGCGAGCGCGGCGTGCGCCGCCTCGGGCAGCAGGTCGGTGCCGAGGCGGCCCGTACCGGAATCGATCCTGGTGATCAGGACCGGCCGCCGGGGCTCCTTGGTTCTGGCCTGCCCGTTCGGGGCGGCCCACGGACCGATCGCTCGCACCCGTTGCTTGCAGACCGTCGAACCGTGCAAGGGCAGCGCGATGACCCGGACGTGGCCGTCCAGCAGTCCGCGCAGCCGTGCAGCCGCCTCATCGGAGGCGAAGCCGGCGATGAGAACGACTTCCCGCTCTCCCGTCGCGGCGAGCCGGGCTGCCAGCCCCGCCCCACCGGGACGGAACGTCCGGTGCACGACGTCGACGACAGGAGCCGCGGAATTCGGACTGCACCGGTCGGCGCGACCGTCGACGTCGATGTCGAGCAGCGCGTCGCCGATCACGACGAGCGGATCGGCCGCCGCCATCAATCCCGCTCCGACGCGTCTTCCGACGCCGTGCACCGTCCGGCGCCTGTTCCGGACGTGGCGGGCGGTGGCGGACCGGCATCCGGCCCTGTCGCTCCGGCTCCGCTCAGCGGGCCTGCGTGCTCGGACACCATGGCGATCTGCACTGCCGGCTCCGTTCGCCGCGGACGACTGGGTCGAATAGCAGTAACCGATCGGGGCCTCACGGCGGCGAAGCCCGCAGGTGCTGACATGCCCGGACCGATCGGGACGAAACATGCGAAGCCGAAATACCGCCCGAATCGCACCCTGATCTGCGCTGATCAGCGCAGGGCTTCCGGCATTGCCATCGGCTGTGCTCGAACGAATCCGGGAGACGACGGACGCGAGGCCCCGGTGGCGGGACTACCGCCCGGACGTACAGGGGCGTGGGTAGGGACGCACCGTCGCCGCTTCGGGTCCGCGGTCGGTGATCGTGGTGGTGAAGACGACGGTTTGCCCCGGACCGAGGGTTTTGTATCCGCGGGTGTCGATGGCGCGGAAGTCGACGAACACCGGGCTCGTGCGGTCATCGGGCTCGAGGTAGCCGAAGCCCTTCTCGGTGTTGAACCAGGCGACGGTGCCTGGGCGCCATTCGGTGGCCGTGGCCGGAACGACGGTCTCGCGATGCCGGCGTGGCGGCCGGGATCGAACAGGGGCATGCGTGGTGATTGTCATGGGAAGCGTGTCGCGGGAGGGGAGCTGCGGGCCCGGGACACCGGGTGCCGGGCCCGCGTCGGAAGAGAGTGACGTGACGGTTCGATGGGTCCGCAGCATCACCTGCCTTTCGCTGTGCTCGTCTTTCCGTCGGCACCGACTGGATGCCTCTTCCGCCGCGGAGGTCCGCGCTCGCGCGGGTGCGGACGGTGCGCGGGGATCCGGCCGCGCAGGGCGGCCACTTCCGGGGAGCGCCGCAGCCCGGTCACGCCCTCGTGGGCAGAAGCCAGGCGCGGCGGCGCCGGCGGACATCGCGCGGGAGCCAGAGCTTCACAAAGGATCTCGTCCACCTCGGCGAACAACACCTCGAGTTCGGCATCCAGCAGCGTTGGCTCGCAGACGTCATCCCACGTGTCGAGCAGGGTCACGACCCTTCACCTCCTACCGGAACGTGCTGGGCCCCGTGGCGATCAGGCGTCGATCACCTGGTGGCCGTTACCGCGGGCGACCTCGATCTTGCGGGGTTTGGCCCGTGCGGCGACCGGGATTCGCAGCCGGAGTACGCCATCGGTGTAGTCGGCGCCGATACGCTCGGTGTCGAGTCCCTCTCCGAGGAATATCTGACGACTGAACACTCCTCGGGTGCGCTCCGCGGCGATCATCTCCCGGCCCGAGTCCAATTCGGGGCGCTGTGCGCGCACGGTGAGGACATTGCGTTCCATGTCCAGGTCCAGGGAGCCGGGATCGATACCGGGCAGATCGAGCTCGACCACGAATTCCTCGCCGTCGCGCCAAGCGTCGATCGGCATGACGGCCGGGTGTGCTGCCGTGCCGAGCACCTGTTGCGTGAACCGCTCCAGATCGCGGAACGGGTCGGTACGCATCAACATGGTCGCCACCTCCAACTCACTCCATCTACCTCGTGGTACCGAGATAACCTGTGCTGAATCAGATAGATTTCTTATAGCACTATCCAAAAATGAGCGCAAGAGGTCGTGGTAGGCAACTTTCAGGGCGCGATACCGGACCGCGCTTGTTGCTCACCGCACTACTACGGTCGGCTCTGAGCGGGAATACGGAACGACGAGTGAGCCGGATGCGCTCGAATGATGACACCGGAACCATGAATGACCTGCTCGTTCCGGGTGACTCCGGAAGCGGGTCGGAAGACTTCGTGGAGCGGATGACGGGATTCGAACCCGCGACCCTCACCTTGGCAAGGTGATGCGCTACCAGCTGCGCTACATCCGCATTCGCATCGCGGTGCCCGTGATGCGACACAGAACATTAGCGGACACTCATGGCGAAAAGCCAATCGCCGCTCATGCCCGCTGGACCTCCGCCCGGTGGCGGCGCAGGCCGAGACCGGCCGCGAGCAGGCAGGCGAGGGCGACCACTCCGACGAACCAGGGGAACACCGCGCTCAGACCCCAGGTGGTGGCCGCCCAACCGGCCAGGATGGTGGGCAGGGCCATCGCCGAGTAGGCGAGCAAGTAGTACGCCGACATCGTCTCGCCGCGCTTGTGGTGCGGCACGACCTCCGACAGGTGACGCAGCGATCCGCCGAAGCCGAGGCCGAAGGTCGCACCCAGCGCGACGCCCGCGGCGAGCACGGCGATCCAGTTGTGCGTGGCCAGCGCGGGCACCGTCAGCAGGAGCGCCAGCGCCATGCCGGTGTCGCCGAGGATCGCGGCCCACCGGGCGGGCACGCCGGTCGCGAACAGCTGCACCGTGGCGCCGGAGAGCGCGGTCGAGGCGACGACGGCGCCGCCGAAGACCAGATTGTGGATGCCGGTCTGCTGCGTGGCCAGCGAGGGGTACAGCGACAGCAGCACGCCCAGCACCGACCAGGCCGCCATCACGCCGATGGCGGAGAACCAGAAATCGCCGCGAATCTCTTGCGGCACGGCGGGTCTCGCGATCCGGATGCGTCCGGCCACCCGGGCCGAGTGCGGTTCGCGCAGCGCGAGCACTCCGGCGCCGATCGCCAGGCAGACGACGGTGATCACGACGTAGGGCGTGCGCAGCGGATGCGGTGCGTACTGCGCCAGCAGCGCCGAGCCCAGGATCGCCACCGCCATCCCCACGTTGAAGGCGACACCGCTGAGCTGCCCGGACCGCGCGCCGCGGTGCGGACGTAGATCCAGCAGCGCGGCGGCGCCCGCGACCACGGTCGAGCCGACCGCGATGCCGTGCAGCGCACGCGCCAGCAGCAGCATCGGCACGCTGTCGGCGAGCACGAAGACGAGCAGCCCGGCGACCATCGTGGCGAAAGCGCCGAGCAGCACCGGTTTCCGGCCGACCACGTCGGAAATCCGCCCGGACACCAGCACCGCGCCCAGGGCGGCTACCGCGTACACCGCGAACACGATGGTCGTGGTGAGCGGGGAGAGATGCCACTGCTTCTGATAGATGCCGTAGAGCGGCGCCGGAACGCCCGAAACCCCCAGCGCTACGCCACTGGCCGCGAGGACCAGGGCGTAGGCCCAGGGCTGTGCGGTCTGCTCATCGACGGCCACCGCCATTGTCGCTGCCATCGGAACTCCGATCAGGTAAGTTTGATGATGATCGAACCACAGTCGACGATACATCCAGTACGACGATCATCAAACCTGAGAGTGAGCCGGATCATGCCCGATGCGCGAGACGCGGACCAGCAGGCGCCCCCGGTGGCCGCGTTGCCCGCGGTGCTCAGCGCGCTGCAGGACCCGGTGCGCCTGGAGATGGTGCGCCGGCTCGGCAACGCCGGAACGGCGGTCCGCTGCGGCGCGCTCTACGAGGTGATCAACAAATCGACCGCCACCCACCATTTCAAGATCCTGCGTGACGCGGGCGTGATCGAGCGCCTGATCATCGACGGCCACACCTGCCAGCGCCTGCGCATCGACGATCTCGAGGCCGCCCTGCCGGGACTGGTGCCGACGATCGTCGCGGCCGCCAATCGCGCCCGCGGGGACTGACCCTGCCGAGGCAGTGCGCGCTCAGCAGTTGTCGAAGCGCCACTGCCCGTCGATGAATGTCCAGGTCTTCGGCTTCGTGTCGTCCTGACCCGCGCGGGAGTCGGAATGCTCGACCTTGACCGTGCCGGTCGAGCCGGAGGTGGTGACGGTGATTCGCGCGGGCTCGGACTTCAGGTCCCGGCCGTCGTAGAGCTGCGCCATGGACGCCACGTAGTCGTCCTCGTTGAGCGTGAGCTTGCACCGCGCGGAACGGAACCGGTACGCGGCGGCGTAGTCGTGACTCGCCAGCGCGTCGGTCATCTTCGTGGCTTCCGCGCGTAGTGCGGACTCGGTCGGCTCGCCCGCCTTGCCCGCCTCCGCGTCCGTTCCGCCGCACCCGGACAGCACGAGGACGGGCAGCGATACCGTGACCAGCGCGCGAAGGGTACGATTCGTTCGGTTCATCTCGACTCCTTGCCAGAGATCGCCGGATCCCATACCCGGACAATCGAGTTCAGCGCCCTCCAGCGGGGACCGAGGGCCGGGCGGCGGAAACAGTATCGCGGTAACGGATTCCCCGCCAAGCCGCGGTCCCCTCGCTCGCGACGATCAGCTCGGCACCAACCGCCGGACGGCGGCCGGTAGCTCGCGGGTGCGCTTGTACGGCCCGGCGACCGACGCGGCGAAGGGCCGCGCCAGCAGCGTGCGCGCGACGGCGGACACCTCCTCGGTGGTGACGGCGTCGATGCGGGCCAGGGTCTCCGACACGCTGCGGTGGTTGCCGTAGCTGAGTTCGCTGCGCCCCAGACGATTCATGCGCGAGGCGGAGTCCTCCAGGCCGAGCACCAGCCCACCGCGCAACGAGCCCTTGGCGCGGGCGCACTCGGCGTCGCTGATGCCGTCGGCGGCGACGTCCTCCAGGACGCCTCGGGCCAATGCCGCCACCTCGCCCAGGTTCTCCGGCTGGCAGCCGATGTAGACCGAGAACGCGCCGGTGTCGGCGAAGGTGTCGACGCTGGAATACACCGAGTAGGCCAGCCCGCGTTCTTCCCGGATGCGTTGGAACAGACGCGAACTCAGCCCGCCACCGACGACGGTGTTCAGCACCGACAACGGCCAGCGCCGCTCCCCTTCGTGCCGCCCGAAGGCGCGCACGCCGAACACCAGATGTGCCTGCTCGCTGTCGCGATGACTCCAGTGCAGTTGCGGAGCGCCGTGCGGCCGGAACCTGCCCTCCCGCCGCGGTGCGGGCGTCGCCGCGGGCTCGAGCCGGTTCTCGAAAGCACGGTGCACCAATTCCACGGTGTGGTCGTGCTCCACGTTGCCCGCGACCGCGATCACCATCCGGTCCGGCCGGTAACGCCGCAGGTGGAACGACCGCAGTTGCGCGGCCCGCATCCCCTCGATGGATTCGACGGAACCGATCACCGGGCGCCCGATCGGATGATCACCGAACAGCGCGGCCAGGAAGGAGTCACCGACCAGGTCCTCGGGGTCGTCGTCGCGCATGGCGATCTCCTCGAGCACCACCTGCCGCTCCACGTCCACGTCCGACGCCCGGCACAGACCGTTGAGCACCACGTCCGAGACCAGATCGACAGCCAGGGGCAGGTCCTCGTCCAGGACGTGCGCGTAGTAGCAGGTCTGCTCCTTCGCGGTGAACGCGTTGAGTTCGCCGCCCACCGCGTCCATCGCCTCGGCGATGTCCAGGGCCGAGCGCGTCGGCGTCGCCTTGAACAGCAGGTGCTCCAGGAAATGCGCGGCGCCCGCGACGGTGGGGCCTTCGTCGCGCGACCCGACGCCGACCCAGACGCCGACGGACGCCGAGCGGACCCCGGGCAGATGCTCGGTGACCACGCGCAATCCGCCGGGCAGCACGGTGCGCCGCACTCCGCTGTCCGAGTCCGCCCGCAGCTCGAGTGACGAACCCCCCTGCCCGGTGCTGAGCAGAGGGGTTGTCGTCTTCTTCTTCGTCACAGGGACAAGTACTACTCGGTCCCGGCCGAACCCGCATCGGCCGCGTCGTCGCCGGGCTCCTCGGTGTTGTCCTCGACCGGCACGAGCGAGATCTTGCCGCGGTTGTCGATGTCGGCGATCTCCACCCGCAGCTTGTCGCCGACGTTCACCACGTCCTCGACCTTGGCCACACGCTTGCCGTTGCCCAGCTTGGAGATGTGCACCAGACCGTCGCGGCCCGGCAGCAGCGAGACGAACGCGCCGAAGGCGGTGGTCTTGACTACCGTGCCGAGGAAGCGCTCGCCGACCTTCGGCAGCTGCGGGTTGGCGATGGCGTTGATCGCGTCGATCGCGGCCTGCGCCGACGGGCCGTCGGTCGCGCCGACGAACACGGTGCCGTCGTCCTCGATGGAGATGTTGGCGCCGGTCTCCTCGGTGATCTGGTTGATCACCTTGCCCTTGGGGCCGATCACCTCGCCGATCTTGTCGACCGGGATCTTGATCGCGGTGACGCGCGGCGCGTACGGGCTCATCTCGTCCGGGGTGGCGATGGCCTCGGCCATCACGTCCAGGATCGCGGCGCGCGCGTCGTGGGCCTGGCTCAGCGCACCGGCCAGCACCTGCGAGGGGATGCCGTCCAGCTTGGTGTCCAGCTGCAGCGCGGTGACGAACTGGGGGGTGCCCGCGACCTTGAAGTCCATGTCGCCGAAGGCGTCCTCGGCACCGAGGATGTCGGTCAGCGCGACGTAGCGGACCTCTTCCTCACCCTGATCGTTGGTGATGGTGTCCGAGACCAGGCCCATCGCGATACCGGCGACCGGCGCCTTCAGCGGCACGCCCGCGTTCAGCAGCGACAGGGTGGAGGCGCACACCGAGCCCATCGAGGTGGAGCCGTTGGAACTCAGCGCCTCGGAGACCTGGCGGATGGCGTACGGGAACTCCTCCTGGCTGGGCAGCACCGGGATCAGCGCCCGCTCGGCCAGCGCGCCGTGGCCGATCTCGCGGCGCTTGGGCGAACCGACGCGGCCGGTCTCACCGGTGGAGAACGGCGGGAAGTTGTAGTGGTGCATGTAGCGCTTGCTGGTCTCCGGGCCGAGCGAGTCGACCTGCTGGGCCATCTTCACCATGTCCAGGGTGGTGACGCCGAGTATCTGGGTCTCGCCACGCTCGAACAGGGCCGAGCCGTGCGCCCGGGGCACCACCGCGACCTCGGCGGACAGCGCGCGGATGTCGGCCAGGCCGCGGCCGTCGATGCGGAAGCCGTCGGACAGGATCCGCTGACGCACCAGCTTCTTG
The DNA here is from genome assembly GCF_040630775.1 of Nocardia sp. NPDC005745. NCBI lineage: Bacteria > Bacillati > Actinomycetota > Actinomycetes > Mycobacteriales > Nocardiaceae > Nocardia > Nocardia sp. NPDC005745. The sequence continues at coordinate 355,156 of NZ_JBEXYF010000001.1, forward strand.
GTGACCGAGCGGAACGCCGCGCCCAATTCCTTCTCGCGTCCGGCGAAGTCGTCGACGAGCCGCTCGAGCACGGCGAGCTTGATCTGGTCGATCTTCTCCTCGCGCTCCTGCTTGCCGGAGATGCTCAGCGCCTCGCTCAGCTCACGCTTGGCGGTACCCTCGACGGCCTCGTACACGTCCTGGCCGTACGGCGGGAAGAGCGGGAACTCCTCGGTGGGCTTGGCGGCCAGCTCGGCCAGGTCCTGCTGGGCGCGGCACAGGCGGGCGATGAACGGCTTGGCGGCCTCCAGGCCCTCCGCGACGACGGCCTCGGTCGGCGCCTGCGCACCGCCCTCGATCAGCGCGATGACGTTGTCCGTCGCCTCCGCCTCGACCATCATGATCGCGACGTCGCCGGAGTCGACCACACGGCCCGCGACGACCATGTCGAACACGGCGCCCTCGAGCTGCTCGGTGGTCGGGAAGGCCACCCATTGGGACCCGGCCCCGTCGTGGATCAGCGCGACGCGCACGCCGCCGACCGGGCCGGAGAACGGCAGGCCCGAGATCTGGGTGGACGCGGACGCGGCGTTGATCGCCACCACGTCGTAGAGATCCTTCGGGTCCAGGCTCAGCACCGTGACCACGACCTGGATCTCGTTGCGCAGGCCGTCGACGAACGACGGGCGCAGCGGCCGGTCGATCAGGCGGCAGGTCAGGATCGCGTCGGTGGAGGGACGGCCCTCACGGCGGAAGAACGATCCCGGGATGCGGCCCGCGGCGTACATCCGCTCCTCGACGTCGACCGTCAGCGGGAAGAAGTCGAACTGGTCCTTGGGCTGCTTGCCCGCGGTGGTGGCCGACAGCAGCATGGTCTCGTCGTCCAGGTAGGCGGCGACCGAGCCCGCGGCCTGCCGGGCGAGGCGTCCGGTCTCGAACCGGATGGTGCGGGTGCCGTAGCTGCCGTTGTCGATCAGCGCGACGGATTCGTACACGCCCGGTTCGACCTCGACGGCGGTGCTCTTGCGTTCAGTTGTTTCGGTCATTCTTCTCTCTCAACCTCTCGTCTTCGCCGGCTCGAGCGCACAGTGGCGCGATCCGGCTGTCGTCAGCCGTACCGGGTACGGACGCGCGGCAACCCTCCTGGCTGCGACGCGCGCACCCGGCCGAATCCCCTTGGAGACGGCGACGCGGAGGCGGTCATCGATCGAAGCCCGACGGCGTCAACTCGCTGCCGATAGGCCACTACCGAAGACCGACGCCACGCGGGCGGGTGCATACGGCTGTGCAATGTTGTCGTGCGCAGGGGGGCGATCCACCCCTCCTATACACAAATAGCCAACGGAGCGATTGTACGTCTCCCCGTCGGCTGAACCAGCGACCGCCTCGGGCACTCCATGTCGGACCGCCTGTTACCGCCACCGCGGTTCACGAGCGCCCGGACCGAGCTCACCCCCACACATCGAAGCGCGCAAGTCGACCACGGCAGCCATACCGCCGCACGGTCTCACGCGCCGTTCGCGGCCCGGCTCGCGTCGAGGGATCACTGCGTCCGCGACGAAGTCGCCGGCAGCGGTTGCTCGGACGCGAGCCATGAGCGGCCGCGAACCTCGGCGCCGAAGGCGCCGGAAAGAACTACCGACGAAGCCCGAGGCGCTCGATCAGCGAACGGTAGCGGTTGATGTCGTTGTCCTGCAGGTACTTCGACAGCCGCTTGCGACGACCGATCAGCGCCATCAGACCGTGCCGGGTGTGGTGGTCGTGCTTGTGCTTCTTCAGGTGCTCGGTGATGTCGGCGATCCGCTTGGACAGCAGCGCGATCTGCGCCTCCGGCGAACCGGTGTCCTTCTCGTGCAGGCCGTACTCGGCGAGAATCGCCGACTTCTGCTCGGTGGTCAGCGCCATGAGGCATCCACTCCTGTTTCTCAGTTCCGCGCTCGAAGGTCCGGTTACCCGGGTATGGGCGCCACCGCGGACCGCAGCAAACCCGAGGGACCACCCTACCGGACCGGGCGCCGCACGCCGAAATCGCCGCCCGCGGGTCTCGTCCCCGGTTCCGGCCGTGCGGCACAGGGAAGCATCGGCATTACCTCCCGGGTAATCGACTCCGCGCGGTCCGGCTGCGAATCTTCTTCTCGTACCGCCGAATACGAGGAGAAGACGATGCCCTACCTGGAGACGACCGACGGCACCCGCCTGGCCTACGAGGACTACGGAACCGGAGCACCGATCGTGTTCATCGCCGGGTGGGCGCTGAACACGGAGATGTGGGAGTACCAGGTCCCGTTCTTCGTCGAGCGGGGTTACCGCTGCGTGCTGCTCGACCGGCGCGGGCACGGCCGCTCCGACCGGCCGTCGACCGGATACGACCTGGACACCCGCGCCGACGACGTGGCCGAGCTGATCGAACACCTGGACCTGCGCGAGCTCACCCTGGTCGCCCACTCCGCGGGCGGCGCCGAAGTCGCGCGCTACCTCGCCAGGCACGGCACCGCGCGGGTCGCGCGCATCGCGCTGTTCGCCACCACGCTGCCGTTCCTGCGGCAGACCGAGGACAACCCCCATGGCCTGCCGGACGAGGCGGCCCTGGCCTCCGTCGCGCAGTGGCGCACCGACCGGCCCAAATGGTTCGCCGACCGCGCGCAAGGATACTTCGCCACCCACCTCGGCAACGACGTCTCCCCCGCGCTGATCGAGCACGAGACGCGCCGCTGCTTGTCCGCCGCGCCGTGGGCCACCATCGCGGTCTGGGAGTCGACCTTCCCGTCCGACCACCGCGAGACCCTGCGGAAACTGCCGATACCCGCTCTGGTCGTGCACGGGGTGCCGGATCAGTCCATCCCGATCGACGCCAGCAGCAGGCGCACCGCGGAACTCGTTCCGGACTGCGTCTACAAGGAGTACCCGACCGCCGGGCACGGCCTGTACATCACGCATGCCGCGCAGCTCAACGACGACCTGCTCGACTTCATGAAGTCCTGACGCTCACCCGGCGTCGACGGCGATGAGGATCTTGCGCGCGGTGTCCACATCGCGGCCCATGCACTCGACGAGCTCCTCCACCGAGTCGAACTTCCGCTGGCCGCGGATGTGCTCGACGAAATCCACCGCGACGTGCTGACCGTAGAGATCGGCCTCGCCGTCGAGCACGTACGCCTCGACGGTGCGGGCGCGGCCGGAGAAGGTCGGGTTGGTGCCCACCGAGATGGCGGCCATGGCCCGCTCGCCCGGGGTGACGGTCCCGATGGTGGGGCCGGGGCCGAGCACGGTGAACCATCCGGCGTACACGCCGTCGGCCGGGATCGCGGCGTGCATCGGCGGCGCGACGTTCGCGGTGGGGAAACCGAGTTGCTTGCCCCGGCCGTCACCGTGCACGACGACGCCCTCCACCCGATGGGGACGTCCCAGCGCCTCGGCCGCGGCCGCCATGTCACCGGCGTCGACGCACGCGCGGATGTAGGTCGAGGAGAAGGTCACGGCGTGTTCGGCGAGCAGCGTCACGCCGTCGACCTCGAAGCCGAAGCGCTTGCCGAGCTCGCGCATGGTCTCGACGGTGCCCGTGGCCTTCTTGCCGAAGGTGAAGTTGTCACCGACCACCACCTCGACCACGTGCAACCGCTCCACCAGCAGGTCGTGCACATAACGCGCGGGAGTCAGCTTCATGAACTCATGGGTGAAGGGCATGACGCAGAACACGTCCACGCCCAGTTCCTCGGCCAGTTCGGCGCGGCGGGTGAGGGTGGTCAGCTGCGCGGGGTGCGAGCCGGGGCGGACCACTTCCATCGGGTGCGGATCGAACGTCATCAGCACGGCGGGCACGCCGCGCGCGGCGGCGGACTTCACGGCCCGGCTGATCAGCTGCGCGTGGCCGCGGTGCACACCGTCGAACACACCGATCGTGACGACACAGCGCCCCCAGTCCGCGGGCACCTCGTCGAGACTTCGCCATCTCTGCACAGTGCGCAGCCTACGCAAATCAGGTAGCGAACAGTATTCGGGCGTGCTGATCTCACACAACGGTTCCGCTGCGGTGAGCCGACGCGGAGGCGCGAGCCGTGCCTGGCGCCGCGGGCGCGGACAGGTCGTACGCCACCCGGCGGGAACGGCGCCGATCGGCCGGGCCAACCCCCGCCGCGGCAGGAGACGCGCGGTAGCCGCCCGAGGGATAACCGGGGGGTGGCCGCGGCCGCTGCCCGACGGCGCATCGCGGTGCCGCGCCGTCGGTGTCGACGACATCGCCGAGGAAATCTCAGGTCACCGGAAAGGATCCGTACGGCATCGCGAAAGCGCCGATACACGCCGGTTTCCCACAGGCCGACGAGTTCGTCTCGCCAGCAGCGGGAATGGTCTAGCGTCCAATTCGTCGGTGACGGAGTGCCCCGGAGTAGCCATGAAAAGTGCAGTCAAGCACGTGCGTGTGATCAAACCGTCCGATTCGGCCGAAACAATCGGCAGGCAACGACAACGCCTCATTCCTTGCGTCACCACCGAAACCTGTGGCGCCACAGGAATCTCGGCGGGCATGGTCAACATGGCCCCGGGCGCGATGTCGAAAGCGCATTATCATGCGCACAGCGAGATCGTCGTCGTCTGCCTGCGCGGACGAGCGGTCACCCTGATCGGCCCGGAGCTGACGCCACATTTCCACGGTCCGGGCGAGTTCATCTACATCCCCGAAGGCGTCGTGCACGTGGCGGTGAATCTCGACGAGGCCGAGGATCTGGTAGCGGTGGAAATGCGGACCGATCCGCTGTTCAACGACGACGTGGTGCTGACGCCGGAATACGACGCCGACGTACCCGAAGTGGTTGCCCGCCTGCGGCGCCTCGACCCGGTCGGCTGACGTGGCCGTCCGCAAACGCAGCCGCGGCGCGGCCGAGGTGACCAGCGGGCCGATCGACGACATCTTCGCGGCACTCGCGAACCGCCCCGACGTGGTGTCCTTCGCCGTCGGAGCGCCCGACCCCGCTCTGCTGCCGAGCGAGCTCGTCGCCACGCTGGCGCAGACGGTCGTGGGCAGATACGGCAGCGCCGTCCTCCAATACGGGATGACCCAGGGATTCGCCCCGCTGTTGGAGGAAGCCCGAAACCTTTTGCACAATCGCGATATTCGGTGCACGCCCGATCGCCTGCATATCTCGACCGGCGGCTCCGGCGCATTGCACAATGTGTGTTTGGCGCTGCTCGACCCGCGGGACGTGGTGCTGGTCGAGACTCCCACTTACGGCCCGGCGGTGAAGGAATTCCGCAGCCACGGAGCCGCCGTCGTGCCGGTGCCCTCCGACGAATTCGGCCTCGTGCCGGAAGCGCTCGCGGAAGCCCTGTCCCGACACGACGCGGCATTCGTCTATCTACTGCCCACTTTCCAGAATCCAACCGGGCGGACGATGCCCGCCGATCGGCGTGCGGAAATCGCCGAGATCGTCGTCCGCCACGGCACGCTGGTGGTCGAAGACGACGTCTACACCGACCTGCGCTATCGCGGCGTGGCACAGCCCGCGCTGTCGTCGTTCGCGCCGGACAACTCGGTCTACATCACCTCCCTGTCGAAAACGCTCGCTCCCGCGATCCGCGTCGGAATCACCGTCATGCCCCCGGATCTCCTGCGGACCGTGCTGGCGTTGAAGCAGGGCATTGATATGCAGACTTCGACGTACTGCCAGGCGATTGCCGCCGAATTCCTCGGCAGTTCGGCCGGGATCGCCCACCTCGCCCACCTCGTCGACGCCTATGCGGCCAAGTTGGACGCGTTGTCGGTCGCGCTCGAGCGGCATTTCCCGCCGGGGTTCCGCTGGGTCGAGCCGGAGGGCGGGATGTTCATGTGGATCGAGGGGCCGACCGATTTCGATGCCGATGCGCTGCTGGCGCGGGCACTGCGGCAGGGGGTGGCGTTCCTGCCCGGCAGCGCCTTCTACGCCGACGACGTCGCGGAGCACCGCAACACCATGCGGCTGAGTTTCGCGAACGTGCCGCGCGACGATATCGATCGGGGCATCGCCGCGCTCGCGATCGTCTGCGGGGAGACGGCATGAGCGATCGGCATCCGGTGCACGGCACCTGGGAAGTTCGCGCCGACGGCGCTCCGTTCGGCTACCACGTGATGCAGTTCCATCCTGGCGGCACGATGCTGCAATCGAATCCCGATCACGGCAATCGCGCCACGAGCGACAGCAACGGCATGGGCACCTGGCGCAGCGCGGGCGAGCGGGTCACCGGCGCCTTCCTGGAGTTCACCGTCGATCGCACCGACCCCGCCGTGGTGCGCAAAGGAATCGTCGCCTTCGAGCTCGACGTGACCGGCGACGAGTTCACCGGGTTCGCCACGGCGACGTTCTACGCGTTGTCCGGCGAGCCGGTGGGCGCACCGGCCACCGCCCGGTTGACCGGTCGCCGATTCGACGGCGTGGCCGCGCATCGCGACGCGGTGGATCTGTCGACATCGGTCCGACCCACGCACACGCGGACACCGATCCGCCCACTTCGCGGCGGGTGAACGGCGAACAGCGCTTCGTTGTCGCTGCGCCGGCCGCGGGTCGAGGATGTGTGCATCGGCACGCCAGTGCCTAAGCTCGGGGGTGTGCCAGGTAAACGAGATATCGCCACTCGACGCGAGTTGGCCGACGCCCCGGCGCCGGGCGACGCGCACGGCGGTACCGCGACGATCGCGCCGGTGCTCTCGTCGGTCGCCCAGGACTACCTGAAGGTCATCTGGACCGCGCAGGAGTGGTCGCAGGAGAAGGTGACCACCAAATTGCTCGCCGAGCGAATCGGCGTGTCGGCCTCCACGGTGTCCGAAGCCGTCCGCAAACTCGCCGACCAGGGGTTGGTCGAGCATGCCCGCTACGGGGCGATCGCCCTCACCCCCGAGGGCCGCCGCGCCGCCGTCGCGATGGTGCGCAGGCACCGGCTCATCGAGACGTTCCTGGTGAACGAGCTCGGTTACGGCTGGGACGAGGTGCACGACGAGGCCGAGGTGCTCGAGCACGCCGTCTCCGAACTGCTGATGGCCCGGATCGACGCCAAGCTCGGATACCCCGATCGCGACCCGCACGGCGATCCGATCCCCTCGGTGGACGGCGCGGTGCCGACCCCGCCCGCGCGCCAGCTCAGCGACTTCCACGCGGGTGAGACCGGCCGGGTCGCGCGCATCTCCGACGCCGACCCCGACATGCTGCGCTACTTCGACTCCGTCGGCATCGCGCTGGACACCGCGATCACGGTCGTCGAACGCCGCGACTTCGCGGGCACCATCGCCATCCGCATCGGCGCCACCGACTCGCAGACGGACCTCGGGCGCCCCGCCGCCGAGGCCATCTGGCTCACCGCCTGAGCCGGTCCGCTCGGTCGGCGGGTCGCACCCGTCGAGGTCGGCACGGCTCCGGCTGCCGCGCGTCGTCGGCCATCCTCCGAGCGATCGGAGTGTTCGCGCGGGTCATCACAGCGGCGGCCACCGCCACCATCGACCGTTCCCGCCGCCGGCGGCGGAGTCCGAGAACTATCCGAGCGATCAGGTCAGCCGCGGTCGGCCGGGGCGGCGGCGCGGGCCAGTTCTGCCGCGCGAGTGGCGATGGCATCGCCGAGTTCGGTGGTGGTCGCGGTGCCGCCGAGGTCCGGGGTGCGGATCTCCCCGGCTGCGAGCACGTCGCAGACCGCTCGGTCGACCGCGGCGGCCGCGGCGGACTCGCCCAGATGGTCGAGCAGCATCGCGCCCGCGAGGATCTGCGCGACCGGGTTCGCGATGCCCTGACCGGCGATGTCGGGGGCACTGCCGTGCACCGCCTCGAACATCGAGGGGCCGGTGCGCTCGGGGTTGATATTGCCCGACGGCGCCAGACCGAGCCCGCCGGTCACGGCGGCGGCGAGGTCGGAGAGGATGTCGCCGAACAGATTCGAGCCCACGATCACGTCCAGCCGGTCCGGGTGCAGCACGAGTTCGGCGGCCAGCGCGTCGACGTGCGTCTGCCGCGTCTCCACTCTGGGATACTCGGTCGAGACACGCTCGAAGACGCTGTCCCAGTACGGCATCGAGTGGATGATCCCGTTGGACTTGGTCGCCGAGCACAACCGCCCCGACCGTTCGGCGGCCCGCTCGAACGCGTAGCGGATGATCCGCTCGCATCCGGTGCGGGTGAACACCGATTCCTGGAGCACGAATTCGTCGGGGCGGCCCTCGTTGTGGATGCCGCCGATCCGGGAGTATTCGCCCTCGGAGTTCTCCCGCACGATGAGAATGTCCAAATCGTCGGCGGTCCGGCCGCGCAGTGCCGACTCCGTGCCGGGCAGCAGGCGCACCGGGCGCAGGTTGACGTACTGACCGAAGGCGCGGCGCAGCGGGATCAGCAGCCCCCACAGCGAAACGTGGTCGGGCACACCGGGAAAGCCGACGGCGCCGAGCAGGATCGCGTCGAAGCCCGCGAGTCGCGCCGCGCCGTCGGGCGGCATCATCGCCCCCGTGCGCAGGTAGTTCTCACAGGACCAATCGAATTCGGTCCACTCCAGACCGGGCAGCACGGCGTCGAGCACGCGCACCGCCTCCGCGGTGACGTCGACTCCGATCCCGTCACCCGGGATGGCGGCGATGCGGTACCGGCTCACGAGAACTCCTTCACAGTCGCACTCCGATGTACTTGGTCTCCAGGAATTCATCGATCCCGGTCAGCCCGCCCTCACGGCCGAGCCCGGACTCCTTGACACCGCCGAACGGTGCGGCCGGGTTCGACACCACGCCCTGGTTGAGGCCCACCATGCCGGTTTCCAGCGCCTCGCACACCCGCAATCCGCGCCGGAGGTTCTCGGTGAAGACGTAGCTCACCAGTCCGTACGGGGTGTCGTTGGCCCGGCTCACCGCCTCGTCTTCGGTGTCGAAGACACCGATCGCGGCGACCGGTCCGAAGATCTCGGTATGGCACAGCTCTGCGGCGTCGGGCACGTCGACCAGGACGGTCGCGGGATAGAAGGTGCCCGGCCCGTCCGGCGCGAAGCCGCCGGTGAGCACCGTGGCCCCGCGGGCGCGTGCGTCATCGACGAGGCGCTGCACCTTGGCGACGGCCTCGGCGTCGATCAGCGGACCGACCACCACGTCCGGCTCGGTGCCCCGGCCCATCGGCAGGTCCGCCAGCCGAGCGGCGAGCCTGCGGGCGAAGACCTCGGCGACGCCGCGCTGGACGAGGATGCGGTTGGCGGCGGTGCACGCCTGGCCGATATTGCGCATCTTCGCCGCCACCGCGCCCTCGACCGCCTCGTCCAGATCGGCGTCGTCGAAGACCAGCAGCGGCGCGTTGCCGCCGAGTTCCATCGAGGTGCGCATCACCGTCTGCGCGCACTGCGCGAGCAACTGCTTGCCGACCGCCGTCGAGCCGGTGAAAGACAGCTTGCGCGAGCGGTCGTCGAGGATCAGCGGCGTCATCACCGCGGCGGGATCGGCCGTCGTGATGACGTTGACCACCCCGGCGGGCAGCCCCGAGCCCGCCATCACCTCGGCAAGCGCCAGCATCGACAGCGGCGTCTGCTCGGCCGGTTTCACCACGCAGGTGCAGCCCGCGGCGAGGGCGGGCGCGATCTTGCGCGCGCCCATGGCCACGGGGAAGTTCCACGGCGTGATGAGCAGGCTGGGGCCGACCGGCTGCCGTGCCACGAGAAAACGCGAACCGCCGGCCGGCGCGGGCATGTACCCGCCGTCCAGACGCACGGCTTCCTCGGCGAACCACCGGAAGAACTCCGCGGCATAGGCGATCTCGCCGCGCGCCTCGGCCAGCGGTTTGCCCATCTCCAGTGTCGCGATCAACCCGAGCCTGTCGGTCTCGGCCAGCAACGCGTGGTGCACGCGCATCAGCAGGTCGCTGCGCGCTCGCGGCGGCGTGGCCGCCCATTCCCGCTGCGCCGCGCACGCGGCGTCCAGCGCGGCGAGACCGTCGGCCGGATCGGCGTCGGCCACCGCGCACAGCAGTTCACCGGTCGCCGGGTCGAACACCGGCAGCGTCCGGGCCGCCGTCCGCCACCGGCCGTCGATGAACAAGCCGCGCGGCACGGTGTCGATCGCGGCGCGTTCCGCGGCGCTCAACGTGCTTTCGGTGAGCATGGTTCGGTGGCTCCTTTCGGCACCGCGCAGCGTTCGGCCATTGCTGCGACCGGTGCCGCCATGTTATGCATATTGTCGACAATCAGACAATAGACAATCTTTCCCCACCCGCTCCGGGAGGCGAATCACCATGACCGAGCTCTCGCCCATCCTGAAACAGGCCACTCCGGTGACCGTCGACCACGGCGCGGGGTGCTATCTCTACGGCACCGACGGGCGCCGATACCTGGACTTCACCGCCGGTATCGGCGTGACCAGCACCGGTCACTGCCACCCGAAGGTGGTGGCGGCCGCGCAGGCGCAGGTGGCCTCGCTGATCCACGGCCAGTACACGACCGTGCTGCATCGGCCGCTGCTGGAACTCACCGAACGGCTCGGCGCGGTGCTTCCCGAGGGGTTGGACGCGCTGTTCTTCGCCAACTCTGGCAGCGAGGCGATCGAGGCCGCGCTGCGGCTGGCGCGCCAGGCCACCGGACGCCCGAACGTCGTCGTCTTCCACGGCGGTTTCCACGGCCGCACCGTGGCCGCCGCGACCATGACGACCTCCGGCACCCGTTTCTCGGCCGGGTTCAGCCCGCTCATGCCGGGGGTCCACGTCGCGCCGTTCCCCACCGCGTACCGCTACGGCTGGAGCGAGCGGGAAGCGACCGCCTTCGCGCTGCGCGAACTCGACTATCTGTTCGCCACGCTCACCTCCCCCGCCGAGACCGCCGCGTTCATCGTGGAGCCGGTGCTCGGTGAAGGCGGTTACGTCCCCGGTAACACCGAGTTCTTCCGCGGCCTGCGCGAACGCGCGGACCGGCACGGCATCCTGTTGATCTTCGACGAGATCCAGACCGGCTTCGGGCGCACCGGGAAGTTCTTCGGCCACCAGCACTTCGACGTCCGGCCCGACGTGATCACCATCGCGAAGGGCCTGGCCAGCGGGTTCCCGCTGTCCGGCATCGCGGCCTCGCGCGAATTGATGGGGCGGGCGTGGCCGGGTTCGCAGGGTGGCACCTACGGCGGGAACGCGGTGGCGTGCGCGGCGGCGATCGCCACGCTCGACGTCATCGAATCCGAAGGGCTGGTGGACAACGCGGCCGCTCGCGGCGCACAGCTGTTGCGCGGTCTGCGCGACAGCGCCGTCAAGGCGATCGGTGACGTCCGTGGTCTCGGACTGCTCGCGGGCGCCGAGTTCACCACAGCCACCGGCGAACCCGATCCGGCGACCGCCGCGGCCGCCCAGCGCGCCGCGGTGGACAAGGGCCTGCTACTGCTGACCTGCGGCGCGCACATGAACGTGGTGCGAATGATCCCGCCGCTGATCGTCACCGATACCCAGATCGAGGACGCTCTGGCGATCTGGTCCGAGGTGCTCGCCGAGTTGTAGCTCGCGAACGATCCGTCCGTTGTGCCCGGCCGCCGGGCACCGATCAGGAAGCAACCGCATGGCCCGCTACATCACGATCACGCTCACCAAGGCGGCGGTCACCTGCCGCGCCCGTTTGCTGGACGAGGAGGCGCCGCGCACCTGCGCGGCGGTGTGGAACGCGCTGCCGCAGGAAGGCGACGCTTTCCACGCCAAGTACGCCCGCAACGAGGTGTACACCCTGCTCCCCCGGATCGACGCGGCCCCGCATCGGGAGAATCCGACGGTCACGCCGATCCCCGGCGACGTCTGCCTGTTCGATTTCGAGCCGTGGGAGATCGGCAATCCCGCCTATGGCTACGAGCCCGGCTCCGCGGCCGAGCACGAGCGTGGCGCCACCGATCTGGCACTGTTCTACGGCCGCAACAATCTGCTGATCAACGGCGACCTCGGGTGGGTGCCGGGGAACGTCTTCGCCACCATCGAGGAGGGGCTCGCCGAGATCGCCGCGGCGTGCAACACGTTGTGGTTGCACGGCGTGCAGGGCGAGACGCTCGCCTTCGCCCGCGCCTGAGACTCGCACATACAGTGGCCCCGCGGCATGCCGCGGGGCCACTCGCGTTCAGGAAGCCAGCACGAATTCGGCGTAGCGGGCCACCGCCAGGACCAGATCGTCCGAGTGACGCGGACCGACGATCTGTAGCCCGACCGGCAGGCCCGCGCGCGTGGCGCCCGCCGGGATGCTGATCGCGGGCTGCTGGGTGAGATTGAACGGGTAGGTGAACGGGGTCCACTCGGGCCAGCCGCGCAGGCCGCTGCCGGGCGGCACGTCGTGTCCCGCTTCGAACGCGGGAATCGGCACCGTCGGGGTGATCAGGACGTCGTAGTCGGTGTGGAAGGCGCCCATCGTGATGCCGATTCCGGCTGCCACGTTGCGCGCGGCGAGATAGTCGACGGCGGTGACGGTCTCACCGCGCTCCCAGACCGCACGCAAACCGGGGTCCACCCGGTCGCGCGTGCCTTCCGGGAAGCCGGACAGCATGGTGGCCGCGCCGGCCGCCCACAGCAGTTCGAACGCCTCGCGCGGATCCTCGAAGCCCGGGTCGGCGGCGCCGACCGTGAGCTCGGCCTCGGCCAGGCGAGCCACCGCCGCGTCCACGATCGCGGCGACCTCGGCGTCCACCTCGGCGTAGCCGAGCGTCGGCGAGTACGCGACGCGCAATCCCCGCACGTCGCGCTGCATCTCCGCGCGAAACGCGGTGAGCGTGGGAGCCAGTGCGGTGGGGTCGCGCGGATCCGGCAGCGACAGGATGTCCATCAGCAGCGCCGCGTCCTCGACCGTGCGCGTAATCGGGCCCGCGTGCGCCAGCGGACCGAACGGGCTGGCCGGGAACAGCGGAATCCGGCCGTAGGTGGGCTTGAACCCGACGATGCCGCAGAAGGCGGCCGGGATGCGCACGCTGCCGCCGCCGTCCGTGCCCACCGAGACCGGGCCCATGCCCGCGGCGACGGCCGCGGCGCTACCGCCGGAGGAGCCGCCCGCCGTGGTGGACGGATCGGCCGGATTGCGGGTGACACCCGCAAGCGGGCTGTCGGTGACCGCCTTCCAGGCGATCTCCGGGGTGGTGGTCTTGCCGAGGAAGACCATGCCGTCTTCGCGCAGCCGCGCGGCCACCGGGCTGTCCACCGGCCACGGTCCGGCCGGATCGATCGACGTCGACCCGCGCCGGGTGGGCCAGCCCTCGGTCAGGAACACGTCTTTGATCGAGATCGGCACACCGTCGAGCAGGCCGCGGGCGTGACCGGACTGCCAGCGGGACTCGGAATCCTTCGCCTGCACCAGGGCGCGATCGGGGTCGACGAGACAGAAGGCGTTGAGCGCGCCGTCACGGTCGGCGATCGCGCGCAGGATCGCCTCGGTCGCCTCCACGGGCGACAACGCGCCCGCCGCGTAGGCGGAGACCAGCTCGACCGCGGTCATGGCGGTCGGGTCGGTGGGTTGGTTCTTGTCGGGGTAGCTCATGGATGGGCTCCTTCAGCCGGGCACGTACCCCAGCCTTTTGTCGACCACGTTGTCCAGCGGACGTCCGGCGATCCAGTTGTCGAAGTTCTCGGTGAACGCGTCGACGATCTCGGTGCGCCATCCGATGAAATCACCGGAGTTGTGCGGGGTGATCCGGACGTTCGGCAGTTCCCACAGGGGGTGATCGGCGGGGAGCGGCTCGGGGTCCACCACATCGAGCGCCGCCGCGGCGATCGATCCGGTGCGCAGCGCGGCAACGAGATCGTCGGTCACAACGAGTTCCCCACGGCCGACGTTGACAAACCTGGCGTGCGGTTTCATCGCGGTGAAGGCGGCGGCGTCGAACATGTTCCTGGTCTGCTCGGTGAGCGGGGCGATCGCGACGACGTAATCGGCACCGGCCAGTTCGGCGTGCAGATCGGTGGCGATCTCGCCGAAATCCGGATCCGCAGCGCGCTCGCGCCTGCCCACCGCGCGCACGGTCATCCCGACCGCGCGCAGCAACCGGGCGATATGGCGTCCGATCGAGCCGGTGCCGACGATCAGCGCCGTCGCCCCCGCGACTCGTTCGGATTCCCGATGCCGCCACTCGTGCCGCTGTTGCAGCAGCAGCGAGCCGGACAGGTCCTTGGCGAAACCGAGGATCTGGCCGAGCACGTATTCGGCGATCGCGGCGTCGAAGACGCCTCGGGTGTTGGTCACCACCACGTCACTCGCCCGCAATTCGGGAAACATCGCCGGGTCGACGCCGGTCGAGCCCATGTGCATCCATCGCAAGCGGTCGGCGGCATGCCAGGCGCCGGGCAGCGCCCGCGTACGGAAGTCGTAGACGAACAAGACCTCCGCTCCGCGCAGGGCGTCCGCCAATCCGGGCGCCTCGGTGTACCTGATGGTGGCACGGCCTGCTACTCGGTCCATTCGCTCGGCGTCGGGCACACTGTCACTGTGCAGGACGACGACAATCGGGCCCTGTTCCACATTGACACACTAAGATCACATCGTATGATTGTCAACAATCCGATCGTGTTCGGAGGTCGTCCCGGCTGAGCGCGAGAGGGGCCGTAGTGGATCTGAGCTTTCCCGACCTCGAGGGGCCCGTTGCCCAACGAGGCATCGGGATCATCGCACCGTTCGATCTCGCACTCGAACGAGAGCTCTGGCGCTGGGCGCCACTGGATGTGAGTCTGCATCTGGCGCGCACCCCCTACGAGCCGGTCCCGGTTTCGCTGGAGATGGCCGAATTGGTGTCCGACGCGGCGCATCTCACCGCGGCCACGCACAACGTGCTGCACGTGGAACCCGAAGTCGTGGCGTACCTGTGCACGTCGGGCAGTTTCATCAAAGGCCTCGCCTACGAGAAGTCGCTGCGCGACACCATCTGCCGGGCCGGGGCGCAGGACGCGGTCACCACCTCGGGCGCGTTGCTCGAAGCGATCCGCCATCTGGACCTCACCCGGATCTCGGTGCTCACCCCCTACGACGAGATCCTGACCCACCGGCTGCACGAATTCCTCGCCGAGGCCGGGTGTTCGGTGGTGCGCTCCGACCACCTCGGGCTCGGCGGCGGCATCTGGAAGGTCAGCTACCGCACGATCGCCGAACGCATCGTCGGCGCCGACGATCCCGAGGCCCAGGCCGTCTTCATCAGCTGTACCAACCTGCCGACCTACGACGTGATAGAGCCGCTGGAGAAGGCACTCGGCAAGCCGGTGCTCACCGCCAACCAGCTCACCATGTGGGCCTGTCTCGGCCGGATGAAGCTGCCGATGATGGGTCCCGGCAAGTGGCTGCTCAACGTTTTCTGAAGGAAGAACATCGCATGGACGCACCCACCGTCGGTTTCATCTACCCCGACCACGCCGCCGAGGACGACTACCCGCTCGCGGCGGCGGCGATCGGCGCGCACCTTCCGGTGGCCCACATCTACGGCACCGATCTGCACGCCGTGCCCGAACTGCTCGAGCTGGGCAGCCCCGAGAAACTGCGCCTCGGCGCCTCCTTGCTCGCCCGGCACCGCCCCGACGCGATCGTGTGGGCCTGCACGTCCGGCAGTTTCGTCCACGGGCCCGAGGGCGCCCGCGACCAGGTGCGCGCGCTGGCCGAAGTCGCGGGCGTGCCCGCGACCAGCACCAGCATCGCGTTCGCCGACGTCGTGCACGCGCTCGGACTGCGCACCGTCGCCATCGCCGCCAGCTATCCCGACGAAGTCGCCCGGCTGTTCGTGGAATTCCTCGCCCAGGCGGGGATCGACGTCGTCTCGATGTCCAGCGCGGGCATCGACACCGCCGCCGAGGTCGGCACCCTCACCCCGGCCCAGGTGCTGCGGCTGGCCGCGGACAACGACCACGCCGGTGCGCAGGCCCTGCTCATCCCCGACACCGCGATGCACACCATGGCGGTGCTGCCGGACCTCGAGGCTACGCTGGGCAAACCGGTGCTCACAGCCAATCAGGTCACCATCTGGGCGGGTCTGCGGCTGGCCGGCGCCGAGCCGGTCGTTCCCGGCCTCGGCACGTTGTTCGCGGAAAGGCAGATCGATGTCCGTCGTTGATTTCGAGCCGGTGAATCGGCAGTCGACCGCGGAGATGATCGCCGATCGGCTCCGCGAGGCGATCATGCGCGGCAGTCTCGCGCCCGGCTCGCAGCTCGGCGAAGCCGACCTGGCCGCGCAATTCGCGGTCTCACGCGGGCCGGTGCGCGAGGCGATGCAGCGCTTGGTGTCCGAGGGCCTGCTGCACAGCATCCGCCACCGCGGCATCTTCGTCATCGAACTGAGCCTCGACGACGTCGTCGACATCTACCGCGCCAGGACGGCGCTGGAGGGCGGCGCGCTGGATCTGATCCTCGACGGCCGCCGCCCGATCGCCTACGAGGCGCTCGGGCCCAGCGTCGAGGAGATGGTCGCCTGCGCCGAACGCGGTGACGCCGTGGGGGTATCCGAGGCCGACCAGGCCTTCCACGAGGCGCTGGTGGAGAGCGCCGCCAGTCCGCGGCTGGTGCGCGCGGCCCGCACCTTGCTGATCGAGACGCGAATGTGCCTGGGCGCCTTGCAGACCACCTACCCGGATCTGCGGGAACAGGCCCGGGAACACGTCGACCTGCGCGAGGCGATCGGCACCGCCGACCCCGCGCGCGCCCGGGCCCTGCTCGTGGAGCACATGGACGACGCCGTGCAGCGCCTGCGCCACCAGATCGGCGGCTAGACCCGGCTGCCGCGCCTTCGCTCAGACGGCGCGGACCGGTTCGACGGACCTACGTCCGGCTGCGCGGCCACGCGGCTCCCACGTCGCTATCGGGAGAGAAATTCCAGCAGCGCGCGGAATTCCGGCAGCGAGAGATAGCCGTCGCCATCGGTGTCGGCAGCGGCCAGCAAGGCGTCCGCCGGTTCGTCGATCCGGCCCGCGCCGCAGTGACGGATGAGCGATTCGAGTTCCTCGACGGAGATGCGGCCGTCGCCGTTGACGTCGAAGACCTTGAACGCGGCGTCGGCGTCGGTCACCTCGATGCGCCCGCCCGCCAGCGCGGCGTCGAATTCGGCGCGCGAGACCAGGAAGTCGCCGTCGGTGTCGGCGGCCGCGACCAGCCGTTCCACCGCCGCGTCGTCCACCTCCAGACCGAGCGCCCGGATACCCGCCGTGATGTCCTGCACCGAAACGAGTCCGTCCCCGTCCCGGTCCCACAACGCGAACGTGTCCACCGGTCCATCACTCATGCCCGCTACCTTCGCCGCCACTACCGACCACGGCCGCCGCCGGCGACCACCCCACACTGTACGGAATCTTCTGCGCGACAGGGCTTACCGGAACTGCGACAGGGACAGGAGCCGAGCTGGTACGGGATCAGCGGACGAGGGTGTGATCCTGCGGCATCGGCAAGGGGGCATTTGCACGTCGTCGAGCAAGCGGCCGGGGGTCGGCGCATCCACGACCCGGTCGAGCAGGTCGGCACCACCAGCATGGATCAAAGGTTGGCCGGACGGACGACCATCACCGAGGACGCGCGATTACCGGACTCCCGCAGCAGGGCGATGGCGCGGCCTGCCGGGTCGATGGCGGCATAGACGCCGGAAAGCCCGGCCGGGGCGAGCCAGCGGCCGTTGCGCAGGTCGTCGGCTTGCGTATCGTCGATGTCCCGGTGCGGGAAGGCGGTGCGGACCGCGGCGTCCATGTCGAGGCTCAGCGGCGGCGCGCCCGATTCCGCGGCGGCGGCCAGCTCGTCCAGGGCGCGGGCGTGCTCGAGGGTGAACGGCCCGACCCTGGTTCGGCGCAGCGCGGTCAGGTGGCCGCCCACGCCCAGGGCTGCGCCGAGATCACGGGCCAGCGCCCGCACATAGGTGCCCGAGGAGCATTCGACCACCACGTCCAGGTCGGCGAAATCGCCGATATCGCGCCGGGCGAGCACGTCGAACCGCGACACCGTGATCGGGCGGGCGGCCAGCTGCACGTCTTCGCCCGCGCGGTGACGGGCATAGGCGCGCTCACCGTTCACCTTGATCGCGCTCACGGTGGCAGGCACCTGGTCGATGTTCCCGGTGAGGTCGGCTGTGCGCGCGGCGATGTCGTCGTCGGTGAGG
Source organism: Nocardia sp. NPDC005745 (assembly GCF_040630775.1). NCBI lineage: Bacteria > Bacillati > Actinomycetota > Actinomycetes > Mycobacteriales > Nocardiaceae > Nocardia > Nocardia sp. NPDC005745. Next base: position 373,160 of record NZ_JBEXYF010000001.1, read on the forward strand.
TGAACGGACGAGGTGGTCGTGAGCACCTCGCCCTCGGCGTCGTCGGTGCTGGTCGCCTGCCCGAGCCGGATGGTCGCGGTGTACGCCTTGGTCGTCAGGGTGAGCAGGCCGAGCAGTTTGGTCGCGCGCTCCACACCGAGCACGAGCAGGCCGGTCGCCATCGGGTCGAGGGTGCCCGCGTGGCCGATCTTCTTGGTGCGCAGCAGCTTCCGGCATTTCGCGACGACGTCGTGGCTGGTCCAGCCACCGGCCTTGTCGATGACGAGCAGCCCGCCGAGTCCGTCCATCAGGCGTGCGCGATCGCGGTCAGGATGTACCCGTCGGTGATCAGCCAACGGCCCTCGAACGAGAGCAGTGGCGTGCCTCCGTCGGTGGTCTGCCCCGGCACCAACAGTTCGGTATGGAAGCTGCCGCGCCCGGAATCGGCAGAGCCTTCCTCGATCTCGAACGTGATGTGCGCGTCCTCGAAGCCGAGCCAGCGCAGAGTCAGCGGGAACCACGCCTTGTAGGTGGCCTCTTTGGCGCAGAACAGCAACCGGTCCAGGTGCAATTCGGAATCGGTTGTCTTCAGCCACTCCCGTTCCGGCGGCAGGCTGACCGAGTCCAGTACGCCGTCCGGCAATGTGGCGTGCGGCTCGGCGTCGATGCCGATGGAACGGAACCGCAGCTTGTGGCCCAGCGCGGCGGCCTGGTAGCCGTCACAGTGGGTCAGGCTGCCGACGATCCCGCGCGGAAAGACCGGAGCGCCGCGCTCGCCTTTGCCGATGGCGACCGGCGGCTCGCCGAGCTGCGTGAGCGCCAGCCGGGCGCAGTGCCGCGCGCCGATGAAGTCACGGCGCCGCTTCTCCACCGACTTGGCGATGAGATGCTCCTCCGCCGGATGCGGCCGCAGATCCTCCGGGTACGCCAGCAGTTCGGCCGAGGCCACACCCGTGGGCAGAATGTTCTCGATCATCACCGACGAGCGTAGTCGAGCCCCACTGGACGGGATCGCAGCGCCATGTGCGGCGCGACTATGCCAGTCCGCGCCGCTGCTGCGCTTTGCTGCGCATCTCCGCGGCGGCGGCTTCCATCTCGGGAGTCACCTGGAAGTGCCCGCCCCACTTGTTCAGCGTGCCCGGCGGGTACTGCGGGGTCGGCAGGATCTGGCGCAGCAACCGCTCGGGCAGGCCGCGGCGCTGCCATTCGCGCGGGTAGCCCAGCGAGACCTCCTCGAACCGGACGCCGTCGTAGTGCGAGGTGCGCGGGATGTGCAGGTGGCCGTAGACCGAGCAGACCACGTTGTAGCGGGTGTGCCAGTCCGCGGTCAGCTCGGTGCCGCACCACAGCGCGAACTCGGGGTAGAACAGCACGTCCGTCGGCTGCCGGACCAGGGGGAAGTGGTTGATCAGGACGACCGGGGTATCGGGGGCGAGCGCGTCGAGCTTGCGCTTGGTCACCTGCACCCGGGCGTGGCACCACGCGTCCCTGGTCAGATACGGCTCCGGCGAGAGCAGGAATTCGTCGGTCGCCACCACGTTGCGTTCGCGGGCGATCGCCAGACCCTCCGCCTTGGTGGTGGCTCCCTCCGGCAGGAACGAGTAGTCGTACAGCAGGAACATCGGCGCCAGCGTGACCGCACCGCCGTGCTCCTCGGCGCCCGCGCCCCGCCATACCGGAAAGGGGTCCTCCGGCGTGAGGACGTCGAGGTCACGGCACATCGACACCAAGTAGTCGTAGCGTGCCACCCCGGACATCTGCACCGGGTCCTTTGCCGTCGTCCACAGCTCGTGATTGCCCGGCACCCAGATCACCTTGGCGAACCGGCGGCGCAGCAGCTCCAGTGCCCACCGGATGTCCTCGGTCTTCTCCCCCACGTCGCCGGCCACGATGAGCCAGTCCTCCGGCGAGTCCGCCTTGATCTGCTCAACGACCGGCCGATTCCCCTGGTGCCCGACATGAATGTCGCTCACCGCCATCAACTTGGGTATCACCACACCTACCTTGGCACATCCGTCCGGATTCGCGCGCACCGGCCGAGGGGTGTCGGTCACCTCGGCATCTCGGCGCCGACCGAGGCCCACCGGCCCGACAGCACCCGCCACGCGACGGCGATCAGCCGCAACAGCATGAACGCCCCGAGACCGGACCAGATTCCGGCGACGCCCCAGTCGAAGGCCAGCGACATCCAGATGGCGGGCAGGAAACCGAGCATTGCCGCACCGAGTGTGGTGGTACGCAGATACGCCGCGTCGCCCGCACCGAGCAGCACGCCGTCGAGGGCGAAGACGATGCCCGCCACCGGAATGAGCGCGACGAAGAACCACCACACCACGTGGGTGCGCTCGAGCACTTCGGCGTCTTCGGTGAACAGCGCGGGAATCGCCACCGCTCCCGCCGCGAAGCAGGCGGCGAGCGCGAGGCTGAAGATCTCCGACCAGCGGGTCACGCGCCGCGCGATCCCGCGGGCGCCGGTGGCGTCACCCGCGCCGAGAGCGGCGCCGGTGAGCGTCTGCGCGGCGATGGCCAGCGCGTCCAGTGCCAGCGCCAGGAAGTTCCACAGTTGCAGCACCAACTGGTGGGCCGCTACCGACGCGGCGCCGAAACGCGCGGCGACCGCCGCCGCCGAGACGAAGCACGCCTGGAAGGCGAAGCTGCGGGCGATGAGGTCGCGCCCGAGCACGAGTTGGGCCCGCATGACCGACCGATGTGGGGCGAGCGGAACCCGTTCGCGGATCAGCGCGTCGAGGAACAGGACGGCAGTGACGATCTGCCCCGCCACGTTCGCCACGGCGGAGCCGGGCAGGCCCAGGTGCGGCGCGCCGAACAGTCCGTGCACCAGCGCGGGGCAGAGCACGCCCGACACCGCGAGTCCGGCGACCACGAAGACCAACGGCCTGCGCGTCTCCTGGACGCCACGCATCCACCCGTTCCCGGCCATGGACAGCAGGATCAGCGGCACGCCGAACAGGGCGATCCGCACCCAGCCCAGCGCTTCTCCCGCGATCTCCCCACCACCCGCGATGGCGCTGGTCACCGGTACGGCGAACGCCTGGACCAGCACGAGGATCGCGACGCCGACGGCGACCGCGATCCAGCTGGCCTGCACACCTTCGGCGACGGCTCCCCCGTGGTCGCCCGCGCCGTGCCGACGCGCCGAGCGCGCGGTGGTGCCGTAGGACAGGAAGGTCAGCTGCGAACTCGTCTGCGCCAGAATCAGCCCGCCGACGGCCAGACCGGCCAGCGCGAGCGCCCCGAGCCTGCCGACCACGGCCAGATCGAACAGCAGGTAGATCGGTTCGGCCACCAGCACACCGAGGGTAGGCAACGCGATGCCGAGAATGCGCTTCGGTCCGGCAGCGGCGGCACGGTCCACCCGTGCAGGCTCCGTCCCATTTACGAGCGAAGCCGGGTCACCGATCTCCGCGCCGCCGCAACCCTGCGCGTTCACGAACACCTCCCCGGAACCACCGTCGTTCCGCTCGCGCTCCACCTCGGCACGCCCCACGGACAACCACGGCAGCGTGCGGCAGACCTCGCCCGACCCGCGCTTCCGGACGGGCGGGGCGACCCCCCGACGACGTCACAGCCACCGCACGGGCGCACCGGCACGGCGCCGCTACCGACGGCCATGCCTCATCCGAGGGCGGCCAGCAGCGCACCGACCAGATCGCCGGGCGTGCCGTACGCGGTGTATCCGGCGGCGAAACGGTGGCCGCCGCCGCCCAGCGCTGTCGCCACCTCCGCGACGTCCACCCCGTCGCCCGCGAACGATCCGCTGTCGCGCGAGCGCAGCGACACCGTCCACCGGTCCGGCGCGACGCGGGATTGCTTGAATACCGCGGCGATTCCGGCTTCGGCGGTCGTGCGCACGATGTCGATCACGCTCTCGACTTCCTCCGACCGCACGTCGTCGATGTCGTCGCGACGCACGAACGCGTACACCAGCCCCACACCGCCGCGGACCTCCGGAACGAGCTGCGCCGTGCCCAGCACCCGCGACAACATGGGCAGCCACCCGAAAGGGTGGGTGTCCATCAAGGTGCGAGCGATGTCCGCGCCGTCGATTCCGGTGGCCAGCAGCCGTTCCGCGAGTTCGTGGGTACCCGGCCGCACCCACCGGAACGAGCCGGTGTCGGTGACCAGACCGGCATAGAGGCAATGCGCGACATCCGCGTCGATCGGCACGCCCCACGCGTCGAGCACCCGCGCGACGAGGCTCGTGGTGGACTCGGCGCTGGGATCGACCACGTTGATCGCCCCGAAGGAGGTGTTCGACCGATGGTGATCGATCACCATCGTCGTTGCGGCGCCGGGCAATCGGTCGACGAGCGCGCCCAACCGGGTCGCGCTGCCGCAGTCGACCGCGATCAGCAGGTCCACCTCGGCACGCACCTCGGCGGGCGCCACCAGGTGCCGCACGCCGGGCAGCGAGCGCATCGACCCGGGTAACTCCGCCGGTTCGGCGAAGGACACCTGCACCGGGATCCCGCGCCGGTGCAGCACCAGCGCCAGCGCGAGACCACTACCTACGGTGTCCGCATCGGGCTGCACATGGCAGACGATGGTCACCGAGCGCGCGGCGTCCAACGCCGCCACGGCCACATCCAGATCGGCCGTTTCCCGCATCGTCGTCATCGACTACCGCATGTCACTCGTCGGTGTCGCGTTCGACCTTGTAGGGGTCGGCGTCACCCGCGGGCCTGGCCGTGGCGGCCACCTTGGCGACCTCGTCGTCCGCGGCCCGCGCCCTGGCGAGCAGTTCCTCCATCTGCCGTGCCGCGTCGGGCACGGTGTCCAGTACGAATGCCAGCGTCGGGGTGAACTTGACCCCCGTTCCCGCGCCCACCTTGGAGCGCAGGACACCCTTGGCCTTCTCCAGGCCGATCGCCGCACCTTCGTAATCGGGCTCGGCGTCGAGGGTTTCGCCCATCACGGTGTAGTACACCGTCGCCTCCCGGAGATCGCCGGTGACCTTGGCGTCGGTGATGGTCACGAAACGCAGCCGCGGGTCCTTCACCTCGTATTCGATCGCGGTCGCGACGATCGAGGAGATCCGCTTGGCGAGTCGGCGTGCCCTGGCTTGGTCCACCATGGCCGTTTCCTCCTCACTATCAACTCTGTTCGATGGCGGTCGGAGCGCGGACCGGTGTCGCCACCGGAGCTCCGTCCTCCGCGCCGTCGCTGCGCCGGTCAGTCTTCGGGCCCGAAGATCCGGCGGCGCACCGCCAGCAACTGTAACTCCGGACGCGACGCGACGTGCCGTTCACATTTGTCCAGCACCTCGGTCAGGTGATCCATGCCTGCGCTGACCATGGCCACGCCCAGTAGCGAGCGACGGTATAGATCGTGTTCCCCACCTTCGGCGGCACTCACACCGAAGCGCTGCAATTCGGCCAGAATCGGCCGGATCACCGAGCGCTTCTGTTTCAGTGAATGCACATCGCCGAGCAGCAGGTCGAACTCCAGTGCACCCAGGTACACCCACACCCTCCCCTGTCAGGAAGACCGGCCGGACGCCGCGCACGTCGCGCGGCGTCCGGATTCGTCTCGGTCTATCAGTCGCGCGGCTTCTCGCGCAGCTCGTAGGCCTCGATGATGTCGCCTTCCTTGATATCGGAGTAGGTGACCGTCATACCGCATTCGAAGCCCTCGCGAACCTCGGTGACGTCGTCCTTCTCCCGGCGCAGCGACGAGATCGTCGTCGTCTCGGCGATCACCACGTTGTCGCGGAGTAGGCGCGCCTTGGCGTTGCGCTTGACCGAACCCGACGTGACCATGCAACCGGCGATGTTGCCGATCTTCGACGAACGGAAGATCGCCCTGATCTCGGCCCGGCCCAGCTCGACCTCTTCGTAGATCGGCTTGAGCATGCCCTTGAGGGCCTTCTCGATCTCGTCGATGGCCTGGTAGATCACCGAGTAGTACCGGATGTCGACACCCTCGCGGTTGGCCAGCTCGGTGGCCTTGCCCTCGGCGCGGACGTTGAATCCGATGATGATCGCGTTCGACGCCGAAGCCAGGTTGACGTTGGTCTCGGTGACGCCACCGACGCCGCGGTCGATCACCCGCAGACGCACCTCGTCGCCCACCTGGATCTGGAGCAGCGCCTCCTCGAGAGCCTCGACCGTACCCGAGTTGTCGCCCTTGAGGATCAGGTTCAGCTCGCTGGTCTCCTTCAGCGCGGCATCCAGATCTTCCAGGCTGATCCGCTTGCGGCTGCGTGCGGCCAGCGCGTTGCGCTTGCGCGCATTGCGCCGGTCGGCGATCTGCCGGGCGATCCGGTCCTCGTCGACCACGAGCAGGTTGTCACCGGCGCCGGGCACCGACGTGAAGCCGACCACCTGGACGGGCCGCGACGGCAATGCCGCCTCGACGTCGTCGCCGTGCTCGTCGACCATCCGGCGCACGCGGCCGTAGGCGTCTCCCGCCACGATCGAGTCGCCGACCCGCAGGGTGCCGCGCTGGATCAGCACGGTCGCCACCGGGCCCCGACCGCGGTCGAGGTGCGCCTCGATGGCCACACCCTGCGCGTCCATGTCCGGGTTCGCCCGCAGGTCCAGCGCCGCGTCCGCGGTCAGCAGGACCGCCTCGAGCAGCGCATCGATGTTGATGTTCTGCCTGGCGGAGATGTCGACGAACATGGTCTCGCCGCCGTATTCCTCGGCGACCAGGCCGTACTCGGTGAGCTGCTGACGAACCTTCTGCGGGTTCGCGCCTTCCTTGTCGATCTTGTTGACCGCCACCACGATCGGCACGTCGGCCGCCTGCGCGTGGTTGATCGCCTCCACCGTCTGCGGCATGACGCCGTCGTCGGCGGCGACCACCAGGATCGCGATGTCGGTGGCCTTCGCACCGCGGGCACGCATGGCGGTGAACGCCTCGTGACCGGGGGTGTCGATGAAGGTGATGAGCCGGTCCTCGTCGCCCAGATGGGTGAGCACCTGGTAGGCGCCGATGTGCTGGGTGATGCCACCGGCCTCGCCCTCGCGGACGTTCGCCTTGCGGATGGTGTCCAGCAGTCGGGTTTTACCGTGGTCGACGTGACCCATGACGGTCACCACCGGCGGACGCTGTTCGAGGTCTTCCTCGCCGCCCTCGTCCTCGCCGTAGGTGAGGTCGAACGACTCCAGCAGCTCGCGGTCCTCGTCCTCGGGGCTGACCACGTGGACGACGTAGTTCATCTCGCCGCCGAGCAGCTCGAGGGTCTCGTCGTTCACCGACTGGGTCGCGGTGACCATCTCACCGAGGTTGAACAGGGCCTGGACCAGCGCGGCCGGGTTCGCGTCGATCTTCTCCGCGAAGTCCGACAGCGACGCGCCGCGGGCGAGCCGGATGATCTCGCCGTTGCCGCGCGGCAGCCGCACGCCGCCGACGGCGGGCGCCTGCATCGAGTCGTACTCTTGCCGCTTCTGCCGCTTCGACTTGCGGCCACGACGGGGAGCGCCACCGGGACGGCCGAACGCGCCTGCCGCACCACCGCGGCCACCGGGACCACCCGGACGACCGCCGCCACCGCCGCCGGGACGACCGCGGAAACCACCGGCCGCGCCGCCACCGGCACCGGGCGCACCGGCACCCGCACCAGGGGCGCCGCCACCGCCACCGCGGTAGCCGCCACCGCCGCCGCCACCGCCGGGACGACCCGCACCGGCGCCACCGGGGCGACCGGGACGACCGGCGCCGGGGCCTCCGGCGCCACCCGGACGAGCCGCACGCGACGGCATCGCGCCGGGATTCGGACGGGGCGGCATCGAGCCGGGGCTCGGACGCGGGCCGCCGGGACGCGGACCACCCTGACCGGGGGCCGGACGCGGACCACCCTGACCGGGGGCCGGACGCGGGCCACCCTGAGCCGGACCCGGACGCGGGCCACCCTGAGCCGGACCCGGACGCGGACCGCCCTGAGCCGGACCCGGACGCGGGCCACCCTGACCGGGGGCCGGACGCGGCGCGGGACGCTCGGGAGCCGACGAGTAGGGGTTGTTACCGACGCGCGGGGTCTTCGGCCCCGGACGCGGACCGGACGCGGCGCCACCCTGGCGCTGACCGCCCTGGGAGGGGGCGCCGGGACGCTGCTGCTGCCCGGGACGCGGGCCGCCCGGCGTCGGCCGTGGACCGGCCGGGGCGGGGGCGGAACTCGCGGTCGCGCCGGAGGCCGCGGCGGCCTGTGGGGCGACCGATTCCTGGACGGGGGGCTTGGGCGACGGCGCAGGCCCCGGACGCGCGGCGGGGCCCGGCTTCACGGCCGGGGATTCGCCGGTACGCGCGGCGGGAACGACGGTCTCCTGCGCGGTCGGCGCCGACGTAGGCGTGGACGGACGGGGACCGGGACGCGGGCCACCGCCCGCGGGCTTGGGGGCCGGACGGCCGGACGGGCCGGGACGCGCACCCGACTTGTTGCCGTTCGACGGGGCGGATTTGGTCGCGAACGACTCACGCAGCCGGCGCGCGACGGGAGCTTCCACCGTCGAGGACGCCGACTTCACGAACTCGCCTTGCTCCTTGAGCGTTGCGAGTAGTTCCTTGCTCGTGACACCGAGTTCTTTAGCCAACTCGTGCACGCGGGCCTTGCCTGCCACTGCTCTCCTCACTGAGAGGTCGAGCAGCTCCACCGTTCTGGGGACGGCGGCCCGCACGACCTCGGGTTATCTCCGATGGACGTTCATCGTTGGTACTTCACGGTGTGCTCATGAGTGCTCGTGCCTGTTCTCGAGGTAATGCTCCAGGGCTGAGATATCCAGATGTCCGGACACTCGTAGTGCTCTGCCGATCGCTCGGCGCCGCTCTGCCGCGCGCAGACAAGCCGAAAGGGGGTGCAGCCAGGCACCCCGTCCGGGAAGTCTGCGCCGCGGATCGGGAACGATCTCGATGACCTGAGAGCCGTCGCCGGCCTCGAGGTCCCGAGCCACGATCCGCAACAGATCGCCGGCCAGTTCGCGCTTCCGGCACCCGATACACGTCCGTACCGGAGCGGCTCGGCGCTGGGGCGCCGGGTGCTGCTCGGTGGTGCGGTCGGGCATTGGAGCCGAGGGCTCGGACTGAACCTTGGACCACTCTACCGCTGCCACGCCCGTAACGCCGAACCCCTCCCCCGCGGAAGTTACGAACATGTCATCCCGAGCACTCCGCGAGGGGGCTCCGGTCAACTCCGATGCGCCTCCGTTCGCACGGATCCGCCCATGTCAGGGGCGGCGTCGCTGCGGATATCGATGCGCCAGCCGGTCAGCCGCGCGGCCAGGCGGGCGTTCTGCCCCTCCTTGCCGATCGCCAGGGAAAGCTGGAAATCGGGCACTACGACGCGGGCCGCCCTGGCCTCGGCGTCGACAATTGTGACCGAAACCACTTTCGACGGCGAGAGCGCGTTGCCCACGAAGGTCGCGGGATCCTCGGCGTAGTCGATGATGTCGATCTTCTCGCCGGCCAGTTCGCTCATCACGTTGCGCACGCGTTGCCCCATCGGCCCGATACAGGCGCCCTTGGCGTTGACGCCGGGCACCGTGGTGCGCACGGCGATCTTGGAGCGGTGGCCCGCCTCGCGCGCGACGGCCACGATCTCCACCGAGCCGTCGGCGATCTCCGGCACCTCCAGCGCGAACAGGCGCCGCACCAGATTCGGGTGGGTGCGCGACAGCGTGATCTGCGGTCCGCGCTGACCACGGGAGACCCCGACCACGTAGCACTTGATCCGGTCGCCGTGCTCGTAGGTCTCGCCGGGCACCTGCTCGGCGGGCGGGATCAGCCCCTCCGTGCCGTGCAACTCGCTGCCGATGCGCACCACGACGGTGCCGCGGGCGTTGGCGCGCGCGTCGCGCTGCACCACACCGCCGACGATGTCGCCCTCGTGGGTGGAGAACTCGCCGAAGGACTTCTCGTTCTCGGCGTCGCGCAGCCGCTGGAGCACCACCTGCCTGGCGGTGGTCGCCGCGATCCGGCCGAACCCCTCCGGGGTGTCGTCCCATTCGGAGATCACGTTGCCGTCGGCGTCCAGTTCTCGCGCCATCACCCGGACCACGCCGGTCCGCTGGTTGATGTCGATGCGCGCGTTGGGCTGGTGGCCCTCGGTGTGGCGGTACGCGGTGAGCAGCGCCGACTCGATCGCGGAGATCACGGTCTCGATCGAGATCCCCTTGTCGGCGACGATCGCGCGCAGGGCTTCGATTTCGATGTTCATTCCACGATCCCTTCGGTCGGCGAATCGGACGCTGTTACGGATTCGGACAGTGCATTCGGTGTTCCTGGGTGCTGCGCGGCGTCGTCGACCGCCACCGTGTCTTCCTGGCCCGGAGCGGGCCGCCCCGGAACGACTCCGCCGGCGAGTTCCAGCTCCCGCGCGCCGGGCGGGGAGAACTCGACTTGGACGACGGCGGTGGCGATGTCGGCGAGCGGGACAGTCACGCGGTGCGGGTCGCGTTTGCCGCCGAGCACCAGCGCCACCGAGTCACCGGTGAGCGCGCCGACCCTGGCCTCGAAGGTCGCCGACCGCTCCGGCGGCTGCGCGCCTTCGCGCAGCGTGACGCGCACCTTCCGGCCGCGCGCCCGCCGCCAGTGCCGGTCGGCGGTCAGCGGGCGATCGATGCCGGGGGTGGTGACTTCCAGCAGGTAGGGCGTCTCGCCGAACTCCCCCGCGTCGTCCAGCAGCTCCGACAGCTCCGTGCTGAGACTCGCGAGCGCGTCCAGATCGGAGGTGTCGCGATCCACGGTCACCTGCACCCGAGCCTGCGCGTCCACGCGCGTGCCCGCCGTCGAGATCTCGACGCCCTCGAGGTCGAATCCTCGGCGTTCGACGAGACCAGCTAAGAGCTGGCTCACCCTTTCCTCGGTCGGCATCGGCATGTGGGGCGGCTCCTGGTTCAGTTGTGACGCGGTGGGAAAATTCTCTACCAAAGGTCTAGCGTAACGCGCCACGAGAGTGTAAAGGACCAGTGGTCGAGGAGTACGCACGCCACGACCACCGCTCGTCCGGCGGCGCCCCGTGAGTCTGGCACGATGGTGCCGTGCCCATCCGCCTTCCCGCCCCGCCGCGTGCCGGGCGCACTACCGGCATGCCCTCCGACCGGCACGAGCCGCGCGCCGACGCCCTGGATCGTCGCAGCGCGATCCGTCTCGCGGGCGGTGCGACGGTGGGCGTGCTCGCCCTCGGCGCCGCGGCGGGCTGCACCGGCGACGACGTGATCCATGAACCGGATCCCCTTGCCGCACAGGAGGTCGCGGCCCGCGCCGACGCCGCGGCGGCGACCGCGGCCATCGCCGTCGCACCCGACCGCCACGCCGCGTTGACGGCGATCGCGGCCGAGCGCACCGCGCACGCCGACGCCTTGCGCTCCGAAATCGACCGCGTCATCGGCGTTTACGCCGACGGCACCAAGCCGGTGCACCGCACCCGTGCGAGCGAATCCGGCCCGTCGGCCGTGGCTTCGGGCAGCGCGGTGCCGCCCAACACCCCGCCGAGCGTCGAGACGCTGCGGGCGCGGCTGGCCGAGTCGCGGAAATCGGCGGCCGATCTGGCCCGCGCCCTCGACGGCTACCGGGCAGGCTTGCTCGCCTCGATCAGCGCGGCCTGCGCGGTGCAGGCGGGGGTGCTGCTGAGATGACCGAAGACGAACGCCGGGCCCTCACCGACGCGTTGAACGCCGAATACGGCGCGGTGTACGCCTACGGCGTGATCGCCGCCTACGCCTCACCCGAGCGCGCCAGGCTGGTCGCCGAGCACACCGCCGCGCACCGCGCCCGGCGCGACACCACCGTGGACGCCCTCGCGTTGGGCGGCGCGACGGTGCCGCCGCCCGACGCGGCCTACACGGCGCCGTTCCCGGTCACCGATCCGATCTCGGCCGCGCGACTGGCCGTCACGGTCGAGTCCGACACCGCCGTCGCCTGGCGGTCGGTGGTCGAACGGGCCGCGTCCATGGCGATCCGGCGCGCCGGTGTCGACGCGCTCACCGAAGCCGCCGTCCGGCTGGCGACGTGGCAGTCGATCCTCGGCGCCGACCCGCCCACCGTCGCGTTCCCCGGCAAGGCCTGATCCGAAGCGCCGCAGGCGTTCTCGCGGCGAACGGCGGCCAGGTGCGGTACCCGGCCGCCGCCGGCTCGACGCGCGGCCTACGGCCGCATCTCGTAGGCGCCGTTGTAGGAGGCCACCTCGGCCCACACCCGGTCGAAGCGCGGGCGGTCGGCGACCGGCGGCCGCAGCGCCGATGCCGCCCAGCCCTGCTGGGCGGGGCTGGCCGACGGCTTGCCGTACAGGGCTGTCGCGTAGGCGTTGAAATCGCGGACCTGGAAGTCGAAGATCTGGTCGATCAGGTCGCGATCCAGGCCGGTGATCGCGGCTTGCTCCAGGATCAGCTGGCCGTAGACCACCAGCGAGAACAGGTGGCCGACGGTCAGCATGAAGTCCAGGTCCTTCTGCTGCCCGGCGTCCGGCGCCGCGGTGGTCAGCAGTGTGCGCAGTGCCTGCGCCTGCTCGTAGAACCGGCCCACGTTCGGGATGTCGGCATGCTTGTCGTAGATCGGCGTCCAGTCGGCGAAGCGCACTTTGCCCGCGCCCCGCGCCGGGCCCTGCCGCCAGAAGAACGCGTCGTCGGCCGCGTCCTGCCGGGTTCCGATCTCCGAGTAGTCCTGCGGGTCGAACAGGTAGTTGGGCATGAACTTCAGGATCTGCCCGACGTTCACGTGCACCGTGCCCTCCAGCCGGGGCAGCGTGCTGATCAGCCGCTGCACCTCGGCGAAGTAGGTGTTCTTCTCGAACCCCTTGGCGGCCAGCACATCCAGCAGCAACGTCATGACGGTCTCGCCCTCGGAGGTCACCTTGGACTTCGTCATCGGGTTGAACAGCAGGTACCGGCGGTCCTCCAGGCTCGCGCTGCGGAAGTAGTCGACGGCGCGGTCGCTGAACAGCTTCATCGCGAGGATGCGCGCGTAGGCGTCGACGAAGTTCGCCCGCACGTGCGGGAAGTCGGTGACCGGGTTGCCGTAGAGGATGCGATTGCCCGCGTGCGTGATCGCCTCGTAGAACGAGTGCTCGACCATGCCGATCCCGCCGTGGCAGAGGTTGAACTTGCCGACGTTCACGGTGTTGAGCGCCGCGGAGAAGGCCTCGGGGCCGGTGTGCAGGATGTCCTCGGCGCGCACCGGGTAGTTCTCCAAGCGGAAGGTGCTGACGTACATCTGCTGGTGCACGACGTTGCCGAGCAGGCGGTAGTTCTCGTGCCGGGAGTCGGCGGCGAACCAGACGTACGCGTCGGCGCCCTCGAGATCGGCGCGGCGGGAGAACACCGACACCATGCTGGCCACGTTGCCGTTGCCGATGTAGTACTTCTCGCCGTTGGCGCGGAACAGGATGCCCGCCTCGGCGTCCGCGCTGCCCGGTTCGGTCGGGGTCAGCACCAGGTCGGTGTTGTAGATGTCGGCGCCATGGGTCTGCTCGGACAGACCGAACGCCATGACCTCACCGGCGAGCAGGTCGGCGGCGGCGCGCTTCTTGGCCGCTTCGTTGTCGCTCTGCCAGATCGGGCCGAGGCCGAGAATGGTCACCTGCTCGGCGTACCAGTACGCCAGACCGTAGAAGCCGAAGATCTCCGACAGCGCCGCGTTGCGGGCGGCGTCCCAGCGGCGATTCGGGTCGCCGTCGGCGTAGGCCGCCGGGGTCAGGAAGGTGGCGAACAGCTTCTCCTTCTTCACGAAGTCGAGGAAGTCGGCCGTCCACACCGCGTTCGCGTCGTCGGCGAGCAGACGCTGTTTACCCCGGCCCTCGAACCACTCGATGGTGGCACGCAACAGACGCCGCGTCTCCGCGTCGAACTGCTGCGGGTCATAGCTGGCGGGGTTGAACAACCGCGCGTCGGTGTTTGTCATGCCGGTTAACTTACCAGCGGGTAATAGCAGTCAGGACATGGTCCGCGGATCTGTGACCAGCGAATTCAGGTTACGGTCGCGTAAGTAACCGCCGCCCGGTCGCCGGGCTGCGAGCGCCTTCTCCATCGCCTCCCGTATGGACAGCGAACGGACGGCGCCCTCCGGAAACGCCACGGTCGCCGCAACCTCACGTATCGAAAGTGTTGCGACGACCGTGTGAACCCGGGAATCCGCCGGAGGCCGTTCGAAATCAGGTCAGCCGCGGACTTTGGCCACCACCGCGTCCACCGCGGACGCGGCGGGCAGTTCCTCGGTCTCGCCGGTGAAGCGGTCGCGCAGTTCGACCTTGCCCTCGGCCCAGCCGCGGCCGATCACCAGCACCAGCGGCATGCCGAGCAGTTCGGCGTCCTTGAACTTCACCCCCGGCGAGGCGGTGCGGTCGTCGAAGAGCACGTCCAGGCCCTGAGCGTGCAGGCCGGATACCACCTCTTCGGCGCCCGCGCGAGCGGCGTCGTCCTTGTTGGCGATGACGACGTGCACGTCGTAGGGCGCGACCGCGGCGGGCCAGCGCAGCCCCTTGTCGTCGTGCTGCTGCTCGGCGATCACCGCCACCATGCGGGAGACGCCGACACCGTAGGAGCCCATGGTCAGCCGCACCGGCTTGCCGTTCTCGCCGAGCACGTCCACCTCGAACGCGTCGGTGTACTTGTTGCCGAGCTGGAAGATGTGGCCGATCTCGATGCCGCGGGCCGCCACCAGCGTGCCCCGGCCGTCGGGCGAGGGGTCGCCGTCGCGGACCTCGGCGGCCTCGATGGTGCCGTCGGGCGTGAAGTCGCGGCCCGCGACCAAGCCGACGACGTGCTTTCCCGGTTCGTCGGCGCCGGTGATCCAGCTGGTGCCGGTGCCGACCCGCGGATCGACCAGATAGCGAACGCCGTTGGCCTGCAGCGCCTTCGGGCCGATGTAGCCCTTGACCAGGAACGGATTCTCGGCGAAGTCGGCTTCGGTGAGCAGCTCGACCTCGGCCGGTTCGACCGAGGCGCCGAGGCGCTTGTCGTCGACCTCGCGGTCACCGGGAATGCCGATGCCGAGGATTTCGGTCTTCCCGTCCGGGTGACGCAGCTTGACCATGACGTTCTTCAAGGTGTCGGCCGCGGTGACCGGACGACCGTAGCGCTCGGCGATACCGGCGCTGTTGGCCCAGTCCACCAGCGTCGCGATGGTCGGAGTGTCCGGGGTGTCGTGCACAACGGCCTCCGGCTGCCCTTCGATCGGCAGCGGCTCGGGAGCGGGCGTGACCACCGCCTCCACATTGGCCGCGTAGCCGGATTCCGGGCAGCGCACGTAGGTGTCCTCGCCGACCGGGCTGTCGGCCAGGAATTCCTCCGACGCGCTGCCGCCCATCGCGCCCGAGGTGGCGGCCACGATCACGTACTTGACCCGCAGCCGGTCGAAGATGCGCTGGTAGGCCTGGCGGTGCGCGTCGTAACTGGCCTTGAGGCCGTCCTCGTCCAGGTCGAACGAGTAGGAGTCCTTCATGACGAACTCGCGCCCGCGCAGGATGCCCGCCCGGGGACGCTCCTCGTCGCGGTACTTGGTCTGGATCTGGTACAGCGTGACCGGCAGGTCCTTGTAGGAGCTGTACTCGCCCTTCACGGTGAGCGCGAAGAGCTCCTCGTGGGTGGGGCCGAGCAGGTAGTCCGCGCCCTTGCGGTCGCGCAGCCGGAACAGGCCGTCGCCGTACTCGGTCCACCGGTTGGTGGTCTCGTACGGTTCGCGCGGCAGCAGCGCGGGTAGCGAGATCTCCTGGCCGCCGATCGCGTCCATCTCCGCGCGCACCACGTCCTCGACCTTGCGCAGCACGCGCAGGCCCAGCGGCAGCCACGAGTAGACACCCGGGGCGACGCGGCGCACGTAGCCGGCACGGACCAAGAGTTTGTGGCTCGGCACCTCGGCGTCGGCGGGATCGTCGCGGAGGGTTCGCAGGAACAGGCGGGAGAGGCGGGTGATCACGGAAGCACAGGGTAGTCGCTGGCCGGACGCCGTTCCCAGCGCATTACCGTATTCGTTCGTGCTGGTGCTGCTGCCTCCTTCCGAAACCAAGTCCGATGGCGGCGCCGGGGCGCCGCTCACCCTGGACTCGCTGGCGATGCCGCAGCTCACGGCGGTGCGCGCACGGCTGATCGAGGAAGTGGTGCGGCTGGCGGCGGACCCCGAACGCTCCCGGACCGTCCTCGGGCTCGGCAAGGGGGCCGACGGCGAGATCGCCCGCAACGCCGCGCTGCGCACCTCCCCGACCCGCCCCGCGCTGGAGCGCTACACCGGCGTCCTCTACGACGCCCTCGACGCCCGCTCGTTCACCAAGGCGCAGCGGGCCAAGGCGTATGCGCGCCTCGGCATCGGCTCCGCCCTGTTCGGCGCGGTCCGCGCCTGCGATCCGATCCCCGCCTACCGGCTCTCCGGCGGCGCCAAACTGCCCGGACTGCCGACCCTCTCGGCCGTCTGGCGCGACGAACTGGCCACCGCGCTGCTCACCGAGGCCGCGGGCGATCTGGTCGTCGACCTGCGCTCGGGCACCTACCAGCAGCTGGGCCGGGTGCCCGGCGCGATCACCGCCAACGTGCTCACCGAGCACCCGGACGGGTCGCGCACGGTGGTGAGTCATTTCAACAAGCACCACAAGGGCCTGCTCACCCGCGCCCTGGTGCTCACCAGAGCCGAACCGGCCGACGTCCGCGGCGTCGCTCGAGTGGCGGCCAAGGCCGGGCTGCGCGCCGAGATAGCCTCGCCCACCGAGCTTCTGATCATCACCTGACTTCGTCCGGCCGTCCGGCGGTGAGCGCCGTGAACTCGCTCGGCATCGAGGTTGCCCCGCGTCGCCGTCTCGTAGCGGCGGCGAGCGGTGGGTGTCCTGAACGTGTACGGCTTGCCAGCCCCCCGCCGTCGGATCACGGATCGGCAGCTCGATGTGCTCAATTCCGCACCGATCGCCCGAAGACCGGGAAGGGTGTATGCCGGACAGTGGTGGTCAGGCGGCGTTCTCGCGATGTCACGACCGTAAGCGGTGGAACCCGCGGCACCGCCGATGCTCACCGAGCGAATCGAGGAGACATGCAGACCATCGCGCACTGGCTCGACGGCAAAGCCTTCGCGGGCACCAGCGAGGCGACGGCGCCGGTGACCAACCCGGCGACCGGCGCGGTGACCGGGCAGGTCGCGCTCGCCGGTGTCGCCGACACCCGCGCGGCGATCGACTCCGCCGCGAAGGCGTTCCCCGCGTGGCGGGACACCTCGCTGACCCGGCGCACGCAGATCCTGTTCCGCTTCCGTGAGCTGCTGAACGAGCGCAGAGAGGAGCTGGCCCGGCTGATCACCGCCGAACACGGCAAGGTGCTCGCCGACGCGATCGGCGAGGTGAGCCGTGGGCTGGAAGTCGTCGAGTTCGCCTGCGGCATACCGCATCTGCTCCAGGGCGGCTACACCGAGAACGCCTCGACCAAAGTCGACATCTTCTCCGTCCGCCAACCGCTCGGCCCGGTCGCGATCATCTCGCCGTTCAACTTCCCGGCGATGGTGCCGATGTGGTTCTTCCCGCTCGCCATCGCCGCGGGCAACACGGTGGTACTCAAACCGAGCGAGAAGGATCCGTCCGCGTCGCTGTGGCTGGCGCGGCTGTGGGCCGAAGCCGAACTGCCTGCGGGCGTCTTCACGGTGCTGCAGGGCGACAAGGTCGCGGTCGACGAATTGCTCGACAACCCGGGCGTCAAGGCGGTCTCTTTCGTCGGATCTACGCCGATCGCCCGGTACGTCTACCAGCGCGGCACCGCCGCGGGCAAGCGGGTGCAGGCGCTCGGCGGCGCGAAGAACCACATGGTGGTGCTGCCGGACGCGGACCTGGACCTGGCCGCCGACGCCGCGGTGAACGCCGGGTTCGGCTCGGCGGGCGAGCGGTGCATGGCGATCAGCGTGGTGGTCGCGGTGGGCGGAGCGGCCGACGAGTTGGTCGGCAAGATCGCCGAGCGGGCCGGAACCATCCGGACCGGCGACGGCACCCGGGGCGCCGACATGGGTCCGCTGGTCACCCGGGCGCACCGCGACCGAGTCGCCGGGTACATCGCCGCGGGCGAATCCGCCGGGGCCACCGTGGTTCTCGACGGGCGGGGCGTCGAGGCCGACGGCGCGGCCGAGGGCTTCTGGCTCGGGCCGACGATTCTCGACCACGTCACCACCGACATGAACGTCTACACCGACGAGATCTTCGGACCCGTGCTGTCGGTGGTGCGCGTCGGCAGCTACGACGACGCGCTGGCACTGATCAACGCCAATCCCTACGGCAACGGCACCGCCCTGTTCACCAACGACGGCGGCGCCGCCCGCCGCTTCCACAACGAGGTCGAGGTCGGGATGGTCGGCATCAACGTACCGATCCCGGTCCCCATGTCGTACTACAGCTTCGGCGGCTGGAAGAACTCGCTGTTCGGTGACGCGCACGCGCACGGCGCCGACGGCGTGCGGTTCTTCACCCGGACCAAGGCGGTCACCACCCGCTGGCTCGATCCCAGCCACGGCGGGCTGAATCTCGGTTTCCCGCAGAACAAGTAGGCGGCGCCCATCGAGTACGCGGCGCAGGAACCGGCGGGAATGCCGTGGCGGGCCGGAGTGTTCGCTCAGAACGTGACCTCCACCGCAGAGCTTTCCGATGCCCTCAAGAAGTACCTGGACGAAGAGAAGGTCTTCGCCACCGCGGCAACGATCAGCCCCAACGGGCAACCGCACCTGACCGTGATCTGGCTGAAGCGCGACGGCGACGATCTGCTCTTCTCCACCACGACCGACCGTCAGCAGGGCAAGAACCTCGCCCGCGACCCGCGCATCACCCTGCTGATCAACCCGCCGGACAACCCGTACGTCTACGCGGAGATCCGCGGCACCGCGACGATCACCCCGGACCCGGACAAGACACTGCCCGACGAACTCTCGGCGAAGTACACCGGACAGAAGTACGCGGATTTCAACCCGGCCTCGGTAAACGACGGACCGCGCGTCATCGTGCGCGTGACACCCCGGCGGGTGGCCGGCCGCTTCTAGGCGCGGCTCACACGTGCTGTGCTTCCTCCTGGGCGTGCTGGGCCATGGCCAGTTGCTGCGGAGTGAAGCGCAATGTCAGGGCGACCAGTCCGGCCGCGAACGCGATCAGGGCGCAGACGAACAGCACCAGGGTGTAGCCGTCGCCCAGCGCGGCGATCTCCGCGGGAGTCATCCCGGCCACCTTCTCGGTGCGGCCGCCGAGCGACAGGGTGCGGGAGGCGGCGATCGGGGTGAGCAGGCCGATGGCCACGGGCGTGGCGAGGTTCATGAACATCTGCCCGACCGCGGCCAGCGGGCCGATATTCGCCGGCGGCACACCGACCAGCACACACAGCGGCGAGAGCACCATGGCGATGCCGACGCCGAAGCCGATCACCACCAGCAGGGGCAGCAGCGTCGCGAAGTACATCACCTCGCCGTCGAGGGTCGAACCGAACAGCAGGCCGACGCCGAGCACCACCGCTGAGCCCGCCAGCAGCCAGCGCGGCGCGATGTACAGCGCCGCCTTGGAAGCCACCGCGCCGCCGACGCCGATGCCGACGGTGAACGGAATGGCCGCCACACCCGCCTTGAGCGGACCGTATCCGATGACGTTCTGCATGAACTGGGCGACGAAGAAGGTCATCGCGCCCAGCACCCCACCGGCGAGGAAGATCAGCAGGAAGGTGGCAACGCGGTCGCGGCTGTCGAACAGCGACCAGGGCAGCAGCGGGTCGTCCACCCGTCGTTCCAGCGCGATGAAGACGATCAGCAGCACCACGCCCGCGATCAGCGAACCGATGATCGCCGGGTGTCCCCAGCCGATCTCCGGCCCCTCGGTCGCGCCGAACACGATCGCCGCGCAGGCGATGGTGCCCAGCACCGCGCCCGGGAGGTCCAGGGCCGAGCGGTGGTGTTCGGTGTCGGCCAGTTTGTAGGCCGCGCCGAGAATGATCAGCGCGCCGATCGGGACGTTGATCAGGAAGATCCACCGCCAGGACAGCTGGGTCAGCGCGCCGCCGACCACGAGCCCGCCGACGGAGCCGATGCCGACCATCGAGCCGAGGATCGCGATCGCCTGGTTGCGCGCCTTGCCCGGTGCGAAGGTCGTCGCCACGAGCGCGAAAGCGGTCGGCGCCGCGATCGCGGCGCCCGCACCCTGGATGGCCCGCGCCGCGAGCAGCATCGCCTGATTCTGCGCGAGCCCGCACAACAGCGAGGCCAGGGTGAACACCGCGACACCGACGACCAGCATGCGCTTGCGGCCGAAAGCATCGCCGAGCCGGCCGCCGAGCAGCATCAGGCCGGCGAAGGTGAGTCCGTAGGAGGTCACCGTCCACGCGCTACCCGCGCTGGACAACCCCATCTCCTCTTGCAGCCGCGGCAGCGCGAAGATCACCACCGTGCCGTCGAGCACGACCATGAGCTGCAATCCGCTCAGGACTAGGATCGCGAGCCCGAAGGCCCGCTGCGTCACTGGATACTGCATCGTCGCAGCGGGGTTCCGAAGCACAGTGAGTCACTGTAATTGATGCCGGGCCACGCTTCGCCCGCCCACCGATCCGGCCGGACCCGCGACGAGCACCGGCCCCGCCGATCCTGCGGGTGGGCGTCGTCGCGCACCACCAGCGGTATCGGATCGAGGTGATGGGCCATCGCCGGTGCTCCTGCGGACGGCCACCAACCCACGTACGCGCCAGGTCGGCGGCGGTCGGTGTGCGGGTGGCGAGGCAGCGACTCGGTTGATTCGAATCGCCACGGTGGCCGCACGCGCTATCCGGCCGCGGAGTCGGCGTGCGGGACGATCGAGTCGGCGGAGAATCCGGCGGTCGGGCCGATCACCACGATCGCGGGTGGGCGGATGCCTTCGGCGCGCACCCGGGCGGCCACCGTGCCGAGATCGGCGCGCAGCACGCGCTGGGTGCGCAGCGTGCCCTCCTGGATGACGGTGGCGGGTGTGCCCGCCGGTCGCCCGCCCTCCAGCAGCGCGGTGGCGAACTGCTCGATCCGCTCCACCGCCATCATCAGCACCAAGGTGCCGCGCAGCCGCGCCAGCGCGGGCCAGTCCACCAGCGAATCCGGGTGATCCGGCGCGACGTGCCCGCTCACCACGACGAACTCGTGGGTGACACCGCGATGGGTGACCGGGATGCCCGCGGCGGCGGGCACCGAGATGGGACTGGTGACACCCGGCACCACCGTGACCGGAACCCCGGCGGCCACACAGGCCTCCACCTCTTCGTAGCCGCGCCCGAACACGTACGGGTCGCCGCCCTTGAGCCGCACTACGAACTTGCCCGCTTTCGCGCCTTCGATCAGCGCGTTGTTGATCGCTTCCTGCGCCATCGCCCGTCCGTACGGGATCTTGGCGGCGTCGACCACCTCGACCTCGGGCCCGAGTTCGGCGAGCAGTTCCGGCGGCGCGAGCCGGTCGGCGACGACCAGATCCGCCCTGGCCAGCAACCGCCGGCCGCGCACGGTGATCAGGTCGGGATCGCCCGGCCCTCCGCCCACCAGAGCGACACCGGGCGCGATCGGGGTCGAGTCATCACTCACCACACCGGATTGCAGGGCCTCCAGCAACGCGTTGCGCACGGCGGCCGACCGACGGTGCTGCCCGCTCGCCAGCACGCCGAGGGTCAACCCGTCGTAGCGCGCGGTGGCGGGGGTGACCGCGGTGCCGAGCCGTGCGGTGTCGGCGCGGACGCAGAAGATCCGCCGCCGGGTCGCCTCGTCGACCACCGCCGCGTTGGTCTCGGGCTCGTCGGTGCAGGCGATCGCGTACCAGGCGCCGTCGAGGTCGCCGTCGGCGTATTCGCGCAGCGTGACGGTGATCTGCCCGGAGGTGGCCATTCCCTCGACCGCGGGGGTCACCGCGCGACTCACCACGTGGACGTCCGCGCCGGAGGCGATCAGCAGTCCCAGTCTGCGCTGCGCCACCGACCCGCCGCCGACCACGACGACACGCCGTCCGTGCAGATCGAGCCCGACCAGGTAGTTCGGGTCGCCGGTGGGCTGGTCTTGCGTTGCGTCTGACGTGTTCGGCACAAGTTTCGAGCCTACGGCGTGGCCCTCCGGCACCGGCAATCGCCCGGCACGCCCGCCCGCCCACGTTCCGGCGAGCAGGCGCGACGATCACCACGGGCCTGCGTTACCCGCGCTCAGGGCGACGCCGTCCGAGCCCTCGGCACCGGACCGGGTCGGTGGTCCCGGCGCCGCGCCGCTGGACGGTGGCGGCCGCGGAACTCGGTGGGCGACTGCGCGGCCTCGGGCGCGCTCCGCATCCGGCGGCATCGAGCACCTCGACGACCTCCGCCGGTAGCCGATGTGCTCGCAGGCACCCGGCGATGTGCGCCGAACCGCTCCCCCCTGACGGCCAGACCTACTGTGACCAGTGGTAACAAGCGTTTCGACAGTCGGCGACGGTAGGTTGCCTTGCAGGCGTCTCGTTCGGAAAGGCGGACCGATGAAGCGGCTGACACCGGCACGACTGCTCGACGTGGCCTACGACGAGGCGCTGCGCGGGCTCGCCGAAGGCGGGATCCCCATCGGCGCCGCCCTCTTCGACGCGGACGGCACGCTGCTCGGGCGCGGGCACAACCGCCGGGTGCAGTCCGGCGACCCCAGCATGCACGCCGAGACCGACGCCTTCCGCGCGGCGGGGCGGCGGCGCGACTATCGCGACACCGTCATGGTCACCACGCTCTCGCCGTGCTGGTATTGCAGCGGCCTGATCCGCCAGTTCGGCATCGGTTCGGTGGTGGTCGGGGAATCGCGGACCTTCTCCGGCGGGCACGAGTGGCTGGCCGGGCACGGCGTCGCCATCACCGTCCTGGAAGACCGGCGCTGCATCGATCTGATGACCCGGTTCATCGCCGAGCATCCCGCGCTGTGGCACGAGGACATCGGAGTCGCCGACGATCTCGAGGCATGAACTGCGCCGTCCCGGCCGGGCGCTCAGCGGAAGTACGGATACTCCTGCACCCAATGGAAGCCACGGCTGCGCAACGGGAAGTCGTCGATCGGGACCGAGGTCAGCGCGACCGAGACCGGCTGCCCGGCGAGCGTGCCCGTCAGGGTCAGCCGCTCGGGCGCGGGCCGGTCGAAATTGAAGCTGCCCAAGGGTTCCGTTCGCGGCGGCGCGACCACGACCAGGGTGCGCGCCGCCGGATCGACCATCGCGAGCACCGGAACCAACCCGTCCATCCGCTGCACGGTGGCGCCGTCCCGGTCGAAGACCAGGCGCTGCCAGCGCCGTTCGTCGGTGGTCAGTGGCGGAAGCGGTGTGCCGTCGACGCTGAATTCGGTGACCGCCCAGATGCCGTACAGCGGCGGTTCCGGTCGTCCCGCGCCCTGCTCGGTCCATCTTTCCCAGCCGGTGTACGCGTTCGAGAACAGCAACCACACTCCGAGCGCGATCTGCGCCGCCGCCGCGATTCGCCCGGCTCGCGGAGTGCGCAGCAGCGGCGGCGTGGTAGACGGTCCGGCCGGGCGGTTCAGCACGAGCACGTTCGCCAGGCGCCCGGCCTCCGGGACGAGCAGCACCAGGCACAGCAGCATCAGGTGGAACGACAGGATCTTCGCGGGTACGTCGTAGGTCATGTCCAGCACGAACACCTGTGTCGTGCACACCAGGCTCAGCATCGCGCCCACCAGCGCGGTGCGCGGCACGAACAGCAGTACGCCGCCGAGCAGTTCCGCGCAGCCGAGCAGGATCTCGTACTGCGGCGACACCCCGATGTGGTTCCAGAGCACCGCCATCGGACTGAAATTCCCGTAGGGCTCGAGCAACCGGCTCAGCGGTGTCGGCGGCATCTGGGTCGGGATGGCCTTCGCCATGCCGTAGGCGATCATCTGCCCGGCCAGGCACAGGCGCACGAACAACAGGAACCAGGGCAGCACGGCCCGGTAGTGCGGCCGGTTCAGATCCAGCACGCTCCAGACCGGTGTGCCGAGTACCGCGACGACGAGGACGACGAACACCAGCACCCAGAAGTAGGCCTGGTCGCCACTGATCGAAGCCGTGTTCGCCGCCACGGACGTACCGAACACCCGAGTTCCGGTCCCCTCGATCACCGGCCGCAGGGCACGGGCGACGCCGGAGTTCACCGAGTCCGGCAGCCACTCGCGCGCCAGTCCGAGGAACTCGGGGACGACCGACGGATACACCAGGCAGAACAGCCCGAAGTACAGAAAGCCGAAACGGAACGCCACCCGGGTCGCCCCGCGCCAAGGCCTGGTATCGGAACCCACCGCGTCCGCGGCGTCTGTTCGATCGAGGATCGCTTCGGTCACGGCGGTCCCTCCAGTTCGGTCGATGCAGACCGAAGGTATCGAAAAGCGCCGCGGCCGTAGCGTGTTTCGGGTGGATCACCCGCCGCCGCGGGATGTCGGGTCAGCGGAAGTACGGGTATTCCTGCACGAAGTTGAAGCCCCGGCTGCGCAGCGGGAAGGAGTTCAGGTCCATCCGGTCGAGCGACAGCGTCACCGGCGTTCCGTTCAACTCGCCGGTCAGCCGCAGCGTGTCGGGGGTGGGCCGGGTGAAGGTGAAGGCGCCCGAGCGGTCCGGCGGTGTGTCCGGCAGCGCCTCCGACAGCGCGATGGTGTGCGCGGCCTCGTCGACCACGGCCACGACGGGCACGAACGAATCGTCCATCTTCTGCACCGTCGTGCCCCGGCGATCGATGATCAGCCGGCGCCAGCGGCCCTCGTCGGTGATCAGCGGCGGCGCCGGATGCCCGTCCTTGGTGAACTCGCCGACGGTCCAGATGCCGTACAGCGGAGGTTTCGGCGCGCCGTCGCCCGCCTCGCGCCAGGTTTGCCAGCCGATGTGCACGCCACCGATCAGCACCCAGAGTCCCAGTGCCACTTGCAGCGCCGCCGCGATCCGGTTCGCACGGCCGGAAGCGAACAGCGGGGGCTGTGTGGCAGGTTCCGCCGTGCGTTCCAGCACGAGCACGTTCGCCAACCGCCGGGCCTGCGGCGCCAGCACGACCAGCGACAGCAACAGCAAGTGGAACGACAGGATCTTCACCGGCACGTCGTAAGTCATGTTCAGCACGAAGACCTGCGCCATGCTCACCAGGCTGAGCAGCGCGCCCGCCGTCGCGGTGCGCGGCAGGAACAGCAGCAGACCGCCGAGCACTTCGGCCATGCCGAGCAGGATCTCGTACCCGGGCGCGGTGCCGACCTGGTTCCAGAGCACCGATGCCGGGCTCATCGTCCCGTACGGTTGCAGCAGCGCGGTGAGTGACGGCGCGGGCATCTGTGACGGAATCGCCTTGGCCAGACCGTAGAAGAGCATCTGGCCACCCAGGCACAGCCGGACGAACAGCACGAACCAGGCGCGCAGGGTGATGTAGTCCCGGCGGCGTCTATCCAGGATCGACCAGACGAGCGTGATCAGCGCCGCCGCGACGAGTTCACAGAAGATCAGCAGCCAGATGACGGTCTGGTCACCGCTGCCGGAATCCTCGTGCAAGACGGCGTTCACACCGAAGACGTGGTCGCCGACCCAGCCGACGAGCGGGCTCGTCGCGCGCATCTGCCAGATGACGGCGCTCTCCGGCAGCCACTTGCTCAGGATGCCGGTGAACACGAAGAGGATCTGCGCGAACAGCACGCAGAACAGCCCGAAGTAGGCGAAGGCGAAGCGGAACGCGATCCGGGCCCGCGGGCTCCATGGACGACGCTCGTCACCGGTCCGCGTTCGGCCACCGCGGGGCTCCACCACATCCGTTTCGACGGTACGCACACCGCTCCCCTCGCCGGTCGACACTCTGGCTCGCCGAACGTATCCGACCAGGTCATGGGATGACCTCCGGGAAAACCCCCGATTTCCGGGTACCTCTTTCGGCCTACGTGCCTGCCCCACCGTGCTCAGCGGGATTCGTCTCCGGTTCCGGCCCGCCGACAACTAGAACGCGTTACAGTCGCGTATCCCGGCGCACCGCGGGCGGTGCACCTGGGCCGCACGTGTCAGGAGGACATTGATGACCGACGATCCGGACCCGGCACAGCGACATCAGCTGACCGTCAGCGAACGCGACCTGGACGCACTCGCCGTCGACTTGGCGCGCTGGCTGCACACGAAGGTCACCGCGGACGATCTGCCGCGGATCTCCGAATTGTCGCGTCCACAGTCCGGCGGCATGTCCAGCACGTCGATCCTGTTCGACGCCGAATGGAGCGCCGCGGGGCGGCCGGAGCGCGGATCGTTCGTCGCGCGGATGGCGCCGGAGGCCGGGTCGTTCCCGGTCTTCGAGACCTACGACCTGGCCACCCAGTACCAGGTGATGGCGGGCGTGGCCGCGGCCACCGACGTACCGGTGCCGGGCTTGTGCTGGCTGGAGAACGACGAGAAGCCGCTCGGCGCGCCGTTCTTCGTGATGCGCCGCGTCGACGGACGGGTGCCGACGGACAACCCGCCGTACGTGTTCGTCGGCTGGCTGTTCGACGCCGACCCGGCCGAGCGCCTGCGGCTCACGCACAACACCGTCGAGGTGATCGCCAAGATCCACGGCATTCCCGATCCCGCGGCGCTGTTCCCGATGCTGAGCGGACCGGGCGAGGCGCTGCGCAGGCACGTCGCCGCCCAGCGCTCGTGGTACCGGTGGGCGCTCGCGGACGACGGCTTCGAGATCCCGCTGATCGAGCGGAGTTTCGCGTGGCTGGACGAGCACTGGCCCGCCGAGACCGGCCCGGATGTGCTCAGCTGGGGCGACGCCCGCCCGGGCAACATCATCTACCGCGATTTCGACCCGGTGGCGGTGCTGGACTGGGAGATGGCCGCGCTGGCACCGCGCGAGCTGGATCTGGGCTGGCTGATCTTCATCCATCGGTTCTTCCAGGATCTGGCCACTCGCTTCGGGCAACCCGGGTTGCCCGATTTCCTGCGCCGCGACGACGTGGTGTCGAAATACCAGGAGCTGACCGGTCACTCGGTGCGCGATCTCGACTTCTACATCGTCTACGCCGCGTTGCGGCACGCGATCGTCATGGCGCGGGTGAAGCGCAGGATGATCCACTTCGGCGAGGACACCGACACGCCGGGTCGCGACGACTACGTCATGCACCGGGCAAGCCTGGAAGCGCTGCTCGACGGAACCTACGAATGGGACTGACCATGCCTGTGCCTTTGGACGAGTACCCCATCCATCAGACCCCGCTGTCGCTGGCCCGGGTGGCCTCCAGCGATCGGAACTTCTACGACCGCAGCTACTTCAACGCCCACGACCGCGACGGCGGCACGTTTCTGATCACCGGTTTCGGCGTGTATCCCAACCTCGGGGTGACCGACGCCTACGCCGCCGTCCGCCGTGGCGACGCGGTGCGCGCGGTGCGCTTCTCCGACGCGCTCGGCGACCGGGGCCTCGACCAGCGCGTCGGCGGCTACCGCATCGAGGTGCCGGAGCCGCTGCGGCGCCTGCGGGTGGTCTGCGAACACGGCGATCTGAGCTTCGACCTCACCTGGACCGGCGCCTTTCCCGCCGTCCAGGAACAACCGCACCTGATTCTCGCGGGCAACCGGCCGATCATCGACGCGTCCCGGTTCGCGCAGGTCGGCTCGTGGGCGGGGACGCTGCACGTGGACGGCGACGACATCACCGTCGACCCGGCGGTATGGACCGGGACCAGGGACCGCTCATGGGGCATCCGCCCGGTCGGGGAGACCGAGCCGCCCGGACGCGCGGCCACCGAGCCCTCGGGCGGGTTCTGGTGGCTGTACGTGCCGCTGCGGTTCGAAGACTTCGCGGTAGTGATCATCGTGCAGGAAGATCCGGACGGCAGGCGCACGCTCAACGACGCGACCCGGATCTGGCCGGACGGACGCACCGAACAACTCGGCTGGCCCCGCATATCGATCGACTATCGCTCCGGCACAAGGCATCCCGTCGGTGCGCGACTGGAGCTGACCACGCCGGACGGCAAGCCACTGGAGATCGAGATCACGCCGGGCATCGGCGTCCCGCTGCACGTCGGCTGCGGCTACGGCGGCGATCCCGACTGGCAGCACGGCCAGTGGAAGGGGCGCGACTGGTCCTCCTCCAGCCGCTACGACCTCACCGATCCGGCGATCGTCGCCCGCACCCCCTACGGGGTGACCGACCACGTCGCCCGTGCCCGCTGCGGCGACGCCGAGGGATGGGGCCTGTTCGAACACGCCAGCATCGGCCGCCACGACCCCACCGGCTTCGCCGACTGGGGCTCGGTCGCACCCTGAATCCAGCGCCGCCGACACCGGTCTTCGCGACCGGTTCCGGAAGAGATGCGCGTCCGGCACAAAGCGCGGTTCTACCGCTCGTACAGCGCTGCCGCGAGCACTACGCCCCGCACGACGCGCTTCGGCAGTATCAACGGTCCGCCTCCGGCGGCGAGCAGCGCCGCAGCTTCCGCGACGCTCGCCGTGCCGACAGCCGCATGCGTCCGGATTGCCGGGTTGGGGACGGCGACGTTCGCCAGTTCCGCGGCGGAGTAGGACCGCAGCGGCACCTGAAACTCCGCGGCGACGGCGCGCAGGCCGGGCTCGGCGAAGCGCTGGGTGATGCTGGCCAGACACACTATCCGGAAGCCACTCACGCCCTCGCGCAATGCGGCGCGGATCACGACCGCCGATGTGCCCGGCCGTAGTCCGATGCCGACGACAACATCAGCCGGTGGCACCAGAACTCGCGAATCGCATTGCCGCGGTGACGAATCGCCGCACCGCCGCGGGATTCCCCGCCGGGTGGGTGTGGAGATACGACGCGTGCACATTGCCGCTCAGCGAACCCTCCCGGACGACCTCTCCCGCGCTGCCGCGCCAGCCCCACGCCGGATTCGGCGGCGCCGACACGAGACGGGTGCGGTGGAACTCGTGCCCCCTGACCCGTTCGCCGACCCGCCACAGCGGCGAGTCGACCAGTGCGACGGCGTCCCGGTAGCCGAGTGTCAGACGCGGTCCGAACGCGGCGTCGGCATCCACCACCCCTGCCATCGGGTGGCCGTCCAGCGATCGGGTCAGATACAGCAGCCCGGCGCATTCGGCATGCACCGGCATCCCGTGCCGAGCGGCGGCGGCCACTGCCCGCAGCAGGACGGAATTGGCCGCCAGGTCCGCGGCGTGTTCCTCGGGAAACCCCCCTGGCAGCACCAATGCCGCTGTCCCCGTGGGTAATTCGTCGTGCAGCGGGTCGAAAACGACCACCTGCGCCCCCGCGGCCACCAGCAACTCACGATGCTCGGCGTAGCCGAACGTGAATGCCGGGCCACCGGCGACGGCGATCAGCGGACCCTCCCGATCGGCCGGGATTTCCCCGGCGTGCGATTCACCGCCGGGATCGGTGGAGACATGCGAATCCCGCTCACCGCCGACAGACGTCGACGCCCCCGAGTCACCGACTCCACCGCGAACCCCCGCCACCCCCGAGTCACCGACTCCACCGCGAACCCTCGACAAACCCGAGTCACCGACTCCACCGCGAACCCTCGACAAACCCGGGTCACTGGTTCCACTGGAAGACGCCGACGCCCCCGGGTCACCGACTCCACCGCGAACCCCCGGCACCCCGGAGTCAGCGACTCCACCGCTAGACCTCGGTACCCCCGCGTCACCGACTGCACTGCTGGGCCTCGATGCCTTCGAATCCCCGGCTTCACCGTAGAACCCCGAGTCGCTGATCCCAGCCGGAGGCGGCGACTCCGGCGCACCGAGTTCACCGCCAACCCTCGACGCCCCCGGCCCGTCGGCTCCAATCGGAAACGCCGCGGTGGACGCCTCTACTGCTTCCAGACCGCGCACGGCGGCGGCGGGATCCCACGCGGGTCCGGTGACCGACGAGCGAGCGAGCGCCGCGATGGCGTGCAGGTCCACGTGCGCGGCGACGAGATCCGTCATAGCCGCCACCGCCGCCGTCGCGGCCGACCCGTGTTCTACGGCGGGAATCAGGCCGAGATGCCGGGACGGGACTTCGAGTTCGGCCAGGCGCGGCAACGACCCGAGCACCGGCAGCCCGACTCGATCGCAGGCGGCGCGCAGCACCTGATCGTGCCGTTCGCTGCCGACCCGGTTCAGGATCACGCCGCCGAGCCGGACGCCGCTGTCGAAGGTCGCGAATCCGTGCAGCAGCGCCGCGAGGCTCTGGCTGTGTCCCCGCGCGTCCACCACCAGCACCACCGGCGCCCCCAGCAAGGCCGCGACCTGCGCCGTCGACCCCTCCGCCACCGGACCGGCGTACTCGTCATCGATCCGCCCGTCGAACAACCCCATCACGCCCTCGACCACCGCGAGATCGCACCCCCGCGACCCGTGCCGGAACAGCGGCACAACCCGCTCCACCCCCACCAGCACCGGATCCAGGTTTCTCCCCGGTCGCCCCGCCGCCAACCCGTGATACCCCGGATCGATGTAGTCGGGCCCCACCTTGAACGGCGCCACCCGATGCCCCACCTTCCGCAACGCGCCCACCAGGCCGGTCGCCACCGTCGTCTTCCCGCTCCCCGACGCCGGCGCCGCCACCACCACCGCCCTCATCGCCGCTCCCGCCCCGCGAGTGGCACACCTTCGTGCGGCCCTCTCGCGATTCGCCGCAGCGATGTGCCGCTCGCGGGGATCACCATTCGATGCCTCGTTGGCCTTTGCGGCCTACGTCCATCGGGTGTTTGAGCTTGGTCATTTCGGTGACCAGGTCGGCGGCTTCCAGGAGGGGTTGGGGGGCGTCGCGGCCTGTGATGACGACGTGCTGGTTGCCGGGGCGGGCGTTGAGGGCGTCGACCACCTCGTCCACGTCGACCCAGCCCCATTTCAGGGGGTAGGTGAACTCGTCCAGGACGTAGAAGCGGTGCTGTTCGGCCCGCAGGCGGCGGGCGATCTCCTGCCAGCCGGCCAGCGCGGCGGCGGCGTGGTCCTGCTCGGTGCCCTGTTTGCGGGTCCAGGACCAGCCCTCGCCCATCTTGTGCCACTCGACCGGCGCGCCCGCGCCGGTCTGCTCGTGCAGTGCGCCGAGGGCGCGGAAGGCGGCTTCCTCCCCGACCTTCCACTTGGCGCTCTTCACGAATTGGAACACCGCGACGTCGAAGCCTTGGTTCCACGCTCGCAGCGCCATCCCGAACGCGGCCGTCGACTTCCCCTTGCCCGGCCCGGTGTGCACCGCGAGCACCGGCTGATTGCGCCGCTGCCGCGTGGTCAGCCCGTCGTCGGGAACTGTCTCCGGAACACCCTTGGGCATCGAATCTCCTTGCTCGTCCTCGGATCACTCCGAACCTGTGCACCACGTCCGGACCGGAAGCCGCGCGAACCGCCCACCCTTGGACGCCGACTCACCGGGTCCCCCCACCGTCTCCGAAGGGGCGGCCGCGCGGCCTCCACCGGGCACACGGCTCGAAAGTCGTGCTCACGCCGCTCGCGCCGAACTACCGTTCCCGGAACTCGCGCGGACGACGTCCGCGACCGCCGCACCGGTCAGCTCGGCCAGTCTCAGGTAGCCGCCGCGCAGGTCGCGCGCCAGGTCCACGGCGAGGCCGAGGCGGATCATGCCGCGTTCGCAGTCGACCACGATCGAGGTGACCGCGTCCCTGGCGAGCAAGCGGGCCGCGGCGCGGGCGCGGGGAACCGGGTCGGTCCCGCCCGTCGCGCGACCGTCGGTCAGCAACACCAGCATCGGCCTGCGGCGCGGATCGCGCACACGCTCGCGCAGCACGATTTCCCTGGCCTTCAGCAGGCCCGCCGCCAGCGGGGTCTTCCCGCCCGTGCGCATTCCGGACAGCCGGCGCACCGCGATGTCGACCGAGGAAGTGGGCGGCAGGACGAGTTCGGCCTCCGCGCCGCGCACGCTGACGACGGCGACTTTGTCGCGGCGCTGATACGCGTCCCGCAGCAATGTCACCACCGCGCCGGTGACGGCGGACAGCCGGTCGCGGGCGGCCATGGAACCGGAGGCGTCGACCACGAAGACGACCAGATTCCCTTCGCGCCCTTCCCGATACGCGCCGCGGAGGTCTTCGGCGGCCAGCCGCAACGGCCCGTTCCCGCGGCCACGGGAACGCTGATGCGGCGCCGCCGCGAAGACGGTGCCGAGCAGATGCAGGCCCGACGACGTGCCGGCACTCGGACGCACCACCCGCCCGTGCCGTGATTCCGCGCGCGAGCGCCGCCCCGGAGCGCCTTCGCCGACGCCGGGCACCTCCCAGCGTGGTGTTCGCGAACCGGCAAAAGTCGGTGCGCCACTGCGCCCTTCACGCGATTGCCCACCGCCCGGACCTTCGGGCGGCGACGGATTGTCCGGGCCACCGTCCGGATCGTCGCCCGGCTCCTCGGCATCCCGGGGCGTGCCGTCCGGACCGCTCGGCGTGGAGGTCTCCTCCTCGGGCCGCGCCTGCTCGGCCGCGTCACGCATGGCGTCGTCGAGCTGCTGCTCGCTGATGCCGGGCTCGTCGAACGGATCGCGCCTGCGCCGGTGCGGCAGCGCCAGTTCGGCGGCCACCCGCACGTCGTCCTCGGTCACCGCGTCGGCACCGCGCCAGGCGGCATGCGCGGTCGCGGTGCGCGCGACGACCAGATCGGCCCGCATCCCGTCCACGTCGAACGCGGCGCACAGCGCGGCGATGCGGCGCAGCTCCACGTCGTCGAGCACCACCTGCCCCAGCCGGTCGCGGGCGGCGAGGATCTGCTCGGCCACCTCGTGGTCCGCCGCGGCGTACCGGGCGGCGAATCCGGCCGGGTCGGCCTCGTAGTCCAGCCTGCGGCGCACGACCGCCATGCGCACGTCCACGTCCCGGGAGGCGGCCACGTCCACGGTCAGGCCGAACCGGTCCAGCAGCTGCGGACGCAGTTCGCCCTCCTCCGGATTCATGGTGCCCACCAGCACGAAACGCGCCGGATGCGAGTGCGAGACGCCGTCGCGTTCGATGTGCACCCGCCCCATCGCCGCGGCGTCCAGCAGCACGTCGACCAGATGGTCGTGCAGCAGGTTGACCTCATCGACGTACAGCACACCGTGATGGGCGGCGGCCAGCAGGCCGGGGCGGAACGCCTGCTCCCCGTCGCGTAGCACGCGCTCCAGGTCCAGCGAGCCGACCACGCGGTCTTCGGTCGCGCCCACCGGCAGCTCCACCAAGCGGGCGGGCCGCGCGCCGGTCTCGTCCACCACGGGCGGCAGCAGCTGCGCCAGCGCGCGCACCACGGTCGACTTCGCGGTGCCCTTCTCGCCACGCACCAGGACGCCGCCGATGCCGGGATGCACCGCGCAGAGGATCAGCGCCAGTTGCAGCCGTTCCTGACCGACCACCGCCGAGAAGGGAAATCCCGCTTCACCGTCCGAACCCGGCATCGTTCGGCTGCGCTGGTCGGACGTCGGCACTGTTTCGGCATGGGACACGGACACGCCCCAACTCTAAGCGCGGGGCCGTGCCGGCCCCACAGTGCCCTTCGATTCAGAACCGATGCGCGCACCCCCTGAACCGCACCCACCGCCGACCCACTCATGGCTCCGCAGGGGTGCCGCGCCCCCCACCACGTTTTCCGATCGAAGCGAGACCGAGCACGCGCCGTTCGCGGCCCGGTTCGCGTCCGAGCGGTCGCCGCCGCGACGAAGTCGCCGACGGTCGCCGCTCGGACGCGAAGCATGAAGGGACCGCGAACACCCAGCGCCTCAGGCGCTGGAAAGACATCAACCTCTGCGCATGGGCACGTGCGGGATGCCGTCTTCTTCGAATTCCGGCCCGTCGACCTTGAAGCCGTGTTTGGTGTACAGGTCGATCAGGTAGCTCTGGGCGCTCAGGCGAACCGTCGCCGAACCGACCTCGGCCAGCGCCGCCTGCAGCAGTCGAGTGGTGTAACCGTGCCCGCGGGCGGGCGCCGCCGTGCAGAGCCTGCCGATACGGAAGCTCTTCACGCCGTCGTGGTGCTCCTCGCACAGCCGCAGCGTGGCGATGACCTCGCCCTCGTCATCGAGCCAGAAGTGCCGGGTCTCCGGGAGAAGGTCGTTGCCGTCCAGTTCGGGGTACGCGCACTTCTGCTCGACGACGAACACTTCGACGCGAAGTTTCAACAGCTGGTAGAGCGTCGCGGTATCGAGATCCTGCGCCCAGGAGCGTTTGAGAGCAACCGTTGACATCATCGCGCCTTGCTATCACAACCTAGGCGTTCGCCGCGACCCCTGCATGTCGCGGCGTGTTGTCGCCGCCGTCGACGAGGTTCAACGTCTTGGAGGTCCAATCCCACACTTCGTGGAACAGCGCCGGGTCCTCGGACAGCTTGATGCCCAGCGAGGGCACCATCTCCTTCAGCTTCGGCGTCCACGTGGCGTACTCCTGCGGGAAGCACCGCTGCATGACGTCCAGCATGGCGGTGACGCAGGTGGAGGCGCCCGGGGACGCGCCGAGCAGACCGGCGATGGTGCCGTCCTGCGCGGAGATCACGGCGGTGCCGAACTCGAGCACGCCGCCCGCGCCCTTACGGCGGATGACCTGCACGCGCTGGCCCGCGGTGATCAACTCCCAGTCCTTGGCCTCGGCGCGCGGGATGAACTCCGACAGCGTGATGACCTTGCCCGCCTCCGACTTCAGCAGCTCGCTGACCAGGTACTTGGTCAGACCGAGCTCGGTGACGCCGACGCCGAGCAGCGAGAAGATGTTGTTCGGCCGCACCGACTTGAACAGGTCGGTGTTCTTGCCGTCCTTGAGGAACTTCGGCGTCCAGCCCGCGTACGGGCCGAACAACAGGCCCGGCTTGCCCTTGATCACGCGGGTGTCCAGATGCGGCACCGACATCGGCGGAGCGCCGACCGCCGCCTTGCCGTACACCTTGGCCTCGTGCTCGTTGATCAGCGCCGGGTTGACGCAGCGGAAGAACTGGCCGCTGACCGGGAACCCGCCGAATCCCTTCGCCTCCTTGATGCCCGCCTTCTGCAGCAGCGGCAGAGCGCCGCCGCCCGCGCCGACGAAGACGAACTTGCTGATCAGCGTGCGCGTCTCGCGGGTGCGCACGTTGCGCACCGTCACCAGCCAGGATCCGTCGGAATGCTTGGACAGGTCGCGCACCTCGTGCCCGAAGGCCAGGTCCGCGCCGGAGGAGCCGAGGTAGGCGAGCAGTTCCTGGGTGAGGGAGCCGAAGTCGATATCGGTGCCGCCGTCGGTCCAGTTCAGCGCGATCGGGTCGGAGAAGTCCCGACCGCGTGCCATCAACGGCAACCGCCGGGTGAACTCGTCGGGACTGTCGATGAACTCCATGCCCTCGAACAGCGGGTGCGGCGCCAGCGCTTCGTACCGCTTGCGCAGGTATTCCACGTTTTCGGCGCCGTGCACGAAGCTGACGTGCGGGATGGGGTTGATGAAGGCGGACGGATCGCGCAGGATGCCGTTCTCCACGCCGTAGGACCAGAACTGGCGGGAGACCTGGAACCGCTCGTTGATGTCGACTGCCTTGGTGATGTCCACCGAGCCGTCGGGTAGCTGCGGGCTGTAGTTCAGCTCGCAGAGCGCGGAGTGTCCGGTACCCGCGTTGTTCCACGGATCGCTGCTCTCGGCCGCGGCGGCGTCGAGCCGCTCGAACAGGGAGATCGACCACTCCGGCTGCAGCTGCCGCAGCAGCGCGCCGAGAGTGGCACTCATGATGCCGGCACCGATGAGTACTACATCGGTCTTTTCAGTCATGGCAGCGTTCGGCACGGGTAGATCGACTTCCTTGTCCTTCTGCGCGGGCCCACCGGGCGGGTGGACCTGCCTGGGCACGGTGTAGTTGTGGCTCGGTTCCGGCGTCCGCCGGTCCCGAACGGCATGGCGGGAGTCAGGTTACCCGCCGTTCACCTAAGCCCAATTGTGCACCTCACCACGCCGCCGCCCGGCAACGAGCCTGCGGAATGTGCGGAATGCGACAGAGATCGTCGTCACTTCGGCCGCCGATGGACCGCCGTGGTCTGTCGGCGCGTGACACTGTCCAATACATTGGTCGCGTGACGAACGAACAGTCGCTTGCCGAGCCGGTCAGCACTTCTCCGGAGGGCGAAGGCTGGCGCCCCGACGTCCTGGGCCCCCGGTACCAGCAGCGCACGCTGCCCCTCGGCCCCGATCCCGACGGTGAAGGCGAGGTGGTCGCCACGCTGGTGCGCTACGTGCCCTCCGGCGCCGTCGAGCAGACCGCGGGCGCGGTGCTCTACGTCCACGGATTCACCGACTACTTCTTCCAGGAACATCTCGCCGAGCACTTCGCCGCGCGCGGATTCCAGTTCTACGCGCTCGATCTGCGCAAATGCGGCCGCTCGCTGCGCGACGGTCACACTCCGCACTATGTGACGGATCTCGCTTTCTACGACCGGGAGCTCGCGGAGTCGCTGCGGATCGTCCGGGCCGAGACCGGCGCCCCCGTGGTTGTCAACGCCCACTCCACCGGCGGCCTGGTCGTGTCACTGTGGCTGGACCGGCTCAACCGCGCGCAGGGTACGGCCGCCGCGGGCATCACCGGCGTGGTGCTCAACAGCCCATGGTTCGACCTGCAGGGTCCCGCGTACTACCGGACCGTCGGTACGCCGATCATCAAAGCGGTCGGACGCTTCCAGAGGATGGTCCAGCTGCCCGGCGCCAAGATCAGCACCTATGGCGACAGCCTGCACCGCTCCGCGTCCGGCGAGTGGGATTACAACCTGGACTGGAAACCGCTGCACGGCTTCCCGGTGCGGCTCGGCTGGCTGCGCGCGATCCGCAACGGCCACGCGCGGCTGCACCAGGGCCTCGACATCGGCGTGCCCTCGCTGATCCTGCGCTCCCGGATGACGAAGTTCGCCAAGGAGTACGGCCCCGCTGTGGACGTGGCCGACGCCGTGCTCGACGTCAAGCAGATCCAGCGCTGGTCGGGCTGCCTGGGCGACCGCACGAACATGGTGCCGATCGACGGCGCCAAGCACGACGTGTTCCTCTCCGGCCCCGAACCGCTGGCCCAGGCCTTCCGCGAACTCGACAACTGGCTCGAATGGCTCGCGGACTACCAGGGCGCGAAGTCACCAGAGGCTGGTGCGTAGCACGATCTCGGTGGCCAGTTCGTGGCCTGCTTCGGTGGCCACGTCGGTGACGTCTACCTCGACCACCCGGAACTCGCCGTAGACGAACCGTCCCGACGCGTCGGCCACCGAGCGCGGCAGATTCTTGGTGACCAGCAGCGTGGTCGGCACCTCGACCGGGCCGGTCGACGCGTCCGCCACCGCTCCGTCGGGCCCGGGCGTGGCCGGGTGACCGCGATCGGCCGCGACAAGGCTCTGGAAGCGGCCGAATCCGCGGGCACACGCCTGCCATGCCAGCACCGCGCCCGCGCCGCAACCGGCCACGTTCACCCACGGCAGGCCGAGTTCGTCCAGGATCGCGGTCACGGCGGCCGCGTCGAGACCCTCGATCGACTCCACCGCGAAGGTGCGCAGATCCGAGGTGTGCAGACGGGCGCACACCTGATCGAAGACGTCCGCCGAATCACCCGCGTCGGGCAGCAGCAGCACGCTGTGCCGGGATTCCGGCCCGTCGATCCGCACGGTCCACGCCCGGTCACCCACCGTGATCTGCCGAGATTCCATGCCGAATCACGCTACACGGATCAGGGCATTACGGCGGCGGGTCGGGGTGGCGGAATCAGGCGAGCAGGCGCATCCCGGCCCGCTCACCCGCGTTGTGATCGAAGGTGACGGTCAGTTCACAGCCTGCCTCCTGGCCGAGCTGCTGGATCAGCGCGTCGGCGAAGTCCGCGCCGTCGGCGGCGCGCCGCAGCGCTTGGCGCACGGTGTCGGCGCGCTCCACCACGATTTCGCTCGAGTCGAGCAGCCCGAGCAGCACATCGGTGACGGCCTCGGGATCCTGTTTGTAGCCACGGCGCAGCACCCAGTGGATCTCGGCGAGCACGATCATCGTGACGTAGCCGGGTTCGGTCTCGCTGAGCCCGTCGATCACCTGGTTGGCCCGGGCGGACTGCTCCGGGTCGTCCTGGGTGAGGTAGCGGATCAGCACATTCGCGTCCAGCCCGATCATCCGCGCTTGCCTTCCACGACGTTGCCCGCGATCGCCTCGTTCATCTCCGCGAGGCCGATGGGCGAGCCGGACCAGCCGAGGATGCCTTTGAGCGCCTTGATCGTGCGCGTCTCGGGCACCAGCTCGTAGGTGCCGTTGGGCGTGGGCACGAACGCGACTCGCACGCCCGCGCGCAACCCCATCGCCACGCGCACGTCGATCGGGATCGTGATCTGTCCCTTACTGGTCACCGTCGCCGACACCACATTCGTCCCTCGGCCGCTGGGCCTCTTCTCCGCCGCCATCATCCTCACACCCGACCGTGCCGACCGACCCCAAGCCTTACCCGAAGCCGAATTCCTTACTGCAAGGTAAGGCGCTGGGTGGCCCGCGTCAACCGATACGGTCGCCCGCGAGCACCGCGTCGGTGGCCAGGATGGGCAACCCGGCGGGCGCGCCCTCGGAGAGCAGCCGCTCCAGCGCGGCGATGTCGAGGTGGTCTTCGATCAGATCGGCCAGCAGATCGAGCTGTGCGGCACGCACCGCCGACACCGAGACATCGTCGGCCACAATGAAACCCGTGCGGCCCGCCGCCGTGGCGACCGCGCGGAGCCAGGCGCGGCGGAACTCGTCGGATTCCAGCAGCCCGTGCAGATGGGTGCCCCACACCGCGCCGCGAACGCTGCCCTCCGGCTCGCCGTCGACCGTGAGCCACGCCGGGTCGCCGCGGTGCGTGACGCGGCCGTGATGGATCTCGTAGCCACGCACGGCGATTCCCGCGGCGTGCCCTTCGCTGCGGCGCAACACCTTCGATTCGGCGAACTCGACGGTCAGATCGAGCAACCGCAGCCCCTCGACCTCGCCGGCGCCGGATTCGACGCGGTCCAGGATGCGAGCGCCGAGCATCTGGTACCCGCCGCAGACGCCCAGGATCGGCCCGCCGGCGGCGGCGCGTGCCCGCAGGGCGTCGGCGAGGCCGGTACGCCGCAGCCACCGCAGATCCGACACGGTCGCCTTGCTGCCGGGCAGGATCACCAGATCGGCGCCCGCCAGCCGGGACGGCTCGGTCACCCAGCGCACCGCCACGCCGGGTTCGCAGGCCAGCGCCTCGACGTCGGTGGAGTTGGAGATGCGCGGCAGCCGGATCGCGGCGACGGTCAGCCAGTCGGCGCCCAGCGGGGGGCGAGGACGGCCGACCGGCGCGTCGGCGAGGGTGCCCAGCGAGTCCTCCGCATCGAGCCAGAGGTCCTCGGCATACGGCAGCACTCCGAGGGTGGGGCGGCCGGTGAGTTCGGTGAGACGCTCCAGCCCCGGCCTCAGCAGCTCGACCGCGCCGCGGAACTTGTTGACGATGAAACCCGAGATCAGTCGCTGATCCTCGGGTTCCAGGATGGCGACGGTGCCGAACAGGTGGGCGAGCACGCCACCGCGATCGATGTCTCCGACGAGCAGCACGGGTAGTTCCGCGGCGCGCGCGAGCCCCATGTTCGCCAGGTCCGTCGCGCGCAGGTTGATCTCGGCGGGCGAACCGGCGCCCTCGCAGACGACCACGTCGAATTCGGCGCGCAGCGCGGCGAGATCGGCGGCCACCACGTCGCGCAACTCCCGGCGATGCCGGAAGTAGTCTTCCGCGCCGACGGTGCCGATCGCCCTTCCCCGCACGACCAGCTGGGAACGACGGTCACTGCCCGGCTTGAGCAGGACCGGATTGAACCGCACGCTGGGCTCCAGCCCGCACGCCTCGGCCTGCAACGCCTGCGCCCGCCCGATCTCCCCGCCGTCGAGGGTGACCACGGAGTTGTTGGACATGTTCTGCGCCTTGAACGGGGCGACGCGCACGCCGCGCCGCGCCAGCATCCGGCAGATCCCGGCCACGACGACGCTCTTCCCCGCATCCGAGGTCGTGCCCGCGACGAGCAGCGCGCCCTTCATCGCCGTCCGATCGTCCGGTGAACGGCCACCCGGGCGGCCGGATCACGGCCGGTCACGGGAGGGTCAGGATCTCGGTCCCCGACTCGGTGACCACCAACGTGTGCTCGAACTGCGCGGTCCACTTGCGGTCCTTGGTGACCACGGTCCAGCCGTCGTCCCAGATCTCGTAATCGATGCCCCCGAGGTTGATCATCGGCTCGATGGTGAACGTCATGCCCGGTTCGATGACGGTCTCCACCGCGGGCTGGTCGTAGTGCAGCACGACCAGCCCGCTGTGGAACGTCGGGCCGACACCGTGGCCGGTGAAGTCGCGCACCACGCCGTAACCGAACCGGTTGGCGTAGGACTCGATGACGCGGCCGATCACATTCAGCGCCCGGCCGGGCCGCACGGCTTTGATCGCCCGCATGGTGGCCTCCTCGGTCCGCTCGACCAGCAGGCGCACCTCCTCGTCGACGTCACCGGCGAGGAAGGTCTTGTTGGTGTCGCCGTGCACGCCGTTGATGTAGGCGGTGACGTCGATGTTGACGATGTCGCCGTCCTCGATCACGGTGGAGTCCGGGATGCCGTGGCAGATCACCTCGTTCAGCGAGGTGCAGCACGACTTCGGGAAACCCTTGTACCCCAGGGTCGACGGGTAGGCGCCGTGGTCGCACATGTACTCGTGCGCGATGCGGTCCAGCTCGTCGGTGGTGACACCGGGCGCGACCGCCTTGCCCGCCTCTTCCAGCGCCTGCGCGGCGATCTTGCCCGCGATGCGCATCTTCTCGATCGTCTCCGCGGTCTGCACCCAGGGCTCGCGTCCCTCGTCGGCGGTCTTCTTCCACGCGTATTCCGGGCGCTCGATGGCACGCGGGACTTCACGGGTGGGCGACAACGTACCGGGGACGAGGGGCTTGCGAGTGCGGACAGACATAGCGAACAGCGTAATCAACCGACCGCGCCGATGCCGAGGGCCAGCGGGAACAGGGCGGGACACCGTCCGGTTCCGTCCGGCGCGCATAGCCTCGGCCTCGAATCGCTCTCTGCGGGGCGGTGGCCGCCGCCCACAACCTCCGCGTCCGTGACACCGATCGAATATTCTCGAACGCACTCTTCGATAATCGCCCGCGCGACCGGTGACCACATTCACGCCGATAAAAGTTGAACAATGGTCCAGTATACGTAATAATTACCGGCGCCGGAATTCGCGCCTCCGCTCGCACACAGATCAGCGCATGCGATAATCGGTCGACCTGTAGTTACTCTTCGGGCGGGAGTAGAGA
Source organism: Nocardia sp. NPDC005745 (assembly GCF_040630775.1). Lineage (NCBI taxonomy): Bacteria > Bacillati > Actinomycetota > Actinomycetes > Mycobacteriales > Nocardiaceae > Nocardia > Nocardia sp. NPDC005745. The sequence goes on from NZ_JBEXYF010000001.1 coordinate 414,217, forward strand.
TGGCCACCGAACCAGCCTCTCGATCAAATTCGGACGAAACGGCTTCGACGCCTGATATGGGTCCGGACCAGCCGCAGGGGAACTCCGCGACAGGTTCGGCGGCAGAACCGAATGAACACGCACACCAAGACGATGCGACCACCCGCAGCGCACGTTACGCACTCATAGCAGCTCTGTGCGCCGCGCTCATTTCCAGCTTCGTATCCGCCTCGGCGGCCGTGTACGTCACGGCCAACAAGGCGGACCGCGAAGCGAGGCTGGCGTTGGTACAGGTGGCACAGAAAAATCGCAAGGAAGCCTACTATGATTTCCTCCGGAGCGCGTTCGCTCTCACGACACACGCGGGCCGGATGGCCGGATTTCTTCGCGCGGACAACTTCGAGGGATTTCGCTCCGCGATGGGAGATTTCAGCCAGCGGATGACCGACTGCATAGCGGCCGTTTCTGTCGCGATCATGTCGTCCAGCGACGACATGGTCCAGCTACTGAACAGATTCCCGGAAACGGTCAGAGAAATGATCTACCAGCACTATGTTCCCTTCACCGATAAGTACATGACATCGGCCGTACCTCCCTCCGATACCGGTGAACGCGACCGCGACCGCGAAGCCCTCGCTACCGCGTTCGTCGAGTTCACGAACAGGCTCGGCGCATGGTTGGACGATTTCATGACCCAGGGCCGCGCGGACATGAACTAGCCGCCGGCTGACAGCTCGTGGATGCGCCGCCCGGGCTCTCCCCTCCCCCGGCCGTGCAGGCCGCGCCGAACGCGGGTCCTCGGACCACAGCCCTCGCTCGCCCCGCATCCGTGCCGACTCATCACACCTCCGGCACCGAACGCCCGCCCGCCATACCATGGGCGAGGTGTCCGTACTACCTCTGATCTTCACCGCAGGCTGGGCCAGTGGTGTGAACGCCTACGCGGTGGTCCTGCTGCTCGGGCTCTTCGGCCGGTTCGGATTCACCGATTCCGTGCCGGAAGCGTTGCAGCGCACCGATGTCCTGATCGCGGCGGCGGTGTTGTTCCTGATCGAGGCCGTGGCGGACAAGATCCCCTATCTCGACTCGTTCTGGGACGCGGTGCACACCGTGGTGCGGCCGATCGCGGGAGCCGTGGTCGCCGCGCTGCTGGCCGGACAGGACGGATCGCTGCCGGAGCTCGCGGCGGGCGCGGTCGGCGGCACCGCCGCGCTGATGAGTCACCTGGTGAAAGCCGGAACGCGGATGGCCGTCAACACCTCCCCGGAGCCCGCCAGCAATATCGTGGTCAGCACCGCCGAGGACGTGACCGTCGCCGGGGTTGTCTCCCTCGCCGTTTTCCACCCGGTGGCCGCGGCGGTGATCGCGGCGATCCTGCTCGTCCTCGGTCTGGCGCTGGTGTATTTCTGCGCGAGCCGAATCCGTCGTTATCTCCGGCGGCGGCGCGCCCGCCGGGCAACGCGCGCGGGCAACCGCGTACAAGTCGCGGAATGAATAGTTGCCACACAGCGCAATAGGTGGCGGGCGTGCCGCGCCAGTCGACCACGCGGCACGCCGGGCGGGGCGCCCCATTGCGCCCGCCGTCACTGTGCCGGCGACAAAATCGCCCGGCCGAAGCCACTGGTCGGATGACTCGGAACCGGGACGTCGCCATTCGGACGAGTGACGCTGCGGGGCAGTGTCACTACCGCGGACGAGACCACCGTCGCGACGAGATCATTGTTCGGGCAAACGGCGGCGGCCACCGGCCACGTCGGTTACCAGATCAGTGTACCCGTCCACCAGTTCGGCCAGTTGATACCAATGTTTATGGGTATTGTCGCTGCGCGCGCCCTCGGTGTGAATGACCCGATTCGCGTTCACCCAGCTACGCGCCATCCGGTCCACTACGGCGCCGAGGCTTTCGGTGTGCAGCGAGGCCCCGTTGCGATGCTGCGGGATCTCCTGCGCGACCCAGTCGTTGATCTCGTCGACGAGTTCGCGGCGCCGACAGTCGATTTCGGCGAGGAGTGCGGCGTCCACCACCTGCACGCGGTGCTGATGCAGCTCGGCGAGTGCGTGCGCGGACCGCAGCAGTTCCGTGTCCTGGAAACGCCGACCCTGGAAAGCACACAGCAATTGCGGTGCGGTCGGTAAGACGCCCACCGTCGGCGCGCTCATCGGCGCCCCCCGAGTTCACCCGACACCAACGCTCTTTGTACCAACATAATTGGCTCTCGATTCCGTTATCCCGGCCATCGGATCGGTTGTCACAACTAGGCTAGCTGGATCATGCACGTACAGATGCAAGAACGCAAGATTGCGTCCGCATTCTGCGGTCAAGGGCTCCTGACGGCGCGTGAACGCCCAGAGCAGACCGGCCGCAACCCTTTTCGGCTCCCCGGCCGAGTCCACTCCACACCCGTCGGCGATGGTGCGCACCACCGCTCGTTCCCAACTCAGGGTCACCTTCGCGGGCCGCTCACCCGCCCGCGAGTACGAAATTCGGCCGCCTCCGCGAACCTTCGGTCGGCACCGGTGGGCCGATCGTGCCCGCCGGCCCCGGCGGGGCGATGAGAATCCTTCGCGCGATCACCCGATACCGATGCGGCGCACCGATCCCGGCGCGTGAGCCGCGTTCAGAGTTGGGTCGCCGCGGCAAGCAACGTCAAAACCGGTAGCGTTCCCTGCACCACCGCGCCTCTGGCGAACCGGCGGTCGTGCGCCACCAGCACCACCGCGGCGGCCAGCATCGACCCGCAGCCGCTGAGCACCAGCGCCCATCCCGCTTCCGGCGCCGACCGCAGGATCGCAACACCCACCAGTGTCGTCACCGCGAGAAACAGGTTGTAGAAGCCCTGATTGAACGCCCATGGCCGCGCCGAGGGCAATTCGGCTTCGGAGATCCGGAAGACCCCCTGGTGAACCTTCGGGTCGCCGAACCGTACCGACTCCATGACGAAGATGCCGACATGGAGCACAGCGGCCGCGACGGCGAACACCTGTACCACCCAGAGCATTCGACCTCCTCACGATGCGCGCCGACCGGTGACGCCGGCGATGGATCCCGCGGAGATCCGCGCGACAGCCCGGTCGACTCCGGCGTGCCGAGGCATCTTATGGCCCGAGCGGCGCGCAGCACCTACCCGACACGCCGCCATACGATTCGGTCAACCGGCCAGTCCGAAAACACGCCGCGCATTGCCGTCGAGGTACAGCGAGCGCGTCTCGTCGTCCAGGCCGAGGGCGGCGAGGCCGTCGAGCGCGTGCTGCGGGAAGATCATCGGATAGTTCGTACCGAACAGCACCTTGCGGCGACCGCTACGGGACTTCAGATAGGAGACCAGTTCGGCCGGAAGGCGTTTCGTGGTGTACGCCGACGTGTCGATGACGACGTTCTCGTGCTTGCGCGCGACGGCGATCATCTCCTCGGTCCACGGGTAACCGATGTGCCCGCAGACGATGGTCAGCTCCGGGAAGTCGAGCGCCACCTGATCGATGTACGGGATGGGGCGCCCGGTCTCCGACGGCCGCAGCGGACCGGTGTGCCCCACCTGGGTGCAGAACGGGACACCCAACTCCACACAGGCGGCGAACAACGGGTAGAAGCGCCGATCGGTCGGCGGTAGTTCCCACAGCCACGGAAGCACCCGCAGGCCCTTGAACCCCTGTTCCACCCGGCGGCGCAGTTCCCGTACCGCCTCCATCGGCCTGCGCAGGTTCACCGACGCGATCGGGAGCAGGCGGTCCGGCGCCTCGGCCACCCAGGCCGCGACCTCGTCGTTGGAGATGAGGACGCCTTCCGGCGCGTGCCACGCCGAGATGAGGGCTCGGTCGACGCCCGCGGCGTCCATCGCGTCGAGGGTGACCTCGAGCGGGATCTCGTCGGTCGGTATCACGGCTCCGGTCCACCGGCGTAGCGAGGCGAACATGTCGTGGGCGAGGAATCGCCGGGTCGGATGTTGCGCCCAGACGTCGATGGTCATGCGCGGATTCTGACACAGGTCACAGCTGCTCGACAGCCCTGCGCCGACGTCCGCTATGGGAGGTTTTCCGGGCTCTCCACCTGATCTTCTATATCGAACGTAATAACCGGGGACGGGGTTCGCTGGGCATAAACTGGGTATCTACCGCAGGACTACAGACATCCGACGCAGAGCAGGACCATGGCCGGTTCGGACCCGTTCGCCACACAGCACGATCGGCCCCCAGGTATCGAGCGGGAACTGGAGGGCGTGGGCCTCGACGACCCCGAAGTGATCGGCAAGGGCGGGTTCGGTGTCGTCTACCGCTGTCGGCAGCGGGCGTTGAATCGCAGCGTCGCGGTCAAGGTCCTCACCGCACGGCCGGAGCTGGAACCGGAGAACGTCGAACGATTCCTACGCGAGCAACAGGCGATGGGCGCGCTGTCCGGTCACCCGAATATCGTGCCGATCCTGCAAGTGGGGACCACCCGCAGCGGGCGGCCCTACCTCGTGATGCCGTATCACTCGCGCGGTTCGCTGGAGGACCGTATCCGCCGGGAAGGTTTTCTGCCCGTGCCCGAGGCGATCGGGATCACCGTGAAATTGGCCGGCGCTCTGGAGACCGCGCACCGTGCCGGAATCCTGCACCGCGACATCAAGCCGGGGAATGTCCTGCTGACCGATTACGGCGAGCCGCAACTCACCGATTTCGGGATCGCCCGGGTGGAAGGCGGATTCGAGACCACCACGGGAGTGGTGACCGGCTCCCCCGCGTTCACCGCGCCGGAGGTGCTGCGTTCCGGCGTTCCCTCGGTCGCCTCGGACATCTACGGGCTCGGCGCGACGCTGTTCGCCATGATCACCGGCCACGCGGCGTACGAGCGCCGCTCCGGCGAGCAGATCGTCGCCCAGTTCCTGCGCATCGCCGCCGAACCGCTGCCGAATCTGCGGCTCGACGGCATCCCCGACGAGGTGGCCACCGCCATCGAGGTCAGCATGGCGCACAACCCAGCCGACCGTCCGGCCTCGGCCGCCGCGTTCGGCGAGATCATGCGCGACATCCAGCGCGGCAACGACATGCCGATCGAGCACATGACCCTGCCCGCAGGCGATCAGCCCGCGCCCGAAGACCTCAGCACGCGGCCGTTGACCGCTACCGCGCGGTTCTCCACTCCGCCCCCCAAGACACCGCCGACACCCCAGACCAAGTTCCGCCCTGCGATGTCCACCCGGCCGCTGGTCCAGCGCGAGCGCCTGATCGACGCGTTGCAGACCGAGCCGCGGCCGCGCCTGGCCGTCATCCATGCCCCGGCCGGGTTCGGCAAGAGCACGCTCGCCGCCCAGTGGGCCAAGCGTCTCGCCGAGACCGAGAAAGTGGTGGTGGCCTGGCTGAATGTCGACCGTGACGACAACAACGTCGTCTGGTTGCTGACGCATCTGATCGAGGCGTTCAACCGCGTGAGCCCGGCGCTGGCGCCCGACCTGGCGCCGGTCCTGGAGGAGGGCGACGCGGCCGCCGCGCGCTACGTGCTCACCACGCTGGTCGACGCCATCGACGAACGCGACGAGCGGTTCGCCTTGGTGATCGACGACTGGGATCGGATCACCGATCCCGCCGCCGTCGACGCCCTGCACTACCTGATCGAGGAGGGCCCGCAGCACCTGCAGATCATCCTGACCAGCCGATCGCTCGAGGGCCTGCCGCTCGGCACCATGCGCGTGCGCCACCAGCTGGTCGAGATCGACGCCGCCGCATTGCGTTTCGATGCCGAGGAGGCACGGACCTTCCTCGCCGAGCAGACCGGGCTCACCCTGGCGGACACCGAGAGCGCCGAGCTGCGCGACTACACCGAGGGCTGGGCGGCGGCATTGCAGCTGGCGTCGCTGTCGTTGCGCGAGCACCCCGATCCGGCTTCGCTGATCGCCCACCTGTCCGGGCGTGATCATGCCATCGCCGAGTACTTGGCCGAGAACGTGCTGGACACCGTCGAGCCCGAGCTACTCGAGGTGCTGCTCGAAACCTCACTGCCGGAACGGGTCTCGGGCAGCCTGGCCACCGCCCTCACCGGGCGTCCGCACGGGCAGGACCTACTGGAGAACCTCGAACGCCGCAATCTGTTCCTGCGCCGCGTCGACGAGAGCGGCGACTGGTTCCGCTACCACCACCTGTTCGCGGAGTTCCTGCGCAGGCGACTCGAACGAGACCATCCCGAGCAGGTTCCCCAACTGCACCGCGCGGCGGCCGCCTGGTTCGGCGACCACGGGATGCTCAGCGAGGCCATCGACCACGCGCTGGCCGGCGACGACGGGGAAATGGCCGTCGACATCCTCGAGGCGAAATCCCGCAAGCTGGTGGAAGACGCGCAACTGGCGACATTTCTCGGACTGGTCGCCAAACTTCCGCCCGCGGCCGCCGCCGCGCGTCCTCGGCTGCAGATCGCGATCGCCTGGGCCCACGCGCTGCTGCGCAGGCCCACCGAATCGCACGCCGCGTTACGGCTGGTGCGGGCCGGGCTGGACAAGGCTCCGGCCACCGACCCCGATCTGGCACTCGAAGCCGACCTCATCGAGTGTGTGGAGCGCGCGTTCGCCGACCACCCGGAAGGTGTGGACGCCGTGGTGAGCAAATGCCTCGGGCGGGCCGACACGCTGGGGCCGTGGGTGCTGTGCGAAGCCGCGAACCTGGCCGCGTTCACGGCGTTCAGCCGGTTCGACTTCGAAAGGGCGCGGGAGTGGCACGACTGGGCCACACCGTTCTACCGGCAGACCCGCAGCACGTTCATCTTGATGTACAGCCACAGTCTGGTCGGCGTCGCGGCACGCGAACAGCTCGATATGGGCGAGGCGGAGCGCAGCTTCCAGACCGCGTTCGACGTCGCCAAGTCATCGGGCCCGCGGTCCTACGCCGCTCGCCTGGCAGGCGCCATGCTCGGCGAGTTGCTCTACGAACGCGACCAACTCGCCGCCGCCGAGCGCCTGCTGGACGAAGCGGGCCGGCTCGGCACCGAGGGCGGGCCGGTCGACTTCCTCATGGCCAACTACGCCACCGGCGCCCGGATCAAAGCCTTGCGCGGTGACCTGGCGGCCGCCGCGCGCCGACTGGACGAAGGCGCCGAAGTGGCGCGCGCGCTGAAGCTGCCGCGGCTGGCCACCCGCATCGCCAACGAGCAGGTCCGGCTCGGCTTGACGGCCACCTACGTCACCGAGCCACCGGCCGGGGAAAGCGGCATCGCCACGATGACCGCGGAAATGCGCGAGGATTCCGCGATCCGGATGCTGCTGCGTTCCGGAGCCGCCAAAAGGGTCGCCGCCGCGTCCGCGCGCGCCCGGCAGTTGCGGGATTCCATCGACGCCGATCGACGCCCCCGGGCCGCAGCCCAGGCGTCGTTATTGCTCGCCTCCTGCCTCGCTGCGGCGGGAAAGACCGAATCGGCGAAGGACGAGTTGGTCCCGGTAGTGATCCGGTACGCCGACGCCGGGCTCATCCGGCCGTTGCTCGACGAGGGGCCCTGGATCATGTCGCTGTTGCACAGCTTGGACTACGACCTGCGCGAAGGGCATTGGGACGACGAGCGGCCGATGGTCCCGCCGAGGTTCTTGCACAGGCTGCTGGCGCGCTGAACGCCCCCGCGAACGGCTGCCGGAGTTCCACGACCGTCACTCCGGCTACGGGGCGTCGGCCACGCGACATCACAGACCGGAATCGCTCAGCGCGAGGATCACGCCAACGGATCGTCCCCGCGGCTCACAACACGGGTTGCGGACCGCGTGAGGTGTCGGTGTCCAGGATGTGCAACACCCACCGTCCCTTACCGTCGGCCTTCGCCCGGTAGAGGCCGGTGTCGGCGGCGTCGAGCAGCGATTCGGCGTCCGCGCCCGCGACCGCGGTGACGACCGCGCCGATGCTGATCGACATGCGTAGTCGCTGGTCGCCCGCCGTGATGGGATCGACCAGCGCTTCGAGCAGGCGGTTCGCCACGGTGGCCACTCGGTGGTCGCTGGCCGGCGGCGGAATCAGCGCGACGAACTCGTCACCGCCGATGCGGGCGACCAGGCACCCCGATTCGCGCACACTGTCCTGCAGGCGCCCGGCGACCGCGGTCAAGATCTGGTCCCCCGTGCCGTGACCGTAGCGATCGTTGATGTGTTTGAAGCGGTCGATGTCGACGAAACACAATCCCGCGCGATCCCCGTTGCGGGCGTCGGCGATCATCGCGTCGATCCGTTCGATGAGATGACGCCGGTTCGGCAGCCCGGTCAGCGGGTCGTGCCGGGCCTGCCGGTGCAACTCCTCGCGCATCCGATGCTGCTCGGTGACGTCCTCGCCGACGGCGAGCAGGTAATCGCTCTGCCCGTCGACGCCCTTGACGAAGGTGATGGCGAACGACGCCCACCCGTAGCTGTCGTCGGCGCGGCGGATCCGCTGTTCCAGTCGCACCGTGCCTTGCCCGGCCGGGACCAGCTTCTCGTACACCAGCGTGCGGATGCCCTCGCGGTCGCTGGGGTGCGCGAAGTCGTAGACGGACACCCCGCGCAGGGCTTCCGCCGGCACCCCGATCATCTCCGCCAAGCCGCGGTTGACGTCCAGCAAGGTGCCGTCGGTGTCGCCGATGGCGATCGCGATCGCGGCGTTGTCGAAGACCACCCGGAACCGCGCGTCGTCGGATCGGCGTGCCTCGTGCACCGCTTCCTCGTGCGCGCGCGCCTGAGCTTCGTATCCCTGCCCGACCGCCGCTAGCAGAGCCGCGAGCCGCCGTCCGGCCTCCGGAGCCGCCCGGTGTTCGGCCAGCTCGTACAGGACCTGGGCGGACGTACTGGGCACGGCCGGGCCGAGCAGCCCCGCGGAGACCAGCGCCGAGCCCACGCGGTGACCGACGCCCGCGTCGAAGGGCTCTGCCTCCAGGCCGGCAGCCAACTCCTCGACCATGCCGAGCAGCACGACCTCGGGGTCCGGTACAGACGCGGACCCACCGGCGACGGCCTGCAGGGCGCGCCACCACAAGTTCGCCATCCTGGCGAGTTCGATCTGTTCCACCGCAACCCCCTCACCATTCAGGCCGGAGATAGCCCCCGACGCATCGTATCCACAGATGTTCGAGACCGTCGAGTACTGCCGCCTGGAAGCATTCCCAGCAATGGCGAGATAGCGGGATTATTGCAACCCGTTCTCCCTAAATATCGACGCACCTTTGTACCGCAGGGTCGTGACCTGCCAGACCCAGGTCGCCTGGACGCACGCGACCAGATCGGCGAGATGCGTCGAGACCGTCGCCGCCAAGGCGGCGTCCTGCGCGGCCAGGCGGTCGCACCGTTCGGCGGCCACCGCGCCCAGCTCACGGAACTCGGCGAGCCGTGCGCGCACGATCTCGGTGGCGCCATGCACGGCGTCCTCCAGTGACCATCCGGGATGGTTCAGCAGGACCGCCGGGATCAAATTGAAATCCGCCAGATCGACGATGCACTCCTTCTCGAACGAGAACACGTCATTCATCAGCGCGCCGATCTCGACGGTCAATATCCGCAACCGGTGCAGATCCTCGGCCAGCCCGGCGTGCCGGATGCGTTCCCACGGCAGATAGTCGTCCCGGCCGAACTCGCACAGCGCGATCGCCGGATACATGCCGGATACCTGCGCCCGCAGATCGATGTACTCCGCGACGCCGAGCAACCCGCCGCGAGCCCGGGCGTTCTGGTCCTGGATCGCGGGCCGCAGGTGCTCGATGGTGGATTCGACGAACCGGTCGAGCCAGGCCGGGTCCGCGAGGGCGGACAGCATCGCGAGGAACGCCGACGTCGAGGTCTCCAGAGCGGTGGCGTCCTCGGGGACCGACCGGGTGCGCAGGAGCACGCACAGCCGGTCGATCGCCACCCGCGCCTCGCGTTGTTCGTCGTCGCGGAGGTGCCCGAACTTCTCCCGGCCGACGGTGTCGTTGAGCCAGAACAGAATCGCGTTGTAGAGACCGATGATCGTCATCCGCTCGGCGCTGACGGCGCCGGGGTGCAGGTAGGGCGTCATGCTGTTGTAGTGCGGTCCCGCGCGCTCGAGCCAGATGCCGTGCTCGCGGCAGAAACGTTCCACCTCCGCGCACGCTTGCTCGCCGAACCGGTTGGGCCGGAAGTCGCGGCAGTAATCGATGATGTCCCAATCGGGTGTGCCGAACATCGCGCGCAACGACCACTGCCGCCCGGTCCGCAGCAACACCTGGTGTTGCCCGCGCATGTCGAGGATTTCCCGCTCGAGTGCCGATGTGTACTCACTGACCACAACGGACTCCCTCCCACTATGGATACTTCTAATGAATTGTCTCCGACTTATCGGGAGTGGGATCGGTCGAAGGGCGAAGATCACGCAACGCCCTCGCCCCGTATAGCGTTGGGACACCGGGCATTCGACGGCGACGCCGCGGCAAACGGCGGGTTCGGCCCGCGGCGGGGGGGTCGCGGTGGCGCATGCAGGCAAGCGGCCGGTTCCGGACGCGCGGCAGCGGCCGGAGTCCTCCGGCGTGCGTCCTACCCTCGATCTATCGGCTGACGGTCACCGAACCCGGCGCTCACTTCGACGCGAGAACGTCGTGCATGGTCAGCAACAGATGGTCGAAGCAGGCTCGTTGCGAGGCCGGGCCGCCGCCCAGCGCGGGGACCTCGCCGACCAGTTGGCGCGCCAGCGTCCGCAGCTTGATGTTGGTTTCCTGGGAGCGCCACTGCAATACCCGGAAGGCCTGTTCGGCGTTGATGCCGTACACCACCATGAGCACGCCCTTGGCCTGCTCGATCACCGCCCGTGATTCGACCAGCTCGGGCAGGGTGTCGTCGAGGATCTCCTGCCGGTTCTCCTCGAGGGTGCCGGACACGTCGATGAAGTAGCCTGCGGTGCCGACCACGAGCCCCCGGTCGTCGAGCAGGCGATCGGCGACGACGATGACGTGGTGGGTTCGTCCGGCGGTGTCGATGACGCGATGGCGGCCACAGAACGGCTCACCGGTTCGCACCGCGGTGGCGATGGACTGGGCGACCAGCGCGCGGTCGTCGGGATGCTTGTGCGCCAGCAGCAACTCCGTACTGGGTTGCGCCTCCCCCTCGGCGTAGCCGTATATCGCGGCCGCTTCGTCCGACCATTCCCATCGCTGATCCTCGAACCAGAAGCGGAAGCTGCCCACGCTCTGCGGCGTGCCCGCGATGACGCTCGCTATCGCGGAGGCGCTTCTCAGCGCGAGGTCGTCCATCCTCGTCACGCGGCCATTATCCATCGGCATCCGCGGCCCACGGTCCGGAACACGAGATGAAATCAAATTGTGGCAAACTCTCGGCATCCTCCATAACGAGCCGCCTACCTGCATGGAAGAACCCCTTTGATCAGCCACGAAACACATAGCAATTAATCTGCAATAGCGTATTCCCGTCGCTCGAGAGCCGGAATCCACGCGGAGGCGCCGCCCTGCCGGCACGGCAGCGCCCCAGCCGACTCCACCCTCCGGCGGACGAAGCGGACGTATGGGGCGGCATCCGGCGGTCGCTTTCCGGCCGCACGGCCTTCGCGCCGCCCGCATGCCTACGCGGAGCGGGTCCGCGAGTATCCACACGCCGGGTCAACCGAGTAGCCGGTTCGGTTCACCCCTCGATCTCGGCCGCCCAACGCAGAGCCCGCGAAAACACTGACCATAACGTGGATCACTGGAGGTAGTCTCTGTTGCTGTGCCCACACTCGGCACAGATCCGCTGCACATAGGCCGCATTCGAGGGCGAACGTCATAACACGTTCCAGCGAGTGCGTAGACCGAAGGGGTTGTACTGATGGCAGGCAAGCGCACCGTACTTACCGTCCGGTTGCGGCGGCTGGCCGCGATGCTGCACGAGATGCGCGAGACTGCCCAGCTCAGCAAGGAAGAAGTCAGCGCGAAGACCGGCATCAACGTCACCACGCTGTACCGGATCGAGACCGCCCAGGCCCGCCCGCAGCGACGCACCCTCATGGCGATGCTCGACCTCTACCGCATCGCGGACGAGCAGCGCGAGGATGCACTGGAGCTCCTGTCCGACGCGCTGAAGCCCGGCATGTCGCGCGCCTACGAGGGCAGCGTGTCGGAGGTCTACGCCGCCTACATCAACTTCGAGTCCGAGGCGTTGTCGGCCCGGCACTACCAAACCTCCATCATCCCAGGGCTTTTGCAGACCTATGAGTACGCGACGGCGGTGATCGACACCTCGATGCCGAAGCTGGAGGCGGCGGTCATGGAGAGCAGGGCGAAGGCCAGGATGGATCGCGCCGTCAACCTGACCAAGGAGAACCCGCTCGAGCTGTGGGTGGTCATGGACGAGGCCGCGATCCGTCGTACCATCGGCGGACCCGCCGTGATGCGCGGCCAGCTCGACCGGCTCATGCAAGAGATCAAGCGTAAGAACGTGATTCTGCAGATCCTGCCGTTCGACGCGGGCGCGCACCCCGGCATGGCGGGCTCCTTCACCCTGCTGGATTTCCCCGATCCCGCCGATCCCGAACTGGTCTACGTGGAGGGCATCGCGGGCGACGAGCTGATCGAGGGCCACACCGAAATCCGCCGTTTCGGCGTCATTTTCGATCAGCTGCGGGCCATGGCGCTGAGCCCGCGCGACTCCGCGGCCATGATCGTGGAGGCCGCGCGCCGGATGGACGGGATGGAGTAGGGCGTCCGCTCCTCGCGAAACGCGGCGCGGACGGCCCGGTTGAACGACTATTCCGCGGCCGAATGGGTACCCTCGCCTTTACTGCCGAGGGGAGGACGCATGTCCGAAATCACCGCGAATCCGACATCGGAATCGGGGCCCGAACTCAACCGGGTGATGGGGCCGGGGCTGCTTTTGCTGTTCGTGGTCGGCGACATCCTCGGCACCGGCATCTACGCGCTCACCGGCAAGGTGGCCAACGAGGTCGGCGGGGCCGTGTGGGTGCCGTTCCTCGTAGCGTTCCTGGTCGCGCTCATCACCGGTTTCAGCTATCTCGAGCTGGTCACCAAATACCCGCACGCCGCGGGCGCCGCCCTGTACACGCACAAGGCGTTCGGCATCCACTTCCTCACCTTCATGGTCGCGTTCGCGGTGATGAGTTCGGGCATCACCTCCGCTTCCACCGCCTCGCGGGCCTTCGCGGCCAACTTCGCCGAAGCCTTCGACCTGGAACTCGGCAGCGGGGCCGCGGTGACGGTGATCGCGCTGCTGTTCATGGCCGTGGTGGCGGCGATCAACCTGCGCGGCGTGAGCGAGGGCGTGAAGCTCAACGTGGTGCTCACCTGTGTGGAGCTGACCGGTCTGCTGATCGTCATCGCGATCGGCTGCTGGGCCTTGGGCGTCGGTGACGGCGACTTCTCGCGCATCGTCGAGTTCGACACCGGGGAGCGCAACGCGGTGGGCGGCGTCATCGTGGCCACAACGCTCGCGTTCTACGCGATGGTCGGTTTCGAGGACTCGGTGAACATGGCCGAGGAGTGCAAGGAGCCCACCCGCATCTTCCCGAAGGTCCTGCTCGCCGGACTGCTCATCACCGGGCTGATCTATGTACTGGTGTCGATCAGCGCGGTCGCGCTCGTCCCCGCCGACCAGCTCGGCGAAGGCGACACGCCCCTGCTGAAGGTGGTCGAGGTCGGCGCGCCGAGCTTCCCGACCCACGTCTTCGCCTACATCACCATGTTCGCCGTCGCCAATTCGGCGCTGATCAACATGCTGATGGCCAGCCGACTGATCTACGGCATGGCCCGGCAAGGAGTCTTGCCCCGGCCGTTCGGCCGAGTACACGAGCGGCGCCGGACGCCCTACAACGCCATCATCTTCACCACGCTGCTCGCGCTCGGGCTGATCCTGTTCGTCGGTGAGGTGCCGGAACTCGGCGGTACCACGGCGCTGCTGCTGCTCGCGGTGTTCACCGTGGTCAACGTCGCCGTGCTGGTGCTGCGCCGAGACCCGGTGGCGCACAAACACTTCAAGACGCCGACGCCGCTGCCCGTGCTGGGTGCGCTCAGCTGTGGCTTTCTGGTCACGCCGTTCACCGACCGCAACCCGGCGCAATACGCCATCGCCGGCGTGCTGCTGGCCATCGGAATCGCGCTGTGGGGCCTGAACTACCTGGCCATCCGCGCCATGCGGGCGCAACCCTTGGACAGCGAGCCACCCGCGGAGTGACCGATCGGCTTGTGCCGCTGCCGATCACCTCTTCGGTGTGCCGGAATTCCGTAGATGACTAGTCGCCGCCCGATAGGTAAGGTGGGCGCCGATGACCAGCATGGAAGCCCGTTTCGGTGATGCGACCCGGACCGTGCCCCTCCCCAACCCGTGGAATCTGACCGCTTATCTGGCTGCGGTGGCCGCCCATCGCGGACGTTCGATCAGCCTGCACCCCGTGCCCAAGGCGATGTTGGCCGACACGGGCTGCGGCGGAGGCGGCCTGTGGGTGGCACGCAAGCACGACGACATCATCGTGTACGACGCCGCGGCGACCGGCCGCAACGCCGATCACGTCATCCTGCACGAGATCGGTCACATGCTGCTCGGTCACCACAAAGACCAGGAACGCGGCGATCCGTTGCCGCCCTCCCTGGCCGTCATCCTGCCCTCTATCTCGCCACACTCGATCGAACATGTGCTCGGCCGTGCGGATTTCGGTGCTGATCGCGAGCGGGAAGCCGAGGTCTTCGCCGACATGACCATGGTGTACTCGACCCTGCCGCGCCGGCGCAAACGGTCGTTCCGGCTGTTCGGGCGTAACCGATAGCTACCAGCGGTCGTAGCGCCCCTCGGGTAGTCGCCTCGCCCCGGCGCGCAGATCGTCGACGAGATCCTGATAGCCGTCGGCCAATTCGTCGATCCGGACCCACGCGTCGTAGCAGACCGATTCCGGCGCGTGCGTGAGCGCGACGAACGCCTGGGCGGCCAGCATGGCCAGCCGGTCCACCATGCGGCCCACGGTCTCGGCGTGCTCGGGAGCGGCGGGCGGCGGGATCGGCGTCGCCAGGGTGACCCAGCGGTCGATGCCGCGCACGAGTTGTGTCCGGCGCCGGTCGAGTTTGTCGCATCGGTTCGCGGGCGTGCGTTCGCGCGTCTGGTGCAGCTGAGCCAGTTCGCCTGCCGCATCCAGCATCGGATGATCCATGTGCGGCAACCCACGGAAGGCGGCCAGCAGCAGTTCTTTGCCGGGAATCACCCGCGCCTCGGATGCCTGGTCCATTTCCGGAACTTCCCTTCCGACCAGGATCGACGCGTCTGGGCCACGTCCTCGATGCCTCGCCTCGCCGGTGTCCCGGCACTGCCCGAACATCCACATGTGCCTAGCGTGACCGAGAGTCGCGTCTGCCGCCTCGGATTCGGCGAGTTCCGCTCACGCGACACGCCCATCACCTCGATTTTCCGGTCTCAGCCCGGCCCCGCCGTCGTGGCAAACATTCAGTGACCTTGCGTTTTTCGATGATAGAGCTATCTTTCCTGCGACTATTGCCATCCGATGCGACACGCCAGCCACTCGCGAGCGAGCCGGGCAAACGCCGATTGATGCTGTCGCAAACAGGGCGAACGCGGCGGCCCCGGCTTCCGGCAGGCCGCGGCCCAGTAGCCGGCGAGCGCGCAGGCGAAGGCATCGACAGCCGCGGGGTCGACGTCGCGGGTCACCGGATGGGCGGCGATGATCGGATCCGGGTCGACACCCGCCGCCGCGATCGACGGTGCGAGGGCGACGAGGTCGATCCACGCGGCGCCCCGGCAGGCCCACGCCCAATCGACCGCCAGCACCGCACCGTCCGCTCGCCGCAGCATGTTGTCCGGACGAAGATCGGTGTGCAGCAGAGTGTCTCCCCCCGCGGCCACCACCCAGGTCGCTTCGAGGGCGGCCAATTCCGTCAGGTGACGAACCGACCAGCTGTCCAGGTCCGCGGGCGGCCCCTCGGTGACGAACGTTCGCCAGCCGACCAGTTGCGGCCCGTAGGCGTCCGCCACCGTCGGCACATCCGACAGCGGGCTCGGTGTCAGCTCCGCGGCCAATCGCGTCAGCAAGTCGAGGGTGTCCTGCAACTCCCCCGGCTCGTCGAGTCGCGGAAACGCCCCCTCGACATCGTCGAACCCGGCGACGAACCACCCCGCTGTCTCGCTGACGAACCGGCATCTCGGCGCGGGCGCCGTCGCGGGCAGACGCGACGCGATGTGCGCCTCCTGCCGATACGCCTGCGCGAGTTCGTCTCCCACCTCGATCGCCTTGACGAAGGCCGACAAGCCTCCGACGGTGCGCACGCGCGCCGCTACGCCGTGGCTGAACCCGCCGCGCTGATCCTCGGCCGCGCACACGACATCTCCGAGCAGGCGCTCCACTTCCAGCCGCACCGGCTGCGGCACCTCGCCCCACCCGGTCCGCGACGCAGTGCCCGAGTAATTCACCATCGACCCATCGTCCGAGCCTTACCCGCGACTCGCCAACGAATAATTTGCCTTCGCCTGAAGGCTCAGGAAGTGGCCTCGCAGGTGTCGAGGTAGTCCTGGCCGCCGATGTACGTGGTGTGGCCCGGCTCTGCGGAAGCGGTAGTGGCCAGGGCGACGGCGGTGGCGAACTCCGCGACGGTGGGCAAGGCGCCCTGGTCGCGGCGCGCGGCGACCGCGTCGGGGTTTCGGCGCTCCAGCAGCTGGACGATGATCGTGCCGTCGATCATGTCGCCGGAGACGACGTGCAAGGCGATGCCCTCGGCGGAGAGTTCCGGGATCAAGGCACGTAGCGCATCCTCGCCCGCGCGTTTGCTGGCGGCGATGGGTTCGTAGTCGGCGGGCACCGGTTTGCGGCCGTAGAAGTGGGCCTGATGACTGGTCACGAACACGATCCGCGAACCGGAAGGCATATGCGGCACCGCGAGTCGAACGAGCCGTTCCTGCGCGTGCCGGTTGAGGGCCATCGCGTAACCGGGTGAGGCGTTGCGCTCCAGCCCACCGGAGGCGTTGAGGATCAGCACATCCAACCGGCCGAACTGCTCGACCACCCCGGCGACCAGGGCGCCTGCCGAATCCGCGTCGGCGATGTCCGCGCGCGCCGTGGACGCACTGCCGCCCACCTGCCGGATCGCCTCCGCCAGCATGTCGGCCCGCTTGGCCTTCTCCCGGTAGTTGATCACCACGTGGTCACCCCGTGCCGCGAGCACCCGAGCGGTCTCCGCGCCGATACCTCGGGAGGCGCCCGTGATCAGAACGATTCGCCGTCCGGTCGTGTCGTCCACTGTCACCCTCTCGGTCCGCCCGGCGGCCCGGGCCGGTGCTTCTATTTCAGAATCACTATGCTGGTTCTAAATGAGAAGCGCAAACGAACCCAAGCCGCCACGCGGCCGGGACGACCCGGCGAACGCGCCGCTGCTGGCCACCATGGACATGCTCGGCCAGCGCTGGATCCTGCGCATCCTGTGGGAACTGGAACCCGATCGCCTCGGCTTCCTCGAACTGCGCAGACGCATGGGCAATTGCTCCTCCAGCATGCTGTCGGTGCGCTTGCAGCACTTGCAGTCCGCGGGCCTGATCGCGAAGAACCCCGACAAGTCGTATGAATTGACCACAGCGGGTATCGAACTCGGCACGGCGCTGGAGCCGGTCTGGGACTGGTCGCGCCGCTGGCGGGTGACTCCCACCGACGCCGGTACCGACTGACCGGCTCACGCCCTGTGCTGCGCAACCTCCACGGATCAGGGCGATTGTGCTGGTCGCATCAGCGGAGCTTGCCGCGCTCGCATCCGAGCCCGAGACTTTCGGCGAAGTGTGTGATCTGCTGAGTCGCCGGGAGGGCGGGGTTGACCTTCGAGTTGGTTGAGGCTCCATGATGGCCGGGTGACGAGTTCGGAGCCCGCAGGGTTGATCACGATCGGTGTGCTCGCGCGGGCCAGCGGGCTCACAGCGAGCGCACTGCGGTTCTACGACGACTGTGGCCTGCTCGTTCCGGCCCGGGTCGACCCGCTGACCGGATACCGCTATTACGCCGAGGCGCAGCGGAAACGGGCGACGCTCATCCGGCAGCTGCGGGCGATCGAGCTGCCGCTGGAGGCGATCGCGGAGATTCTCGCCGGTGACGCCGAGCGCGCGCACCGCCTGCTCGATCGTCACGTGGCGGAACTGACGCGCAGAGCGCGCGAAGCCGCGCACGTCGCCGCGGCAGTCAAACAGTCGCTCGGCGCACACGTGGCGGTCGACGCGGCGGCGCTGGCCCAGGCGCTCGAGCAGGTGCGCACCGCCGCTGCCCGGACCCGGGAGATTCCCGTGCTGGCGGGCGTTCTGCTGGAAGCGGGCGCGAACGCCGTCACCCTGACGGCGACCGACCGCTACCGTCTATCCACCCGCACGGTGGTGGCGAAGCGGCAGCACGGCGGCGAATGGTCCGTGGTGCTCGATCCGAACGGACTCGAGTCGATCACCGAACGGCTGCGCGACATGGACGAGGTCGTCGCCGCACCGGCCGACGACGGACTGATTCTGACCGGAGACGGCGTCACCCACCGGTCGGCTGTCATCGATGAGCCCTTCCCGGATCACCGTGCCGTGCTGGCGGGCCTGGGACCGGTCCGCACCAGGGCGATCGTCGCCCGGGACGTCATGTTGAGGATCATCGAAAGACCTCATGCCACAATACGATTCGCGATCGGACCGACGGGGATCATGGCGTCGACACCGGACGAAGCGCATCGCCTGCCCGCGACGGTCACCGGCTCCGCCGTGACACTCTCGTTCGCTCCCACGACGCTGCTGCCCGCCGTCCACACCGCGCTCGGTCCCGAACTCATGCTCGACATCATCGCGGCCGATCAGCCGGTGATCCTGCGCTCTGCGACCGACGGAGACCTGACCACCTTGGCTATGCCGGTCCGCCCCTCCGACCACAACACCCCGTGATAGACGCGCGGACGACCATCGAGCACGCATCCCCCAGTCGGCTCACGCCCAACCGCACCATCTCTTGTCAGCCGGCACCGCAATCCGTCTTCCCACCTCGCGGTCCCCGGCACAGTTACCTCTGATCGTCAGCCCCGACCTTTCGGTCGAACGAGCAAGCGCCCAATTCGCAGCCGCACGTCATCGACTTCGATTGCCGTCCACCCGCACTCGAGTCGGCCGTCCGGATGCGCCCACGAGCACCACCTCATCCATGCACACACTGCCCTGAGGAGACCCGCATGAACTCGGCAACCGACCCCACCATGGACGCCATCACCAGCGCCGTCGCGCTCGGCCGCGAGGGCCGTCCGGACGACGCGCGGAACGCTCTGCTCACCGCGTGGGCCTCGCTCGGCCCGCAAGGCGACCCGCTGCACCGGTGCACGCTCGCCCACTATCTCGCCGACCTGTACGACGACGCCGCCGAAGCGCTCACCTGGGACATCCGCGCGCTCGACGCCGCCGACAGCCTCACCGACGATCGGGCGCGGAACTACGACGGATCGCTACGGGTGGCCGCGTTCTACCCGTCACTGCGCCTCAACCTCGCCGACGACTACCGCAGGCTCGGCTCGTTCGACGCCGCGCGGCGCGAAATCGACGCCACCCGCGCGTGTCTGCACACCCTCGCCGACGACGGCTACGGGACGACGATCCGAACGGCGGTCGACGAAGTCGAGTCGGCGATCCGCGAACGGCGCACCGAACGCCGGGACTCGGCGCCGACCGGTGGCCGATAACGCGCGAGCAGCCCGCACCGATCCGGTGCGGGCTGCTCGGGAACGGGCCTACTTCAAGCGCAGCTTGCCGAACAGACCATCCTTCTCGTCATCGGGTCCGGCTGTGAAGTACAGCGAGTCCGCGTCACCGAGGCTCTCGCCGTTGCCGAACATCAACGCCCACAGTCCCTCGATCGCGACCGGCTTGCCGTCGGCGTCGCGCAGGTAATCGGCGAACTTGCCGGTGGTGTCGTCGTAGGCCAGCACGTGCCCGGCGCCGCCGAAGTTGCCGACCAGCAGTTTGCCGCTGAGCGGACCGAACCCGTCCGGCGCGATCGTCACCGCCCATGGCGCGTTGAGGCGCTTGCCGTCGTCGATGATGCGCACCAGCTTGCCGTTGGCGTCGAACTCGGCGAGCTTGCCCTTGTCCGGCTTGCCGCCCGCGTCCTGCTCTTCGTCCTTGTCCAGCGAATCCTCTTCGCCGGCGTCGAACGCGGTCGCGTCCTTCTCGTCCGGCTGCGTGGTGGCGTAGGCGACGAACACGCGGTTACCGATGGTCGAGACGTTGAACGGCGCCGGATCGCCGGGCTTGGCCTTCTTGCCCTTCTCCGGCGCGGCCGGGTCGATCGCGTCGCCGGTCGCGAACGGGTTGGCGAAGCCGGCGGTCGGGATCAGCTGCCAGTTGCGGTCGAACGTCCGGACCTGCGGGTCGGCGCCGAAGTCGGCGGCCAGCAGCTTGTCACCGGACGGGGCGAGCGCGAGACCGAAGAACTGCATCCCCTGCGGCTGGCCGTCGAAGACCAGGTTGGCGGGCCCGTCGTGGCGCACGATCCGGCCCTCGAAGCCCAGCTCGGTCCAGGCGGAGATCTTGCCGGAGTCGGTGGCGAAGATGAACCGCGCCGAACCGTTCAGCGGCCCGCCTTCCGCCTCCACCTGCTGATCGTGCACGACGAACAGATCGGAGGTGATCGGTGCCGGATTGAACACCACGCCGGTGGTCTTGCCAACGCTCTTGTCCGAAGTGTCGGCATCGGCGCCGGGAATGGTGACGATCTTCAAATCGTCCTGGAAGAGCTTCTGCACCTTCTCGTCCGAGGACCTGGTCACATCCCCGACGAACTGGAACGATCTACCGCCCGCACCGACCCAGAAGTGCCCACCGGCGCCCTTGGGCCGGTCGGCCAGCCCCCAGGCGTTCACCAGGTCGGGAAAAGTGAACTGCGCCTTGTACTCCGCGTTATTGGCCGCGAGATTGGTCTGGACGTATTTGTTGCCGTCGAGCGCGGGCACGTCGTCCGACTTCGAGTCCGAGCAGCCCGCCGCCACGATCAACGCGACACCGAGCGCCGACGCGCGCAGCAGACCACTCCGGGTCCGCGACCGAGACAGACCGCCACGGTGCGACTCATTCCAACGTCCGTTCAACTTCTTGTTTCCTTTCCGACCACACCACATTGGTGATAAGGCGAAGCTAACCTTAGCGTGAAGCAAATTCGGGAGTACCCGAACGGTTCGACGAGGACGGGTTTAGGCTGTTCGCCGTGGTCGAACCCCAGCCTGCTATTGCGCTGCATCCCGATATCGCTCCGCTCGCTCCACTGCTCGGCACGTGGCGCGGCAACGGGCAGGGGGAATACCCGACCATTCAGCCGTTCGGTTATGTCGAGGAAATCCGGTTCGGCCATCTCGGCCGCCCCTTCCTCACCTACCGGCAGAAGACCCGCGCCGCCGACGGCGGCCGGCCGCTGCACGCCGAGACCGGCTATCTGCGTTGCCCGCGCCCGGACCGCGTCGAATTGATCCTCGCCCATCCCACCGGTATCACCGAAATCTGCGAGGGTTCGCTCGTGGTCGAGGACGGCACGCTGCGGATGGAATTGGACTCCACCGCCATCGGGCGCAGCAGCACCGCGAAACTCGTCACCGCCCTCGGCCGGTCGCTGCGTCTGTCCGGCGACACCATCGACTACACGCTGCGGATGGCGGCGGTCGGCGAACCACTGCAACATCACCTCGCCGCCACTCTGCTGCGCAACTGAGCCGGCCGCCGGCGCTTGCTAGAAAGCACTCGGCAACCGGCGCCGTCCCCTGCTCAACTCGGTGACCAGATCCTCGTAGGCGATCGCCAGCTCGGCCAGCCGCTCCCAGGCGAACCACAGGTCCCACCCCTGATCGTCGGCCATGGCCGCGTATGCGCACGCGCTCAGCCGAGCGAGGCGGTCGACCACCGAGCCGACCGATTCGGTGTGCAGATAGGCCCCGCCACGCGCCGCGGGCAACCGGACCTCGACCCAGCGGTCGATGTCCCGAATCAGCCGGGCCCGGCGCTCATCGATGTCGCGTACCTCTCCCTCGCGCAGCCCGCGCATGTGCAGCTCCGCGAGAGTGCGTGCCCGCAGCAGCACCGGATGTTCCGGCGGCCGCGTGCCCTCCCGGCAGGCTCGCAGCAGCTCACTTCGCGTCGGCAAGCCGTCGCTCACAGCGCGCCTTTCCCGCCCGCGCGGGCCAGCACGCAATTCACGATCACCGTGCCGGACGGGCGGAACGTGTCACGCGGCGCGACCACCCATCGGCGGAATACGTCGCTCGCGTCGGCGGGCGACGGCAGCGCGATTTCGCTGCCGAACGGCACGATCGAGACATCGAGCCGGAACAAGGCCGCGAACAGCCGCATGTCGTCGGGTAGATCGGGCCTGCACAGAAAAGTCCATCGACGGGAACGAATATGCGCGACGACCGGGCCGAGCGGCCTGCCACGGAAAAGCATGTCGTCGCGCACGCACTGCCCCAGCCCGTCGGGCATCGTGATCCCGCCCACCACACCCGCCTTCACCACGATCCGGCCGATCTCCGGATGTATCCCGGCGGGCAGCCCACAGGTGCGGCGGTAAAACGCGCAGCGGGACGCTGGGGTGTCCGCGAATGCCGCATGATTCATTCGCCAACCTCGATTCACATAGTTCGGTACGCGAGAAATCCCGGTCGCTGGACCTGTAACCGTTGGGGCGGTTAAGGTTTCAGCACTTCTTCGATTCGGACCGGTCGCGATCAGTAGAGCACCGGAAATTGCTGGGCGGGAACGTTCTCAGTGGTGGAATCGGGCCAAAACTGCCCAGGTTCCAAGGCCCCCCGCCACACGGTTCCAGTTAGGTACCCGGCCAATACTTAGGCTACGAAAGGGAATGCGTCGTGAGCTCAACCGGATCCACCCTCCCCCGCCGCATGCTCGGCAGGCACTTGCGCGAGCTGCGGATCAACTCGGGCATCAGTGCGGAGTACGCGCGCGATGCGATCAACGTGAGCAAACAGACCCTTTGGCGGATCGAGACCGGCCAGCCGATCCGGCTGAATCCACTGTTCATCGAGCGGTTGTGCAAGGTGTACGGGGCGTCGGAAGAACGGACCGCCATCCTGCTCAATCTGGTCGAGGAGACCAAGCGGCCCGGATGGTGGCATGCCTACGGAGACACCATCGCGGAAGAGTTCAGCCTCTTCGTAGAACTGGAGGCGGTAGCCAAGCGTCTCGTCTCCTATCAGACCACCCTGCTACCCGGGATCCTGCAAACCGATGAGTATCGACGGGCGCTCATCTGGGTCGACCTCCCCGCAATACCCGGACACGAAGTCGAACGAAGGATCGAGATGTTCAGGCAGCGAAAGGCCCGTTTGGACGACGCGGACCCGGTTCTCCTAGAGGCTGTCATCGATGAGTCCGCACTGCGCCGCGCGATCGGCGGGCCGTCAGTAATGGAACGGCAACTCGAACACCTGGTAAGAGTAGGCGAACAAGACCATGTTTCAGTGCGAGTGGTTCCGCTTGCAGCTGAGGCGTACGCGGGCTTGGGCGCTGGGTCGTTCGTGATGCTCGACTTCCCGAAGCATCCGATCGCCCATCTCACCGAGCCGCCAGTTGTTTACATGCAGGGACTCACAGGCGACCTGTATCTTGAGAGGCCCGACGAGATCCGGCGATATCGCCAGACGTACGCCGATATTCAGCGCTCGGCACTTGATCAGGAGCGAAGCCGAACTCTCATCTACAAGATCGCGAAGGAGTACGCCGCGTGAGCACCGACCTATCCGACGTCGCTTGGTTCAAGAGCAGCTACAGCAGTGCGGAGAAAGACTGCGTCGAGGTCGCGTTCCTGGGCGAAGGCGCGGTGGGGGTACGCGACTCCAAAGACCCCGCAGGCCCTGCGCTCGTGTTCCCGAGGGACGAGTGGCACTCGTTCACTGCCCGCATCACAAGCGGCGGACTCGACCGGTCGCCGTCCTGAGCAGGCTCCTATCCGCGCCCCCGGGACCTCCCTCGCCAGAGGTTCCGGGGCTGCTTGCACAACCCCACGACTCCCGTCACATCGGCCTGCTCGTCGGACCGCTTGCACCCGGCGAAACCCGCCGGTAGCGTCGACATTCGCTGCGGGGGCGGAGAAGCCGGTCCGGCCTCGAAGAGCCAGGACACTCACCGGTGTGCAAGGGGAACCAATGACTTCAGGACGGATCTTGCGGCGACTGACCGTCCTCGCCGTCGGCGCCGCACTCGTTCTGACAGGCTGCGATTCCTCGGATGATGCCGCGCCGACCGGAGCTGCCTCCACCAGCCCGAACATCGCCGCTGACGCGCCCATCGGATATGACCCGTGCACTGACATTCCGCAGAGTGTGCTCGATTCGGAGAATTTGCGCCACAAGACCAACGAAAACCACAACGCTTCGGGTGGAATCAAGTGGCGTGGTTGCGGATGGGTTCAGCCCGATGGGTACGCACCCGCGGTCACCACAACGAATATCACCGTGGACATGGTGCGAGACAAGAAGTTCGCAGACACCCGCGAGTACACGATCAACGGTCGCCGCGCCATCTCGACACGGCAGGTCGAAGAGCACCCCGATCAGGTGTGCACGATCAATGTAGAGATGAAGGGCGGAAGTCTCGAATTCTTCTTGAGTAATCCGCCGTCGAATCGTAAGACAGGCCAACTCGACACTTGCGCGCTCGCGAAGACCCTGGCGGAGAAGGTAGTGCCGACAATGCCCGGCGCAGTCTGAAAAGACACTGATGCGATCGAGCTCACCGGGAGGGAGTAGCACATGGGTGACGACAGCACGCAGTCGCTTCGGCCGATGACCAACGTCTTGAACGCGGCGCGGGAGGGACAGTTAGGCATCCAGATGTCCGCAGAGGACTTCATCTACATAGACCGAGACTGCGAGTACTTCAAAATCGCTATTCGATCGATCCAGAGGTCGATGGACTTTGTTTCACGGCAGCCTCACTGGGGGTTGGGCGAGGGCAACGACGATTTGGTCTCAGGGAAAACGCTGGTCGATAGATTCAAGAAGAAGGCTCGCGGAGCCGAAGACCTCAACAGCGTCCATCAGATCATGGAAGACCACTATCGCATCGTCGAGGACATCCAAGAAGTGCACCGGCTCGCCCGGGACCGAATCATGCAGGTGGACAGTGATTTCGCCGCAGATTTCAACCGACTGAACACCACTCTGCCGGAGCGTCCACCCGCAGGGGTCCAGTTCGCACCGCCCCGGCTTCCGATCGGGACGAACGAATGAGCGGCTACGAGAACAAGCGCATCCCGAGCGGGGGTGAGCACGCCGACAGTTGGGAACACTCGCGGATCAACGACACGTTCAAGCCGCTCGATCCCACCGACGCGTTCAACCAAGCCGACACATACTGGCAAGCTCGCAACGAATGGGAGCGGGGTGTCGAAACCTTCGCGCGCTCCATCCAGACCTCCATAGCCCAAGCCTGGTCCGGCCCCGCAGCGGAGCAGTCCAAGAGCGCCATCGCCAAATACACCAGCGACGCGCAGAACCTGACGACCTCCCTGGAGGAGTTGTACTACCGAGTCCGCGACGCCGCCACCGCGATCGCCGATACGAAGAAGGCGCTCCCGGACCTTGTCGAATTCTCGTTCGGGGAGCGGATCTTTCATCCGACGCGCTGGATTCTGTCGGACGACCGGTCCGAGGCCGAGCAGTCCGCGCGGGTCGCGATGAAGGAGTTCTACGTACAGCCCTTCAGCGAGATGGACGGCAAGATCCCGGTGCTGCCCACTCCGGTCGGCCCGACCGCATCGGTGGACATTCCAGCACCCCCGCCGGGTGGATACCACAGCGACGACAGCGGCGGCCCCACGACGAACGACCCGGGCACCAGCCCTACCGACACCGGCACTCCCGGCGACGAGGACGGCGACGGCAAGCCCGACGAGACGAGCACCGAGGAGCCGCAGTCCACCGACGAGTCGACGCAGGACGAACAATCCTCCGACACGACAGCGACGGACACCTCGACCACACCCGCGGGCGTGAACCCCACGTCGACGACTCCCGCCAGTACCACGGACCCGACCAAGACCGTGCCGGCCGGTACTCCGACCCCGCACAACCCGGGCTCCCCGGGCAGTCCTGGAAGTCCCGGCACCACGAACCAGCCGCAACCGGGGCGCAGCATCGCGGGCGCACCGGGCACGCCGAGCCCATCGGTGAATCCGACCGCGGCAACGAACACCTCGGTCCGCGGCACGAGCGGTACGCCGGGCATGATGGCCCCCGGCGCTCGCGGCGGCGGCAAGGACGACGAATCCGAGCACAAGACGCCGGACTACCTGATCACCCAGGAGAACACCGACGAGCTGCTCGGCGAAGTCCCGAGAACGCTGCCCGGCGGCGTCATCGGCGGTACGCCCGACTGATCGGGCCACACCCTTCTCGACTTCGCGCGCGCCCGGATCGCGTATCGGTGGCGGGCGTGCGCGCGTGGACATTGGCCGCCTTCACGCGGCCGGATTGGACCTCACATGGCTGAATGGACCTGGGATCCCGACGACTTCGCCGCTCTCTGGTACGGCGACGCCCACGATCGCATCCCCGGCCCCTTGCGCTACACCAGTCACTTCGCCTTCCGCGACGACTTCGCCACCCACCGCACCGCCGTGTGGCAGCGCTATTCCGCCGACGAACGCGACGAGATCGCCGCGGCCTTCCGCACCTTGGGCGACTCCGACCTCCGCATCGAGATCCTCGGCGGCACCTGCAAGCACAAGAACAGCACCGGTCCCGACGACATCCGCGAGTACCGGATCCTCGGCGCACGCGACAGCTACCGCGCCGTCGTCCTCAGCCAAGCGGGCAATCAAACCGAGCACGGCCCGATCCGCGCACGCATGTTCCCCGCCGACCAACTCCCGGCCCGCCTCGTGAACGCCATCCCTCCCTGCACCCCCGGAGCCGAGCGACCGGCCACCTTCCACCCCCACGACCTGACCTCCCGCCGCGACACCTACCTCCAGGACAACGCCCGCAACACTCCCCGCGAGCAATACCAGCGCCTCCTCGGCCGCCCCGTCGACGGCGGCGGCACCGCCGTCCTCCTCACCGCTCCTCTACACACCCGCACAAAACCCACCAAAGTCCTCCAGTGGCACGACATCTCCGACGACGGCCGCTACACCGAACACCGCACCGACCACATAACCGTCCGCCCCACCACCCCCACCGACCTGACCACCCACTTCACAACCTGGATCAACCAAGCCCTCGACCGCCTCGCAACCACCCACCCCGAAACCTGGTAGGCGTGGGTCGCTGCTCGCCCGCCGCGCCGGGTACCGGCTCCAGCGGCGGGGCGTCCGCGCGCGACCGAGCCAAGCCGCGTGGCTCATGTATTGCTGAAGTGTGGTTTTCGTCGAAGTAGTCTGTGGCAGGACCTACCGCCCAAGCCGTGGCTTCACCCTTGTCGGGGCAACAAAGGGAACGGTAGTGTCGGTCCGGCAACAGCATGAGGGGAACGAATTACTGGATTGCTGGTGCACCACGGCTGTCCACGAGGGGGCTGGTGACTTACGGGGTCCGCGGTGAATTACAGCCCGTTGTCACTTGATTCGACAGCGGCAATCGGCGCAACGATGCCACTGCAGTGAAGACAGAAGGGGAAAGAGTGACCACTGGCTTGATCGGAGTCGGCCTTATCACAATGGATCTCGATGAAGGCCGCCTTCCGGTAGATGTCGATGTGAGCCGCAATATCCACGACCGCCTGGAATCCGTGGAACTCTCCGCGGCTGCGATGACCGGCTATTATGTGGCGCTGTGGCGGCATGACGCGCCGGTCATCGCATCGGGGAGATGGACCGAATTGACCGTATCGCCCTCTCGTCGCACGGAACTGATCACGCTTCTCGACACCCGATCGCTCGCCGAATTCGAGATGGTTGAACGATCATTGCGGCTGAGTGATGAATTCGTAGGGCAAGGGCCGGTGACCGACTTCGGAGCGCCCTCGATCACTGTGGTCGCGAACATCTCTCGCATCGGCAGCATCGAGATCGATCCGCGGTGGGCGGCCACGGCCAGCCCGTCCTATATTTCACACGACATCCTAGACTGCGCGAATAAGATCCGGCAACAGCGCCCACGGTTCCACGAGGACGGGACATGGGCCGACCGCACCGACGATGAACTCGAACACGAACTCGCGGAATACAAGCGCTACCTGATGAGGAACTCGTAATGGTCAATTTCTCAGCGGATCTGAACCAACTTGTCAAGGCGGCCAGAGCGTGGGATCAGGCGTCGGACGCCCTCACCGTCGCCGCTACCGAGGCGCAGAGCATCCATTTCAGTCACCAGGACGTCGCCTGGGGGCTGTTCCGAGAAACTTGGGACGCTCAGATGGCCGCTGCAAGGTATATGTACGACAGATTAGTCGAAGGCAGAGACGAAACGGATTCCATCGCCAGGGTTCTGGATCATGTCGCCAAGGTAATTCAGGAACAGGACCAGAACTTCGCGAACGTTCTGATCGAGCTGGAGGAAGATTACTGATGGGTGCCACGAAGTCTCTGGACGAGATCAACACCGTACTCGATAGGTTCTCGGACCAGATCGCGGAGATCAGGAGCCAACCCGCCAAGGTGGATGACGCGTTCCGGAAGGCGGCCATCGCCGCCGCCGAGGTCGAGGCAGCGACATTCTTCGGAATGGCGGGTGCGGTGGCAGGTGCCGTCTACGGCGCGATGACCGAGGACGACTTCACCGGTTACATGCAGGACCATAAGGAAGAGATCAAGAAGAAGATCCAGGAACTCTTGGACAAACTGCAGGGCGCGGTCGACAGTTTGAAGGCACCCATCGCCTTCCTGCAGACGAGCGAGGCATGGACGACGCTGAAGGGGAAGATCGGCCGCGCGCAGAACAACGAGGTGAACAACGGGAACGTCATCGGCTACTGGACAGGAGCGGCGGCACTCAAGTACACAGCGGCGCGCACACTCCAGGACACCGCAATGGATTCCGCAAAATCAACCTGCGATAAGATGACCGAAGCACTTGCCAAAGTATCGGACATCGCTTGGGACTTTTATTCCAAGATCGTCACGGATATCGCGGATCTGCTCATAAAACTCGGGACAGCTCTTGCCAAGATCGTCACCTTCGTCGCCGCTCCGATGGTAATATCCGATACGATTGATATCATCGGAAAAGCAATCAGCAGCGCCGTCGAGCACACGAACAAGCTTCTCGATGCCATACTTTTACAAGCGCAGAGCATCAACAAGATACGGGAGTCGACAGAAAATCAGAAAGGGTTCCATGACAACCGGTGGCCGCGCAGCGCTTCCGACGACTTTAATACCAACTCTCCCAGCCCTGAATGGCAGGCGACATGAACCTGCGAAAGCTGCTGGCGATTTCCGCGCTGGTAGTAATGCTTTCGGCTTGCGATCTGTTTTCGCGCACTAAACCCGAAAGATATGAGATACCGACGAGCAGCCACACCATCCAGGACTTATGCGACTCTACGAAACAGTTTTTCGTCACCCGCGCTGGTACCGAAAATCTGAAGATCAGCCCCGGTGCTGGTGGAAAAGCGCTGACCGATGAGATCGGCGGTGGCAACGGGTGCGCCTATGAGAAGGCCGACGGGTCCGCGTGGCCCTACCTCGGATACGTATCCCTCTTTCGCGTCACCAGTGGTAACACCCTGTCCACACCTCCCGCGACGACAGAGAACTACCCGGCCAAGGTCCTGACTGTGGACGGCGCGACCGTCAAGGTAGCTACCGAGCCACTGCCCAAGGGGGGCGATCACGCCACCACTCTGCTCGACGTCGACCTCACCGCCACGATCGACGACTGGAAGGGTGAACTCCACTTCAGAGCCACCGAAGACCAAACGACGCGAGATGACAAATCGACACGAGAGGGCGCGCAAGCCCTGGTGAACATGATCCGCACACTGAAGGGTTGATCGCTCTCGCTTGGCACGTGCAGCGACGACGCCCACCACGCCGGTCATCTGCTGGTGATCATCGATTCCGGGCTCGGAGTGATCTACGTCGTCGCCATGGTCGTGCACACGGGGGAACCGGCCTTGCTCACTCTTGCGACGCCCGTGCTGATCGCTCTTGTCCTCGCCGCGACGAAACCGAGCGGCCGCTGGATCGCCGCCAAGCGAACCATTGCCGACCGACGGGCGTAGGGCCCGACGGCTGTGCGTTCTTCGACCGACCATTGTCGCCGAACTGCGCAGCCGGATCGGCCAAGCGAGGCTCTAATTCGGGTCTCGACGCCGGAGCATCGCGTGGTGGATGTAGTACTTGTCCACCTGGCGGGTGAAGACGCTCACCAGTTCCCAGCCGAAGTACACGTCCAACCATTCGATGCACGAGGTCAGACGGGACAAGTTCCCGTGATGGTCGGCCTTCAGCAGGCCTGAGTCCCAGGCAAGACCCCGGCGTGGCTGCGCGCAGATGACCAGATATTTTCGGGAATAGGTGCGCATGTCCACGGTTCCGTCAAGGACCGCCTTGACGTCGAGGACCCGACCCGGACCGGCGGGGAGCAGTGGCGGCTGACCGTTCACGCTCCAATGCCTCCCCGAGCAGTTCGGCGGGCGCCGCCCACCCGTGCATCGATGGGAGACCAGCCGAGTCCGACTGGTCTCCCCCGTACCCCGATTCCGGTATCGATCAACACAATCGACGAATCCCCCTCAGACGCAATGTGCTCGGACAGCACGACCTGGTCCACGATAACGCTCTCGAGCAGGTGGCGGAGTCCGGCGGCGGTCCCGGCGCATCCGGCGCACCCCCTGAGCTGCCACCTCATCAACGAGACGCCTGATGCGTCAGACCCACTCTCGACACCGGAAACAAACCGGACAAAAACGGAGTGGTCGACGTATTGCCGAGGTAGCCGCGGCGGAGTGCTATGGGATACGCCGGGCCACAGAGTGAGTCGGGGCACCGCCCGGTACAGAGAACCGATCTCCACGGAAACCAGGAGGCATCGCCGTGCCCACTATCACTGCTATCACCCCGACCTCGGGCCCCACGACGGGCGGCACCAGCGTCACCATTGCCGGTACGGGATTCACCGGCCCGCTGACGGTGCGCTTCGGCTCCACCGCAACGACTTTCACCATCGACTCCGCGATCCAGATCACGGCCGTCGCTCCTGCGGGGTCGGCCGGTCCGGTACAGGTGACGGTCTCCGACTCGAGCGGTACCAGCAATGGAGCCACCTACACCTATCTCGCCGTGCCGACCTTGAACTCCATCGCCCCCGGCCAAGGGCCCGCCGGGACGTCGGTCACCCTCACCGGCTCGGGACTGACGGGGGCCACGGCGGTCACTTTCGGTAGCACACCGGCGACTTCGTTCACCGTCGACTCGGACACGCAGGTCACGGCCGTCGCCCCGGCGGGTACGGGGATCGTGGCGGTCACCGTCACCGCTCCGGGTGGCACCAGCAACGGGATTTCCTTCATCTACGTCGTGGTGCCCACCATTACGGCGATCGTCCCGGCTTCGGGCCCCACGTCGGGCGGGAACAGCGTCACGATCTCCGGCACCGGGTTCACCGGTCCGCTGACGGTACGGTTCGGCAGCACCGCGACGACCTTCACGATCGACTCGTCGACGCAGATCACCGCCATCGCCCCGGCGCACGCGGCCGGAGACGTTCAGGTGACCGTCACCGGCTCCGGCGGCACCAGTAACGGCCTGACCTACACCTACGCCTGATCGAGACAGCTCACGGGCCGTCGCCGGGATTCCGGCGGCGGCCCAATCGCGTTGGGTCCGAGTGGCTCCAAACCCTCCCGAGCCCGTATTGAACAGACCGACCAGCATCATCTGGAGCTCTCCTCACACCGGCGCCGAGGAGCGGACACGATCTCGTAGCCGCGGAGACGGGCAGAGATACAGCGACAAGCGTTGCACGAGAGAGTGTTTCGCGGGAAGCACGAGACAGCGGAATTCGCAGTCGACCACCCGCCCGGCCACGCCGACGAGATCGGCGCTGCGGCAATGCCGCACGATGCGTTCGCGCTGGAGCCCCAGCGCTGGTCAATACCTGGCAACAATCTGGAAAACGGACAAAAACGGATCATCCGACGCGTTGCCGACCCGCAGATCCTGCGGCATAACGGAGTTAACCGGTTCACGACTACCGTCGGACACCCCCGGCACGGAGGAACCAGCAAACAGAGAGGCAGCGTTATGCCTACATTCCTCTCCCCGTCCTCGGGACAGAACTCGCGGGGTCCTCGCGGCACGGCGACAACCGGCATTGCAGTGGACGGCACCGCTCCGGCACGGGCCGCAGCGCCGGACCACCAACCCTCCTCCACCGCACACGGGTTCAACTAGTTCCCACAACGCGGGCGCACTCCGCGAAACGCGGTCCGAACTCCCGGATCGCCGGAAGCCGACCAACCTCACGAACGCACAGCTTTCGGACGGCGGAGTCCGCGATCGGCCGACGGCACCGTCGGTGCCACAACAAGAAAGAAAGGGAAGAACCGATGAACAAGGTAATCACCATCCTGCACAGTGAGCCCGTCCGCGCCTTGCTGTACCCGCTGCTGGCGGCGCTGATCGGCTACGGGGTCACCAAGGGCGTCCTCTCGTCCGACCTCTCGGGTTTCGTCCTCGCCATCGTCACGGCTGCTTTGGGCCTCCCCGCGGTCGAGTCGGCGCGCCACCGGGTCAGCCCGGCGCCACCGGACAGCGGTGAACCAGCATGAGGACCCCGAAGGAAAGGACCCGCCACGACCCGTTCGAGGTGGTGCTGTGCGCTGTGTTCGGCGTCTCGATGCTGTTGCAGTGCATCTACGGCCCGGCGCCTGCATCGGCGACCACGGCCATGCCATCCGGATTCCGCACGCTGTGGCTCGTCCTCATGTTGATCGGCTGCGTCGCGACGCTGGTCGGTCTGTTCGCCCGCCGCGTCTGGGGCTACCTGGTCGAGCAGGTGGGCCTGGGGGCGCTCGGCTGGTCACTGGTGGCCTTCGGTGCGCAACTGCTGTTGTTGCAGATCCAGCACCGAACCATCGGTCCGGCCACGGTTCTCGGAGGACCGCTGCCCATCGCGTTGGGCATCGCGTTCCTGTGGAAGCGCCGACAGGTACTGCAGGACGTCCGGGCGCTGCGCGCGGTGAAGAGCCGAGTGGCGCCATGAACATCATCCAGCAGTCGCCGATCTTCGCGGCACTGGTGCTCATCGCCAGTTCGTCGGTGCTGTCGGCGGCGGTCACCGCGTGGTTCAAGCGCGGCGACGTCGACGCTCACATGACGAAGACCAAGGCCGACGCGGCGAAAGTCCTGAGTGACCTCGCCATTTCGCAGACCCAGCAGATGTCCGAGCAGATGGGCGAGTTCCGCATGGCGCTGCGGGTGCACCGCGAGTGGGATCGCAAGATGGTGACCCGGGCCCGGCAGGCGGGCATCGAATTCGACGACCCACCGGAGCTGTTCCTGTAACGCGAGAAGCCGCTTTTCGGGCGGAACGCTGACGGACCTTCCGGTTGGTCGCCCATCGTTCGCCAGCACCGTGTTTCTCGGCGGGCCGATCGTCGGCGCGCCCTCCGGCAGCCGTGGCGAAGCCCTGCCGAAAACAACGCTGTCACAACGTCTGCCAGGACGTTCGCGTCACAACGCGACGCGCCGTTACCAATCCGAAAACGGACCAAATCGGATCGTCAGACACGTTGCCAGGCACCGATTCAAAGGAGTTAATGGAGATAGCCGGGCTGCTGAACAGCGGCGGGCGCCCCCCGGTGCAGAGGAATTATCACCACGGCGACAAGGAGGCAGCGTCATGCCTACCATCACTTCCCTCTCCCCGACTTCAGGACCGACCACGGGGGGAACCAACGTCACGATCACGGGTACCGGATTCACCGGCCCCATGACCGTCCGGTTCGGTAGCACCGCGACCACTTTCACCATCGACTCCCCTACGCAGATCACGGCGATCGCTCCCGCCGGATCGGTGGGTACGGTGCAGGTCACCGTCACCAACTCGGGCGGAACGAGCAATGGGGTCGCCTACACCTATGTGCCGGTCCCCGCGCTGAACAGCATCAGTCCCAATCAGGGCTCCACCGGGGGCGGTACGACGGTCACCCTCACCGGGTCGGGCTTCACGGGCGCCACCGCGGTCAACTTCGGTAGCACCCCGGCGACTTCGTTCACGGTCAACTCCGACACGCAGATCACGGCCGTCACACCTGCCGGAACGGGGATCGTGCCGGTCACGGTGACCGGACCGGGTGGAACCAGCGGTGCGGTGCCGTTCATCTACGTCGTCGTACCGACCATCACCGCAATCTCGCCGACCGCCGGGCCCGCCTCGGGCGGCAACACCGTCACGATCACCGGCACGGGGTTCACCGGCCCGTTGACTGTCCGGTTCGGCAGTACCGCAACCATCTTCACGGTCAATTCCCCCACTCAGATCACCGCCGTCGCACCGCCCGGAACGGGCAGCGTGCAGGTGACGGTCACCGGCTCGGGTGGAACCAGCAACGGCGTCACCTACACCTACGCCGGTGTTCCCGCGCTGACCAGCCTCGCACCCAATACCGGACCGACAACCGGCGGAACCACGGTCGTCATCACCGGAACGGGCCTGTCGACTGCCACATCGGTCAGTTTCGGTGGCACACCGGCGACCTCGTTCACCGTCAACTCCGATACCCAGATCACCGCCGTCGCACCGGCCGGAACGGGGACCGCGCAGGTCACCGTCACGACACCCGGCGGGACCAGCAACGGCCTCCCCTTCACCTACGTCGCGGTGCCCGCCATCACCACGTTGGTGCCGAACACCGGTCCGGTCACCGGGGGGACGACGGTCATCATCACGGGAACGAATCTGACGGGTGCGACGGCGGTCAGTTTCGGTGGCACACCGGCGAGCTCGTTCACCGTCAACTCGGCTACCCAGATCACGGCGGTCGCGCCGGCCGGGACCGGGACCGTGCAGGTCACCGTCACGACACCCGGCGGAACCAGCAACGGCCTCGCCTACACCTACATCCCGGTCCCCGCGCTGACCACGCTGGTGCCGAACGTAGGACCGGTCACCGGCGGGACGACGGTCGTCATCACCGGAACCGGGCTCACCGGAGCGACCGCGGTGAACTTCGGCGCCACACCGGCGGCCTCGTTCACCGTCAACTCCGCAACCCAGATCACCGCCGTCGCGCCGGCGGGAACCGGGACCGTGGCAGTCACCGTCACGACCGCGGGTGGTGTCAGCAACGGGTTGGCCTACACCTACGTCGCGGTGCCCGCCATCACCACGGCGGTTCCGAGCGTGGGACCGGTCACCGGCGGGACGACGGTCGTCATCACCGGAAGCGGATTCACCGGAGCGACCTCGGTCAACTTCGGTGCCACACCGGCAACCTCGTTCGTCGTCGTCTCCGACACCCAAGTCGTCGCCGTCGCACCGGCGGGAACGGGGACCGTCGGAGTTACCGTCACCACCGGGGGCGGAACCAGTAACAGCGTCGCCTACACCTACGTCGCACTGCCCACCGTCACCGCGGTGGTGCCGAACGCGGGCGTGGAAGCAGGCGGCACGACGGTCGTCATCACGGGAACAGGTCTGACCGGAACAACCGCGGTGAACTTCGGTGCCACACCGGCGACCTCGTTCACCGTCAACTCCGCAACCCAGATCACCGCCATCGCACCAGCGGGAACCGGCACCGTGCAGCTCACCGTCACCACCCCCGGCGGAACCAGCAGCGGCGTCGCCTACACCTACATTCCAGTACCCGCCGTCACCACGGTGGTGCCGAATGTGGGCCCGGCGACCGGTGGCACGACGGTGATCATCACCGGCACCGGATTGACCGGAGCGACCGCGGTGAACTTCGGTGCCACACCGGCGACCTCGTTCACCGTCAACTCCGCAACCCAGATCACGGCCATCGTTCCGGCGGGAACCGGGACCGTGCAGCTCACCGTCACCACCCCGGGCGGAACCAGCAGCGGCGTCGCCTACACCTACATCGCGGTGCCCACGCTCGTCACGGACCTGCCGAATGTGGGCACGGAATCGGGCGGAACAACCGTCGTCCTCACCGGCACGGGCCTGACCGGAACGACCGCGGTGAACTTCGGCGCCACACCGGCAACCTCGTTCACCGTCAACTCCGCAACCCAGATCACCGCCGTCGCACCGGCGGGAACCGGGACCGTGCAGATCACGGCGACCACGGCCGGCGGAACCAGCAACGGCCTGGCCTACACCTACATCCCGGTCCCCGCGCTCACCACGGCGGTGCCGAATGTGGGCCCGGTGTCGGGAGGCACGATCGTCGTCCTCACCGGGACGGGTCTGTCCACCGCTACCGCGGTGAACTTCGGTGGTACACCGGCGACCTCGTTCATCGTCGGCTCCGACACGCAGATCACGGCCGTCGCACCGGCGGGGACCGGGACCGTGCAAATCACCGCGACCACCGCGGGCGGAACCAGTAACGGCGTGGCCTACACCTACGTCGCGCTTCCCACCCTCACCACGACGGTGCCGAATCTGGGCTCGGTCTCCGGCGGCACGACCGTCGTCCTCACCGGAACAAATCTGAGCGGCACCACGGCGGTCAACTTCGGTGCCACACCGGCGACCTCGTTCACCGTCGACTCCGCCACCCAGATCACCGCCGTCGCACCGGCGGGAACCGGCATCGTGCAAATCACCGCCACCACTCCGGGCGGGACCACCAACGGCGTGCTCTACACCTACGTCGCGGTGCCCACCCTGACCACGGCGGTGCCGAATCTGGGCTCGGCATCCGGCGGAACAACCGTCGTCCTCACCGGCACGGGCCTGACCGGCGTCACCACGGTCGACTTCGGTGGTACACCGGCGACCTCGTTCACCGTCGACTCCGCCACCCAGATCACCGCCGTAGCACCCGCCGGGACCGGTACGGTGCAAGTCACCGCCACCACCTCCGGCGGAACCAGCAACGGCCTCGCCTACACCTACATCGCGATCCCGGCCCTCTCGGTCGTGCTTCCGAATGTAGGACCGGCGGCCGGTGGAACGACAGTCGTCCTCACCGGGACGAACCTGACAGGCACCACCTCCGTCGACTTCGGAGGCACACCGGCAACTTCGTTCACCGTCGATTCCGCAACGCAGATCACCGCCGTCACTCCCGCCGGAACGGGAACAGTGCAAATCACCGCGACCAGCTCCGGAGGAACCAGTAATGGTCTCCCATTCATCTACATCTGACGGCTGATGTGGCTGGGCCGTCGGCGCGCTTTTGCCGGCGGCCCAGTTTCGTTGCGGTTGAGCCAATACAAAGAGTCTCCGTCACCGTCGACGGAGGCTGCAGGGGTAAGGGGGTTTCCGTTGGCGACCGTACTGAAGATGCTGCTAGCGGAGCGGCATCTCAAAAGTCATCCAGATTTTCTCGTCGCGTACGACCGCTGCGCGGCGCAGCTGGACCCGCCCATTCCCCCAGGGCATGGGCCGGCGAAAGCGCAGTACTACCAGTGGTTGTCCGGTCGTATGATCGGCCTTCCGCGCGACTATCACTGCCGGGTGCTCGAGCGGATGTTTCCCGGCTGGACGGTTGAAGGATTGTTCCAGATGGCCAACTCGACACCGGACGGTATGGGATCGCTCGGGCCGGGTTATTCCGGCACCGATGTCCGGCTCGAGGCTTTTCTCGGGATGGAGACGAGCACCAGGGGAACCACTCTGGTGTACCCGTCGTTCGAACTGACCAGGTCGTCCGTGGACGCACTGCGGGCGGCGGGGATCTCCCGGCGGCGAGTATTCGGGAAGCAGGAGGGCGGCTTCCCGGATCGTCCCGTCGACATCCCCTCCGTGGTGGCGGAGAACGATTTCCGGGGGCTGCTGTACATGTTCTCCTTGCTTCAGCGCCACACCAGTATTCGGGCCGAGGTCCGCAGCGACCGCTACATGGTCACCCATTACGACCGTCCGTACATCAGCTTCGGACTGAGCGGTAACAACTGCACCCGGTTGTATCCGCACCTCGTCGACAACCCGCTGTTCACCATCCATGACAGCGGCACCGAGGACGGCTCCGCGGCGGTGCGTCTGGAGTTGACCGACGGCAGCCGGTACGACTCGAACGACGACCGGAATATCGGCATCGTCGCGCGAGTACGACCGAGCGCGGATCAGCATCCAGATCGTTATTGGATCTATTGCGGCGGCCTGCGGCCACGCGGCACCGCCGGAGCGGGCTGGTATCTCGCCAACTCGTGGCTTTCCCTCCAGCACCGGGTCGGTGATCGCGAATTCGTCGCGGTCATCGGCGTGGACGAATATTCGGACCGGACGACCAGTTTGGAACATTTGCTGATCGCTGCGCCCGAGCGGAATTGAAAGGCACGCACACCCGTCGGCCCGGACAGTCCCGACAACGGCTGTCCGGGCCGCGCGGACGCATCGGCTACCGCAGCGCGGTCCGAGCACGAGGCAGGAGGACGCCGTTGAATCATCAGCCGATATCGATTCGGGCGGCACGCTCTCCCGTGCCGCGGCACCGGGAAGTCCTGATCTGGGTCCTTCCCGTTTGGGCGCGAAAACCTATCAGTAACCGGCGGGCAACGCCGCAAGCATGTCCCGTGTCACGGCGACGGCGTTATCGGAACTGCCGCCTTTGACCAGCAGCGTGGCGAAGGCGATGTCGCCACGGTAACCGACGAACCAGGAGTGCGACCCGCCGTCCGCTTCGGCCTCGCCGGTCTTGCCGTAGACCGCGCCTTGATCGGCGATCCGCTCCGCCGTGCCGCCGACGACCACCTTGCGCATCATCGCGCGCAATCCTTCGATGACGTCGGGAGCCAGCGCCGGGAGGTCACCGTCGATCTGTGTGGGGCGCCCAGCGATCAGGTACGGCACGGGCGCCGAGCCGTGCGCGATGGTCGCCGCCATGAGCGCCATGCCGAACGGGCTGACCACCACTCTGCCCTGACCGATGCCGTCCTCGGTGCGCTGGATCAGGTCGTCGGAGGGCGGCACCGAGCCGGAGGCCGTCGGCAGCCCCACCACCGAATAGACGGGTCCGACACCGAGCTTCGCCGCCGCCTCGTGCAGCGCGGGGCCGGGCAGCTCGCTGGCGAGTTCGGCGAACGAGGTGTTGCAGGACCGCTCGTAGGCCGTCGACATCGGCACATCGCCGACGGTGAACAGGTTGTAGTTGGGGATGGTCCGCTCGCCGATGACGATGCGGCTCGGACACGGCAGCACCGTATCCGGCGTCGCGAGGCCGTTCGACATGGCCGCCGCCGCGGTCACCGTCTTGAACACCGAACCGGGCGGGTACTGGCCGATCGTCGCGAGGGGACCGTCCCGGTCGGCGGCCCTGTTCTGCGCGACCGCCAGAATCGCACCGGTGGACGGGCGCAGCACCACCATCATGGTCTGCTCGATACGCGGCCGCACGGCGAGCTGGGCGGCGTTCTGCACATTGCGGTCGATACTGAGCGAGAACGACGGCGCGGGCTGGGAGGGCACTTCCATCAGCACATCGGTGTCGGCGCCGTTGGAGTTCATGGTGACCACGCTCCACCCCGCCTTGCCGTCCACCTCCGCGATCACGGTCTTGCGCACCTGGGTGAGCAGATCGGGCGCGAACTCCCGGTCGGTGGCGACCAGATCCCACTGCTGGGTCAGCGTGACACCGGGCAGCCCGATGAGATCGGTGGTCACCTGGCCGGATTCGGTCTCGTTGAGCAGCGCGACCGTGTAAGCGCCCTTGGCCGCCTTCGCCTCGTCGAGGATCGACTGCGGTGTCAGCGACTTGTCGAAGCGGTGCAGTGCGGCGGCCAGCGTGGTGGCCACGGACGCGGGATCGGCGGCGTCGGCCGCGACGAACGTCACCCGGGAAACCTTGCCGGGCACCATGACGTCGCTGCCGGACTGCTCGTTGACCCGCGCCCGCGGCGGCGGGTTGGTCCGTAACGCCATGGTCTGGGTGTCGCCGAGTTTGGGGTGGATGTCGGAGGAGGTCCAACGGACCATCCAGCGCCCGTTGCTGCGGCCCATCTGCAGCTGGCCCGAGTACTTCCACATCCGGTTCTTGGGCAACCGCCACTCGTAGGTGTAGTCGACGGTCGCGGTGTCACCGGTCACGCGCGCCGCCCCGGTGCGCGCGGTGAGCTGTTCGGCCTGAAGTTGATCCCACGCGGAACGCAACGCGTCGCTCGCCTTCTCCGGCAGGTTGGTGAGCTGCGCGGCAGCGGTCACCCGATGCTCGGCGAACGCTTTGACGAAGGCGTCGGCGGCGGGAACAGGCCCCTGTGGCTCGCTCGCACAACCGGCGACGGCCACCGTGAAGGCCGCGACGGCGAGCGAGAGGAGCGTCCGAGTCGACATCGGCACCGATCGTAATAGTCACTGACGGGCAAATGCCTGCGGCACTCCGGAATTCGCCGTGCCCGTAGGCGCGTTCAGTCGACCAGGACGGTGGCGAAGGTCGCGATCTGGCGAAACCCGACCCTGCTGTAGGCGCGGCGGGCGATCGCGTTGTAGTCGTTCACGTACAGGCTCGCGGTGCGGCCGGAAGCGACCACCGCGTTGGCGACCGCCGAGGTGCCCGCGGTGCCACGGCCCTTCCCCCGATGATCCGGATGCACCCAGACTCCCTGGATCTGGCCCGTGCGCCGGGACAGTGATCCGACCTCGGCTTTGAAGACCACTTCCCCGTCCTCGAAACGGGCCCAGGCACGGCCGGATTCGATCAGGCTCTGGATGCGGCGGCGATAGCCGCGTCCGCCGTCTCCCGCGCGCGGATCGACGCCGACCTCCTCGATGAACATCGCGATCGCGGCCGAGAGGTAGCGATCGAGCTCGTCGCGGCGCACCCGGCGGACCTCCTGGTCGGGCGTGGACAGCGGCGGCTGGGCCAGCGCCAGCAGCGGCTGTTCCCCGCGTAGCTCCCGCTCCGGGCCCCAGTGTCCGGACAGCATCTCCCACAGCGGCAACGCCAGTTCTCTGCGCCCCACCACCGAGGAACAGATCCGAGGCCAGCGGATCGCACGATCGGCGAACGCGCGCAACGCGTCACGATCCCCCAGCAACGGCACCAGGTTCGCCCCCGAGAAACACAGCGACTCGGCGGGACCGCCTCTGCTCCAGAGCTCACCCTGCCCGCACCGGTTGTCCAGGCCGAACTCCTGCAATCGGGCGGCGACCATGCACGAGGCCACCGGATCGGCATCCAGCACACGCAGCACCTGAGCAAGATCTCGATTAGCGAGCTGCCGCGCAGGGGCATATTTGGCCCGTCGCGCCGGCTCCAGCAGACTCCGCACGATGACAGCCTGCCACGAACCGGCGCGATGCGGTATGGCTATGCCGAAAGCCCTGGTGAGCGGCGCTCAGCTGACGGTGACGACCGGTTCGCCGTCGACCGCGTCCTCGCCCATCTCCTCGGCGATGCGCAGCGCCTCTTCGATGAGCGTCTCGACGATCTTCGCCTCCGGGACGGTCTTGATGACCTCGCCCTTGACGAAGATCTGGCCCTTGCCG
The DNA here is from genome assembly GCF_040630775.1 of Nocardia sp. NPDC005745. Taxonomy (NCBI): domain Bacteria; kingdom Bacillati; phylum Actinomycetota; class Actinomycetes; order Mycobacteriales; family Nocardiaceae; genus Nocardia; species Nocardia sp. NPDC005745. The sequence goes on from NZ_JBEXYF010000001.1 coordinate 455,615, forward strand.
TTGCCGGAGGCCACACCCAGATCGGCCTCGCGCGCCTCGCCGGGTCCATTTACCACGCAGCCCATGACGGCCACCCGAAGCGGCACCGTCATGCCCTCCAGGCCCGCGGTCACCTCGTTGGCCAGCGTGTACACGTCGACCTGGGCGCGCCCGCAGGATGGGCAGGACACGATCTCCAGCTTGCGCGGGCGCAGGTTCAGCGATTGCAGGATCTGCCCGCCGACCTTGACCTCCTCGGCGGGCGGCGCGGACAGCGACACCCGGATCGTGTCGCCGATGCCCTCCGACAACAGCGCGCCGAACGCGACCGCCGACTTGATCGTGCCCTGGAACGCCGGGCCCGCCTCGGTGACGCCGAGGTGCAGCGGGTAATCGCACTGCGCGGCCAGCTGACGGTAGGCCTCCACCATGATCACCGGGTCGTTGTGCTTGACCGAGATCTTGATGTCGCCGAACCCGTGCTCCTCGAACAGGCTCGCCTCCCACAGCGCCGACTCCACCAGCGCCTCCGGGGTGGCCTTGCCGTATTTCTCCATCATCCGCTTGTCCAGCGAACCGGCGTTGACGCCGATGCGGATCGGGATGCCCGCGGCGCCCGCGGCCTTGGCGACCTCCGCGACCCGGCCGTCGAACTCCTTGATGTTGCCGGGGTTGACGCGCACCGCCGCGCATCCCGCGTCGATCGCCGCGAAGATGTAGCGCGGCTGGAAGTGGATGTCGGCGATCACCGGAATCTGGGATTTCGCCGCGATCGTGGCCAGCGCGTCCGCGTCCTCCTGACGCGGGCAGGCCACCCGCACGATGTCGCACCCCGACGCGGTGAGCTCCGCGATCTGCTGCAGGGTGGCGTTCACATCGTGCGTCTTCGTCGTGGTCATGGACTGCACCGAGATCGGGTGATCACTGCCCACCCCGACGTTGCCCACCATCAACTGGCGGGTCTTACGCCGGGGAGCGAGCACCGCAGCGGGCGCGGTCGGCATCCCCAATCCGATTGTGCTGGTCACCTTCGGCTGCCTACTTTCGTCGTGTCCGGCCGGTTGGTGCCGAGTCTAGCCTTGGCGCACGACGCCCACCTTGTGACAGCAACGACAAGGCTTCCCCGGTTGACCGCGCCAGACTACGTCGCGAGCCGCACCGCGCGCCCGGCGGCCCCGGTCAGAACAGTTTGATCGGGTTGACGATGTCGGCGGCCAGGGTGAGCAGCATGTAAGCGCCGCCGATCACCACGACCACGTACGTGGCGGGCAGCAACTTCAGGTAGTTCACCGGCGCACCGGGCGCGAGCCCCTTCCAGCCGCGGATGGTGTTGCGGATCTTCTCGTAGATCACCACCGCGATGTGGCCGCCGTCCAGCGGCAGCAACGGCAGCAGGTTGAAGATGCCGAGGAAGAAGTTCAGGCTGGCCAGCACCAGGATGAACATGTTCCACAGGCCGCGTTCCGCGGTCTCGCCACCGATCTTGCTGGCGCCGTACACGCTGACCGGGGTTTCCGGATCCCGCTCACCGCCGGTGACCGCGTCCCACAGCGAGGACACCTTCGCAGGCATCTCGGTCAGCGAGTCCACCGTGCGCACGAACATGTCCCCGGTGAACGCGGCAGCTGCGGGAACGGCGCCCAGCAGGTCGTGCTGCACGGGTTCGTAGCGTTCCGGCGCCACACCGATGGCTCCGACCTCGCGACCCGCGCCACCGCCCTCGGGGTACCGGATGACCCGCTCCGGGGTGACGGGAATGGTCAGCGTGCGGCCGTCCCGCTCGACGAGGTAGGTGAACGGGCCGGTCTGCTTCTGCGTCTCGGCCTGGAACTGACGCCAGGTGTCCACCTTGACGCCGTTCACCTCTTTGACGATGTCGCCGCGCTGCAGTCCGGCGCGCTGCGCGGGGCCGGTGCCGGTGCACGGTTCGCTGGAGCCGTCCGGCTTGCCCTGCGGCACGCAGCTCATCTCGCCCAGCGCGGTGGCCGGGGGTTCCTTCAGGTTCGGCAGTCCCCAGCCGATGGCGAGCACCACGATCAGAATGAAGCCGAGGACGAAGTTCATCGCGATGCCGCCGGACATCACGACCAGCCGCTTCCAGGTGGCCTGGCGGTACATGGCGCGGTCGAGTTCTTCCGGGCGCAGTTCGTCGAGCGCCGTCATACCCGCGATATCGCAGAAACCGCCGAGCGGAAGCGCCTTGAGGCCGTATTCGGTCTCACCGCGGCGGAACGAGAAGATCTTCGGTCCGAATCCGATGAAATAGCGCCGCACCTTCATGCCGGTCGCCTGGGCGGTCCACATGTGCCCACATTCGTGCAGCGCGATCGACACGGTGATGCCCAGCGCGAACAGCACAAACCCCAACGCGAACACCATTTGCTCTACAGCCCTCCTGCGTTTGCGCAGCTCGAATATCCCGCACGCACGCGTCCGCTCCTGGCCGCGAGCACTTCTGATCACCTTAATAGGTGCTGTCGGACGTAGTCCGCCTTCAGCCCGCGAATGGCCGGAGCGAAGGCGGAGGTACGCCTAACCGGACAAAGTCGTGTCCTGTGTGTTCAGTGTGCCAGGACGCCGTCGCTTCGCGCGTCCGATCCGGCGCGCGACGGTGTCAGCCGCGTACCCGGGCGGCGGCGAACTCCCGCGCCCAGGTGTCCGCGGCGAGCACCTCATCGAGCGAATCCGGCTCGGCGCGCCACTGCTCGGCGGCCTCTACCGCGGCGGCCACCGTGCCGACGATCTGCGGGAAGCGGATGGCTCCGTCCAGGAAAGCCTGCACCGCGACCTCGTTGGCGGCGTTGTAGACCGCGGTGACGCTGCCTCCCGCCTGCCCGGCCGCACGGGCCAGCTCGACCGCGGGGAAGACACCGTTGTCGACCGGTTCGAACGTCCAAGTGGAGGCGGTGCCGAAATCGCAGGCGGCGGCCGCGCCCGGCACCCGGTCCGGCCAGCCGAGCGCCAGCGCGATGGGCAGCTTCATGTCCGGCGGACTGGCCTGGGCGAGCGTGGAGCCATCGGTGAAGGTGACCATCGAATGCACGATCGACTGGGGGTGGACGGTGACGTCGATGCGGTCGTAGGGAATCCCGAACAGCAGGTGGGTCTCGATCAGCTCGAGCCCCTTGTTCACCAGCGAGGCCGAGTTCAGGGTGTTCATCAGGCCCATCGACCAGGTGGGATGGGCCTTGGCCTCGGCGGGCCCCACCGACTCGAGCATGTCGGCGGTCCAGCCGCGGAACGGGCCGCCGGACGCGGTGAGCACCAGCCGGTCGACCTCGTCTGCGCGGCCGCCGCGCAGGCACTGCGCCAGCGCGGAGTGTTCCGAGTCCACCGGGACGATCTGCCCGGGGGCGGCGGCGCGTGTGACCAGGGAACCGCCCGCCACCAGGGATTCCTTGTTGGCCAGGGCGAGGCGGGTGCCCGACTGGAGGGTGGCCAGTGTCGGTTCCAGCCCGAGCGAACCGACCAGGGCGTTGAGCACGACGTCCGCCTCGGTGCGGCGCACCAGCTCGGTCACCGCCCCCGGGCCGCCCAGCGGGAGGTCCAGCCGCTGGGCCGCGGCCGGATCGGCGACGGCGACATTGCGCGTGCCCGTCGCGGCCATCTGGGCGGCGAGCAGCTCGGTGTTGCCGCCGCGCGCGGCGAGTCCGACCACCTCGAAGCGGTCGGGATTGGCGGCGATCACCTCGAGCGCTTGGGTGCCAATGGATCCGGTGCTGCCCAGGAGCAGGACTCTCACGATGTCGGACACGACTTCATTGTGTCCTACCGCCGGAACGCGTCCGACGGGGCGCGGGCCGACTTACAACGACGCGCCGTCGTATGTCACGATATGCGGCAGCAGCTCATCGAGTGCGTACCGGAATCGCGGTACAAGGAACAGCTAAGGAGCGATCGTGGCCGCCACGGAACTCGAACACGCCGACACCGAGCGCGTCGTCACTCGCGTGGATCCCGCCGAAGTTCCCTCCGCCGCCTGGGGTTGGAGCGGCGAGTCGCGTCGCACCTTCCGGATCGCGGGCTGGATCGTCGCGCTGATCCTGCTGGCCATGCTGGTCGGCAACCACAGCGGCAAGATCGAGGACATCTTCCTGGTCGGCTTCGCCGCCCTGATCGCGGGCATCCTGATCCGCGACTCCCTGCTGCAACGCAAGCCGCGCTAGATCTCCATCCGGAAAGTCTTCTCGCACAACTTCATTCGTCCTGTACCGTGCGCAGGCAGCCGGTACCGTGTGCGTCCGAGGTCCGCGTCCCAGCCGGGTCGCGGACCTCTGTTCTCTGTCCGCACAACCCTTAGGACGCAATGATCAAGACCTGTTCGGCCGCCCTGCTCGCCGCGAGCGCGTTCGGTTCGCTGCTGTTGCTGCCCGCCGCGCCCGCGCACGCCCAGTCACCGGCGTGCGGCGCGGCCATCGACGCGATCAACGCCGCCATCGACGAGTCGGGCGGGAATCTGGACCCGACCGTGCAGCAGTCGCTGGCCACCAAGCTCTCGGCCATCGAGGCCGAAGGCGCGGAGAAGGCCGCCATCGCCGCCTACGCCCACGCCCTCACCGATGACAAGGTCGCGAACATGGACGCCGCGACCGACGAACTGAACCGGGTTTGTAAGGGCTGATCGCCGGGCGGCGCGGACCGGCCGGGGTTCGCGCCGCCACCCCCTGAGCACGAATCGGCTAGCGCCCGCGCCGCCGCGCGGGTTTCTTCGCGGCAGGACCCGCACGACCGCTCCGCTTCTCGGCCGGGGGCTTCTTGCGTGGCTCGTTCTGGTCGGGGCGGGCGGCGGCTCGTGAGCTTCGCTCGGAGCGGCCGCGCACGACGCCGATGAAATCCTCGACCGGATCGGTGGTGCGATCGGCGGGCCAGGCCAGCGCGATTTCGGTATCCGGGACGTCGAGCATCGTGCGATAGACGAGGTCGCGGCGATGGTGCAGGCGAGCCAGCGAGTGCGGCACGATGGCCGCGCCCCCTGCCGCGGCGACGAGTTCCAGCGCGCCACCGACCGCGTCGAGATCCGAGGTGTCCTGCACATGCTCGTCGGCCAGGTCGTTCATGCGTACCTCGTCGAACACCGAGAGCGGGTGTTCCTTCTGCACCACGACGACGGGAACCTCCCGATAGAGCGGGATCGCGCTCATGCCTTCGCGATCGATCGGCAGCCGGACGAAGCACATGTCGACGTGCGCCTCCCGCAGGGCCGTCTCCTGTTCCGCCTGCACCAGCGCGATCACCTCGAGCGGGGTGTCGGGGAAGCGCTCGGCCCAGATCCGGGTCCATTTGGACACCGTGACGCCCGGCACGAAACCCACCCGCAGGGCGGCCGGAGCCTCCGGCCGTCGCGCCGCGGACTCGGTCCGGCCGATGATCTCACGCGCCTGCTCCAGTAACTCCCGTCCGTCGTCGGTGAGCCGGGTCGGTTGCGCGCCGGGCACGAAAAGCTTCGTGCCGAGTTCGTTTTCCAAGTCGATGACGGTATGGCTCAGCTTCTGACGCGAGATGTGCAGCGATTTCGCCGCGCGCGCGAAGTGCAACTCCTGCGCGACCGCGACGAACCAGCGCAGGCGCACGACATCGATCGACTCCAACCGGCTCATTCGTGGAAGCGTATGCCACCTGGCGATGTGGGCCGCTCGCGCCGCCGGATAGCCGGCTGCCCCGCATACGCGGCGACGCCCGTCCAGCGGCCGCCCCGCCTCCGCGTCGGCGAGGCGGGGCTGCGGACGAATCCGTCCGGCGGCGCCCGTTAGGCTGTCCCGGTGAGCCCGGACAAGAAACCGCAGACGATGAAGCCGTTGACGGCGGCGAACAAACTCGGCATCTACCTTCCGGCCGCGCCCGAGGAGTTCCGCAACGCGCCGATCTCTCGCGCTCAGCTGGACGCGCTGCGCAACGATCCCCCCGAGTGGCTCACCGAATTGCGCCGCACCGGCCCGTTTCCCCGCGATGTGGTGGCCCGCAAGCTCGGCGTCTCCAACACCGGCTTGACCCGCGCCGAGGTCTCCGACCACCTCACCGCCGACGAGATCGACGCGCTGCTCGCCGACCCGCCGGAATGGCTCGTGCGCGAGCGCGAGAACTATGCCGCGGTCCGCGCGGAGGACGCCCGTATCAAGGCGAAAGAAGCCGAACGCCGCGCCGCCACCAACCGCCCGGCGAAGAACCGCGGTTAGCGGGGTCATCCGACACCGGCCGTCGAGACGCTCCGAACCTCGCTGCCGGGCAGCGCAAGCGTGTGCGCGACTTCGGCCGACGCGGCCGCTCGAGCGGTCACATCGGCCTGCGGCGTCTCAGTTCTCCGCAGCCAGCTGACCGCAGGCGGCGGCGATTTCCTGGCCGCGGGTGTCGCGGACCGTGCAGGGCACGCCCTGGGCGTTGACGCGACGGACGAACTCCTGCTCGACCGGCTTGGGGCTGGCGTCCCACTTAGAGCCGGGCGTGGGGTTGAGCGGGATGACGTTGACGTGCACGCGGGAGCCGAGCGCCTTGTGCAGCTTCTCACCCAGCATGTCCGCGCGCCACGGATGGTCGTTGATGTCGCGGATGAGCGCGTACTCGACCGAGACGCGGCGGCCGGTCTTGTCCGCGTAGTAGCGGGCCGCGTCGAGCACCTCGGCGATCGGCCAGCGATTGTTGACCGGGACGAGGGTGTCGCGCAGTTCGTCGTCGGGTGTGTGCAGCGAGACCGCGAGCGTGACCGACAATTCCTCGTCGGCCAGCTTGCGGATGGCAGGAGCGAGACCGACGGTCGAGACCACGACGTTGCGCTGGGAGATGCCGAGGCCGTCCGGCGCGGGCGAGGTGATCCGGCGGACCGCCGCGACCACCCGCTTGTAGTTGGCCAGCGGCTCGCCCATGCCCATGAAGACGATGTTGGACAGCCTGCCGGGCCCGCCCGCCACTTCGCCGTCCCGCAGCGCCGCGGCAGCGGCACGCACCTGGTCGACGATCTCGGCGGTGGACAGGTTGCGGTTGAGCCCGCCCTGACCGGTGGCGCAGAACGGGCACGCCATGCCGCAACCGGCCTGGCTGGAGATGCACAAGGTCGCACGGTCCGGGTAGCGCATCAGGACGCTTTCCAGCAGCGTCCCGTCGCCCGCGCGCCACAATGTCTTGCGGGTCTCCCCCGCGTCGCACGCCACGTGCTTGACCACGCTCAACAACGGCGGGAACAGCGCCTCGCCGATCTTCTCCCGCACCGCGGCGGGCAGATCGGTCATCCGCGCCGGATCGGCCTGCAATCGCGCGTAGTACTGGCGCGCGATCTGGTCGGCGCGGAATTTCGGCAGGCCCAGTTCCTCGACGGCCGCGCGCCTGCCCTCGGCATCGAGGTCGGCGAGATGCCGAGGCGGCATGCCACGGCGCGGAGCGTCGAAAACCAGGGGCAGGGAGACGGTCATAGTTGCTCCATTCTCCCATCCGCCGGAACTACCCGGGCACTCGACCACAGTCGGGCCCGACATACCCGGTTGGTCGCCGGGAAATACTCGCGGCCACGATAGCTGTCGGCCATGATCGAGATATGTCCACGCACCCCGAATACCCGACGGAGCCCGACCCGGACCTGTCGCAGCGCCAACGCACGACGCCGCCGGGCGCCCCGCCTGTCGCCCCTGTCAAGAAATCACTGTCCTCACGCACCGGTTACGCCTGGAGCGGACTGGTCACCGGCGTCTTGATCCTGGTCCTGTTGCTGATCTTCATCCTGCAGAACTTGGAGCAGATCCAGGTGCACTTCTTCTTCTGGGACTTCTCGCTGCCGCTCGGCGTCACCGTGCTGCTGTCGATGATCGGCGGGGCACTCGTCATGGCCTCGGTGGGCGGCGTTCGCATCCTGCAGTTGCGGAAGGCGGCCAAGAAAGTCTGACGCGCCCGATCACAGCAGCGTCGACAGCACCAGCCAGGAGACGAACGCCGAAGGAAGCATGGAGTCGAGGCGGTCCATGATGCCCCCGTGACCCGGCAGCAAGGTGCCCATGTCCTTGATGCCGAGTTCGCGCTTGATCTGCGATTCGATCAGATCGCCGCAGGTGGCCACCAGCACCAGGCCGACGCCGAGCACGACGCCGATCATCGAGTTGGCCTCCAGCAGCAACGTCACCGTGAGCAGACCGCCGATCACGCTGAACACCAGCGAACCGGCGAAACCCTCCCACGACTTCTTCGGGCTGATCGATGGCACCATCGGATGCTTGCCGAACAGCACGCCCGCCACGTAACCGCCGACATCGGAGCAGACCACCAGGATCATGAAGGTCAGCACCCGCAGATTGCCGTCCGGCTCGAGCAGCAGCAGCGTGGCGAACGAGGCCAGCAAGGGGATCCAGGCCAGCGTGAATACCGTGATGGCCGTGTCGCGCAAGAAGTTTCGCGGCGCGGTCCGCAAGCCGTGATCGAACAGCCGCCATATCATGCAGATCAGCGTGGTGGCGGCGAACGCGCCCGCGACGCCGCTGGCCCCGTACGGCCAGCCCAGCCAGAACACAGCCTGGCCACCCGCGATCAGCGGAACCCGCGGGACGAGCACGTCGGCCTCGCGCAGCCGCTTGGCGACCTCCCAGGTGGCCACGCCGACCCCGGCCGCCGCGACGCCGATGAACACTTTCGGCACGAACAGCAGGATCGCGATCAGCGAAAGCCCCAGGCCGAAGCCGACGGTCAGCGCGGCGGGCAGATTCCGGCCCGCGCGCGAACCTTTCGACGCGGGAGCGGGTTCGGATGCCGCGGGGCCGCGTAACGGTTCATGACCGGACGCACCAGCGTCGTGCGGGTGCTGTCGCATCGCATCGGCTGTCCCGTTCACCGGCGGCTCCTCTGCCGCACCGGTCGCGGCGGCGTTCTCGGCCACGATTGTCCCGTCGCTCAACTCGTCGTTCCGTTCGTCCCCCGCCCGGGCGGGCCTTGGCGCTGTTCCGCCGGCACTCGCGGTGATCTGGCCTCCTCCGGACCCGTCCCGCCTGCCGACCGATCCGCGTCAGACCTCGAGCAGTTCGGTTTCCTTGTGCTTGACCAATTCGTCGACCTGGCCGACATACTTGGCGGTGGTCTTGTCGAGTTCCTTCTCGGCGCGCCCGACCTCGTCCTCGCCCGCCTCGCCATCCTTCTGGATACGAGACAGTTCGTCCATCGCCTTGCGACGGACATTGCGGATGGCGACCTTCGCGTCCTCACCCTTGCCCCTCGCCTGCTTGGCGAGTTCACGGCGGCGCTCCTCGGTCAACTGCGGCACCGAGATCCGGATGATGTCGCCGTTGTTGGTGGGGTTGACCCCGAGATCCGAGTTGCGGATCGCCGTCTCGATCGCGCCGAGCTGGCCTGCCTCGTAAGGTTTGATCACGACCATGCGCGGCTCCGGCACCGTGATGCTGGACATCTGGGTGATCGGGGTCGGCGATCCGTAGTAGTCGACCACGACCCGGGAGAACATGCCCGGATTCGCCCGCCCGGTACGAATGGTTCCGAGATCGTCCTTCGCTACCGAGACGGCCTTTTCCATCTTCTCCTCGGCGTCGAAGAGCGCTTCTTCAATCACGACCGTTTCCTCCACAGCGTCGTCATGTCATGATCCGCGGTCCGCGGGTATCAGGACCGAACCAGTGTGCCGATCTTCTCACCGGCGACCGCGCGGGCGATATTGCCCTTGGTCAACAAATTGAACACCAGAATCGGCATCTGGTTGTCCATGCACAAGCTGAAGGCGGTCGCGTCCGCGACCTTGAGGTCGCGCTCGATGACCTCTTTGTGAGTGATCTCGGAGTACATGGTCGCGGTCTCGTCGACGCGCGGGTCGGCGGTGAACACCCCGTCGACCGCTTTGGCCATCAACACCACGTCCGCGCCGATCTCCAGCGCGCGCTGAGCGGCGGTGGTATCGGTGGAGAAGTACGGCATGCCCATCCCCGCGCCGAAGATGACCACGCGGCCCTTCTCCAGGTGACGCTTGGCGCGCAGCGGAAGGTAGGGCTCGGCGACCTGGCCCATGGTGATCGCGGTCTGCACCCGGGTGTCCACGCCCTGCTGCTGCAGGAAGTCTTGCAGGGCAAGGCTGTTCATCACCGTGCCGAGCATGCCCATGTAGTCGGAACGCGCGCGTTCCATGCCGCGTTCCTCGAGTTCGGCGCCGCGGAAGAAGTTCCCGCCGCCGATCACGACGGCCACCTGCATGCCGGTGGCGACTACCTCGGCGATCTGCTCGGCCACCGTCTGCACGACGTCCGGGTCCAGCCCGACCTTCCCGCCGCCGAACATCTCCCCGCCGAGTTTCAGCAGTACCCGGCGATATCCTGGGCGATCGGTCCCCGGGTCCGTCATGGGTCTCCAGTCTCCTTCGGCGAGGGATTGTCGTTCTTGCGGCGATTCGTTGCGCGCGGCAGGCGCCTGTGACGTAGAGCAAGGCAGAGCGGCATCCATCCTGCCTTATTCGGTTGGAGCGGCAGCAGAAGGCCCCCCGTCAACCGGCGTTCGTTCGGTCGGCGGGGGGCCTGCACGCTGGGGGTGCGGCGAGACTCAGTTCGCGCCGACCTCGAAGCGGGCGAAGCGGGTGACGGTGACACCGGCCTCGTCCAGCAACGCCTTGACGGTCTTCTTCGAATCGGTGACCGACGGCTGCTCCAGCAGCACGACGTCCTTGAAGAAGCCGTTGACCCGGCCCTCGGTGATCTTCGGCAGCGCGGCCTCGGGCTTGCCCTCCTCGCGAGCGGTCTGCTCGGCGATGCGGCGCTCGTTCTCCACGATGTCGGCAGGAACCTCGTCGCGGGTCACGTACTTGGCCTTGAGCGCGGCGACCTGCATGGCGGCGGAGCGGGCGGCCTCGGCCGCGGCGTCACCTTCGCCGGTGTACTCGACCAGCACGCCGACGGCGGGCGGCAGGTCGGAGGCACGCTTGTGCAGGTAGGTGGCGACCGGGCCGTCCAGCGAGATGACACGGCGCAGCTCGAGCTTCTCGCCGATCTTCGCGGCCAGCGCCTGCACCGCCTCGTCGACGGTCTTGCCGCCCAGGTCCAGCGCCTTCAGCGTCTCCAGGTCGCCGGGCTTGGCGGCCGCCGCCGCGGCGACGACCTGCTCGGCCAGCTGCTGGAACTCCGCGTTCTTCGCGACGAAGTCGGTCTCGGAGTTGATCTCGACCATGACGCCGTCCTTGGCGGCGACCAGGCCTTCGGCGGTGGTCCGCTCGGCACGCTTGCCGACGTCCTTCGCGCCCTTGATGCGCAGCAGCTCGACGGCCTTGTCGAAATCACCGTCGGTCTCGGCCAGCGCGTTCTTGCAGTCCATCATGCCGGAGCCGGTCAGCTCCCGGAGCCGCTTCACATCGGCAGCGGTGTAGTTCGCCATTCTCGGCGAGCCTCCTTCGGAGAGTTGTGAGTGTCGGCAGCGGCGATCACGATGGCACTCGCTCGTGATCGCCGCTGAAACAGCTGGTTACGCGAGTCCTCAGGCCTCGGCCGTGGTCTCCGCGGCAGCGGCCTCGGCCTCGGCGGCGGGGGCGGCCTGCGCGAGCAGCTCCTGCTCCCACTCGGCCAGCGGCTCGCCCGCGCCCGCCTCCGGCTTCTCGTCGCCCGAGGACGCACCGGCGCGCGCCTGCACACCCTCGGCCACCGCGGAGGCGACGACCTTGGTCAGCAGGGCGGCGGAGCGGATCGCGTCGTCGTTACCCGGGATCGGGTAGTCGACCAGGTCGGGGTCGCAGTTGGTGTCCAGGATCGCGATGACCGGGATGTTCAGCTTGCGCGCCTCGCCGACGGCGATGTGCTCCTTGTTGGTGTCGACGACCCAGATGGCCGAGGGCACCTTCTGCATGTCGCGGATACCGCCGAGGGTGCGCTCCAGCTTGTTCATCTCACGCGTCAGCATGAGGATTTCCTTCTTGGTGCGACCCTCGAAGCCACCGGTCTGCTCCATGGCCTCGAGCTCCTTGAGGCGCTGCAGGCGCTTGTGCACGGTGGAGAAGTTGGTGAGCATGCCGCCCAGCCAGCGCTGGTTGACGTAGGGCATCCCGACGCGAGTCGCCTCGGCCGCGATCGACTCCTGGGCCTGCTTCTTGGTGCCGACGAAGAGGACGGTGCCACCGTGGGCGACGGTCTCCTTGACGAACTCGTAGGCCTTGTCGATGTAGGTCAGCGTCTGCTGCAGGTCGATGATGTAGATGCCGTTGCGGTCGGTGAAGATGAACCGCTTCATCTTCGGGTTCCAGCGCCGGGTCTGGTGTCCGAAGTGTGCGCCGCTGTCGAGCAGCTGCTTCATGGTTACGACAGCCATAGCTCCCGTATCTCTCTTTCATTTGCCGGTTGACGCAGTGAATCGGCGATCCACTGCCCTGGCGCCGCCGAATCGTCGGACCCGACCGCGAGGGTGGGACCAGCCGGCGATTCCCTGTTCCGAACACGCTGCCGCGAACTCACATATGTCGAGTTCGATCCGAACAGCGCCGCTATGAACAAGCACGGGTGGCGCGCGAAGTCGGTCCATGCAGGCACAGACCGCCCGATCAGTTTACGGCCTCGTGGCACCCAGACCTAAATCGGTTCGATCCGAAGCCTTGACCAGCCGGAACGTCAGCTTTCCACAAGCGAGCGCGTTATCCACATTCGACGGATCGAGCCCTGGGAGCCGCCGCAACCGCGGAAGGCTGGAGCCATGAAACCGTTCTCCACCGCGACCACCTTCCTCGTCCCCCTGTTCTTCGTGCTCGGCATCGTCGCCGCTCCGCCGGTCGGCGCCGAGACTCCTGCCGCGGACCCCGTGCGCGGGGCGTGCACGGGGTCCGTTTGCCTGCCGTCTCTCTCCGATCTGCTGCGGCGCGCGCCGCAGCCGTTCCGTCGATCCGGGCTCGGTGTGGGTGGGCACGAGCATCTCGAGACGGCTTCCGCCTCCGGCGGCGACCTGTGCGCGCCGCCCGCACCCCTCTGCGGAGGGTGATCGGACCTCCGGACCCGGCCCGATGACCAATTCGAATGCCACGTGGCCTCGTCGGCGTATTTTTTCGGCCTTGGCTCTCGGTATGACCGCGATCGTCGCGACGGCGGCGACCGCGACGGCCGGCCCCGAAGGACGGTTCGGCTGGCCCCTGCAACCGCGCCCCGCGGTCGAACGGCACTTCGACAAACCCGCGCAGAACTGGCTACCGGGGCATCGCGGGGTCGATCTGGCAGGCATCGAGGGTCAGGCCGTGCTAGCCGCGGGAGAAGGGATCGTCGTGTTCGCCGGAACCGTGGCAGACAAGCCGGTCGTGTCCATCGATCACCCCGGCGGCCTGCGCACGACTTACGAGCCCGTCCGCGCCGAGGTTCCCGTGGGCAGGCGGGTCGGCCGGGGCACCCGGATCGGGACACTCGAGTCCGGGCACCCTGGGTGTGTGACGGCATGTCTGCACTGGGGAGCCCGCGCCGAGGGCGGTCGACGCCGCAAGCGCGAGTATCTGGACCCCCTCGGGCTCCTCCACCTCACTCCCCTGCGGCTCAAACCGGTGCGTTCCTGAGCCGAATCGAACTGGGCCGCTCTCGACCCGGCACCAGCGACCGGGTCCGGTCGTCAGGCATCGGATCGCGTCTCCACTCCCGTTGCGGCGCGACTCTGCGCCTCTGAGCCCCGCACCCGATGACTCGCTGTTTCGTGGCGCTCGAGTCACTTCTCGGAGGAGCCCGGAACGAATCGAAACCGGCGTGTCGGCGAGCGGGGGTGGCGAGACCGTGGCGGTGGGGTGAAGATCGGGGCATGACGGATGGACGCGCAGGGTCGTCGTTCACGTATTCCCAGGTCGGCGCGACACGAGACGCGGTACCGGAGGGATATCACGGTTTACGGCTGCGGCGACGTATCGGTCGGGGACGCGCACTGTTCGAGCGGGCCGGTGCGGAGATCCTGGCCTACCGGATACAGAAAGGGACCGGAATCTTTCGATCCGCCGACACCCCGACGGCCGAACCCGGGACCTCCATCACGGTGCGGCTCGGACTCGGCCCATTGGGAATCACCGCGCCGTGCCGCGTGGTGTACGTACTCGACGAGCCGGACCGGCGGGGGTTCGCGTACGGAACCCTGCCCGGACATCCGGCGTCCGGCGAAGAACTGTTCGCCGTCGAGTACGACCCCGCCGATGACGCGGTGTACGGACTGATCGTCGCGTTCTCCCGCCCCGCGACCTGGTACACCCGGCTCGGCGGCCCCGTCGTACGGCTGATCCAGCGCTTCGTCGCGGGCCGGTACCTCGCGACGTTGCCGACGTCTACCTGACCCCGACGGTACGCGGCGCCGCAGCCGCACAGAGTCGAGCCGTTCTTTTCCGGTGTCGACCTCCGATCGGCCGATCGAAGGCTTGCCCACCAACGCGATAAGGGTCGCCGCCGACCGGGGCTATGGGGTGACGATCGCGAAATCCGGATCGGGAGCGTCGAAGATGCCGACCAGCTCGGCGAGCTTGGTGACGTCTCCCTCGATGACGATGTCGCCCGCGGCCGCCGCGACGCCGAAGTCGTCACCGGCCAGCAACACTCGGATCAGGGTGGACTTGGCCAGCGTGAACGTGGCATCGGGTGCCGGGAGCGTCATGCCGGGCGCGACGTCGAAGTGAGTGAGGCGGCCGTTGCGCAATTCGAGCCGGTGGGTGCGGTCCTGGTCGGTGAGTATCCAGTCCGTCACGAGCCGGTGGTCCCACGCCTTGGGGCCGTCGACGCGCAACGCCAGGGCGTCGAAGATCTGGTCGATGCTCAGTGCCGCCACCATGGTCGGCGATTCGCTCTTGGTGGGCGTGCCGAACGAACCGTAGCGCAGCTCGTAGGCTCCGCTGAGATAGAAGTTGCGCCAGGTCGCGTTCTCCGCCCCGTAGCCCAGTTGCTCGAACGTCGTGGCCTGCAACTGCTTCGCGTCGTCGTTGTCCGGTTCGGCGAAGATGACGTAGTTGAGCACCTGGGCCACCCAGCGGTAGTCCCCGGCGTCGTAGGAGGCCCGCGCCTTGCGCAGCACTTCGTCCGCGCCGCCCATGAATTCCACGTGCCGCCGGGCGGATTCGACCGGCGGGTGCTCCCACAGGTGGGCGGGGTTGCCGTCGAACCAGCCCATGTAGCGCTGGTAGACGGCCTTAACGTTGTGGCTGACCGAACCGTAGTATCCGCGCGTGTGCCAGGCCTGCTCGATGGCGGGCGGAAGAGTGACCAGCTCGGCGATCTCCGCACCCACGTAGCCCTGATTCAGCAGGCGGACGGTCTGATCGTGCAGGTACCCGTACAGGTCGCGTTGCAGGGAGAGGAATTCCACCAGGCGTTCGGTGCCCCAGGTCGGCCAATGGTGCGAGGCGAAGACGACGTCGGAATCGCGGGCGAACAGGTTGATCGCCTCGGTCAGATATCTCGCCCAGATATGAGCGTCGCGTACCAGCGCGCCACGCAACGTGAGCACGTTGTGCAGGGTGTGGGTCGCGTTCTCCGCCATGCAGAGGGCGCGGCGGTCGGGGAAGTGGAAGTTCATCTCCGCGGGCGCTTCGGTGCCGGGGGTGAGCTGGAAGACCATCCGTATGCCGTCGATCGTCTCCTCTTGGCCGGTGGCGGTGATGTCGACGGTCGGCGGGATCAGCGTGACCGTGCCGACCGACGTGGTCTGACCGAGACCGGAGCCCACCGCGCCCAGCGGTCCGCGCGGCAGCACCGCGCCGTACATGTACCCGGCGCGGCGCGCCATCGCCGTTCCCGCGTAGATGTTCTCGGCCACCGCGTGTTCCAGGAAGCCGGCCGGCGCCAGCACCGGACAGCGCCCTTCCTCGACCGCCGCCGCGGTGGTGACCCCGCACGCCCCGCCGAAGTGGTCGATGTGCGAATGCGTATAGATCAGACCGGTCACCGGCCGGTCGCCCCGATGGGCGCGGTAGAGCGCGAGACCGGCCGCCGCGGTCTCGGCCGAGATCAGCGGATCGATCACGAGAACGCCGGTTTCGCCTTCGACCAGCGTCATATTGGAAATGTCGAAACCGCGGATCTGATAGATGCCCTCGGTCACCTCGAACAACCCTTGTCGCATCGCGAGGCCCGACTGCCGCCACAAGCTGGGATGCACCGAGGCCGGGCAGGGATCCCGCAGGAACGAATAGGAGTCGTTGTCCCACACGACGGTTCCGTCTTCGGCGGTGACCACGCCCGGTTCCAGCGCGGCGATGAAACCGCGCTCGGAGTCGGCCGGATCGGTCGTGTCGGCGAAGGGCAGGGCGGCGGTCGCGCGCTCGTGCTCCGCGACGATGAAGTGGCTCGGCTCGCTCGCTGTGCTCATTGTCGTCCTCCTGTCGTCTCGGCCAACCTTGCTGGGCCGCCGGCCCTTCAGGGCAGCGGTTCGAGAGAACCGGCCGCCGCGGCGGCCAGCGCGACCACGACCACCGCCATCGCCGTTCCGGCGATGACGCGGCCGCCATGGGCGTAGTGGCCTCGGCGAAGCCCGCGGTTGCGCAGGTAGCAGCCCCCGGCGAGCGCCGCCATCGCGATCGCGGCGCCGATGGGCGCGACCGCGGCCGCGCGCCACCCGCTGCCGAGCACCTGATGCATGAACAGCGTGCCGACGACCATCGCCGACACGGCGGTGCGCCGCCACGCCAGTGCGGTGCGTTCGGCGGACAGATGCGGCGCGCTCATCGCAGCAGCACCGCCACACCCGCCAGCACCGAGACGATCGCGATGCCCGCCGACAGGATCGGCACCAGCACCGTCTCCGGCAGCGGATCGCCGCGCCGCATGGCCACGCCGATGCGTCGCCAGTGCGCGTACGCGCCGACCGCGACCACCGCCGCCAAGACCAGGCAACTCAACGCGATCGCGCGTCGCAGCCCTGCGATCCGGAACGACTGGACCAGTGTGTGCACCGCGACGCCGCCGGCCAGCAGCCCCAGCGCGGTCCGCATCCAGGCCAGGAAGGTGCGCTCGTTCGCGAGCGTGAAGCGGTAGTCGAGTTCCTCGTCGCCCTCTTCCGATTCGGCTTCCGGATTCGGCAGCGTCACGCCGCCTCGGTTCGGATCGAGCGCCCTGTGGAATCCGCCCACGTGAGGATCGCGGGGCCGGCACATGCGTGCCGCGAGAAGGGGCGGCTCCTGGCGCAAGGTGTTCTTCCGGCGCGCAGCTTCACGCCGGACCGCACGGTGGTCACACTGCACCACGCTAGTGGGCGGAGTCGAAGCTCGCGGCTGGTCCGCACCGGCCGTGGGAACGCGATCGGTGACGGTACGAGCGCCGGAGCGTTCGCCCCGGCGTCCGCGCCAACCCTCGCATCGCGCAGCGGACCGGCTGTCGCCTCGAGGTCTCCCATGTCAGTCAGCAACCATTCATGACGAAGGCAGACGACAGGACGTCCGGCTCCCGGAAGTAGCCGGCAATCGGATGGTCTTCGCAGCTCGCAGTCTGCTTCATGCGCGCAGATCCGGTCGGTGACGATCACGGGCACACTCCATAACCGAGAGCATTGGCAAATGACCAGCTACGTCAGCGTAACCGGCGCCGTGAGCACCGTCCACGCTCCCCGCCCGCCCGTGACCGCGTGGTTACCCAGCGGCGTCAGACCGCGATCGCGTCCTCGAACGTCATGGCCAGTCGCGAGACGGACGAGGACATCACCGCCCGCTTCGGCAGGCCGAGCGACCGGAGTTCCGCGGCGATCTCGTGGTCCCCGAGAGTCAGCTCGGCCCCGCCGAAACGCGCCCGCATACCCGAAGGCCGCATCTCCCAGCGCGTGCAGCGGGTGACGCCATCGATGTGCGAGTAGGCGTCGAACGAGGACCCGGTGGCGCGGTTCGGAGTCGCGAACCCGGGCCGAATCGCGAGATCGGCGATGAGCTGACCGTTCTGGTGCAGCGCGCCGGTGCGCGTCCGGCCACCGTGGTCGACGGCGAATTCGGCGAGTTCTTTGGGAAATCCCCAGATACCGCGTCCTGCGGCGAGGGTGAAATCACCGTCGACCGGCAGCTTGTGGATCAATACGCCGGCCTGCCCGGTCACCAGCGCCCGCAGATCCCCGAATCCCGAGGCAGCGCCCGCCGTGTGATGGCGAACCATGAACGAGACGCCGAACTCGTTGTAGGGGCCCAGATCGCCGTCGACGTAGTCGACGAAGACCAGCGTGCACATCGCCCGCCCGCCCGGCAGCCGGAGCAGCCGCAGGCCGGAGTAGTCGATGAGGCGCTGCGCCGGCTCGGCGGGCACCAGATAAGTAGCCATGAACGCGTGCGCGAGCCGGATGCGGACCGGCATGCGCACCTCTCGGCCGAGGACGGTGTGCGTACTCACGGAGACGCCTTTCTGCACAACTGCGGCGAAGTGCGCCGCGTTGGCACGCACCTGCCGCCAGAAGATCTATAGAACAGGTATCAGTTTGTTCGCACAATACCGTCGGTTCACATGCTTTATACCAAAAATAACCCGTTCCAGTCTTGTCCAGGTCACTCGCCCGATACCCCCGATCGGGCCGACCCCGGAGATTCCGACATCGCGCGCAGACGCGCCTGCAAACCATCCAGGACGCAGAGCAAGCCGAAGTCGAAGGCCATGGCCCGCCCCGCCTCCTGATCGGCCGGCACGGTCGCCCGGTAGTCCGCGAGCATCTCGGGATAGCCGCCTGCCACCTCGTCCATTACACGCAGTATGCCGTCGGTGTCGACCTCGGCCCCCCTCGACGCCTTCTCCCAGGCGATTTCGGGAGTCACCTGGCCGAGGACGAAACACATCACCGTTCCACTGGCCAGGTAGATGTCCACCCCCTCGAAGCCCGCCCGCACGAAGGCGCGGCGCAGCCGATCACTCAGCCGCAGCGAGTTGGGACCGATACTCGGCAGCTGCCCGACCAACGAGACGCTCCACGGATGCTCGCGAATGGACGCGCGGAAGCTGTACGCGAAAGTGGTGAGCAATTCGCGCCAGGACGCCTCTTCGGGCTCCGGAATCTGCACCACCCCCCAGAACTGGTCGAGCACCAATTCCAGCAGCTCTTCCTTGTTGGAGACGTGCCAGTAGACACTGGTCGCGCCCGAGCCCAGCTTCGCGCCGAGCTTGCGCATGCTCAGCGACTCCAGCCCTTCGGCGTCGAGGATCTCCACCGCCGCGGCGACGATCTGCTCCCGGTGCAACCCGGATGTCTTGGGCCGGCGGGGTTGCTTGGTCCATACCGAGGCGAACTGCTTGGTCACGACACGATCTTATAATCCCTCGCACAACGTTCGAGTGTATCGTACGCTGTGCGAGTGGAATCGAACGTTGTACGAGACCCCCGCCGCTGGTGGGTCCTGGGGGTCCTCTGTCTGTCCTTGCTCGTGCTGATGCTCGACAGCACCGTGCTCAATCTCGCGATCCCGTCGCTGATCCGGGAGCTAGGCGCCACACCGGCGGACGTGCAGTGGATTCTGGACGCCTACGTGCTGGTCTTCGCCGGGCTCCTGCTCACCGCGGGAAGCCTCTCCGACCGGTTCGGCAGGCGACGAGCGCTGATCACCGGCCTGGCCGTGTTCGGGGTTGCGTCGCTGGCGGCCGTGCTGGCGACCGAACCGTGGCAGGTCGTGGCCGCCCGCGTCGCGATGGGCGTCGGCGGGTCGCTGTTGATGCCGTCGACCCTGTCGATCCTCATGACCACCTTCGCCGAGGACGAACGGCGCACGGCGATGGCGGCCTGGTCGACGGTGTCCATGGTCGGCATCGTCGCAGGGCCCACACTGGGCGGCTTCCTGCTCCAGCACTACTGGTGGGGGTCGGTGTTCCTGCTCAATATCCCGGTGGCGGCGCTCGCGATCATCGCCGCCGTCGTGCTGATGCCCGAGACCACCGGTGAACAACGGCCGGTCGACCTCGTCGGCGTTGTCCTGTCCGTCGTAGCGCTGAGCGCGACGGTCTACGTGATCATCGAGCGGGAGTGGAACATCGGGGTGATGGTGCTGGCCGTCCTCGCGGCGGCAGGCTTCGTGGTCTGGGAGAGCCGCTCGGCACATCCCATGTTGCCGTTGGCGGTATTCCGCAGCCGGGATTTCACCGGCACCTCTCTCACTCTGCTGCTGATGGTCTTCGGCATGGGCGCGGTCATGCTCATGCTCACCCAGTACCTGCAGTTCGTGCTCGGCTACGGTCCGATGAAAGCCGGGCTGGCACTGCTGCCGTACGCCGTGGCGGCGGCGGTCTGCAACGGCCTCGGCGCGACACTGGGCAAGACTCTGAGCAACAAGACGCTCATCGTGTCGGGACTGCTCGTCATGGGCGTGGCCTTCGGCATCCTCGCGGCCGGGAGCGGCTACCTGTGGGTTCTGGTCAGCATGCTGGTGATGGGCATCGGCGGCGGTCTGGCGGGCCCGGCCGCCTACGCGGCGATCATGAGCGCGATCCCGCTCCAGCACGCCGGTGTGGGCTCCGCGATGAACGACACGATCCAGCAGGTCGGCATGGCGATCAGCATCGCCGTCCTCGGTAGCGTGCTGGCCGGCGTGTTCACCTCGAACATGCCCGCCGACGTTCCCGACGCGGCGCGCGAATCCATCGGCGCCGCCTTCCAGCTGGGCTACATCGAGCCGGCCAAGGACGCCTTCACCGCCGCCATGTCCGCCGGGGCATGGATCAGCGCCGGATTCAGTGTCGCCGCCGCCCTGCTCGGCGCGGTCCTGCTGCGGGCGCGGCGGCCGCAACCGGACCCGCAGCCCGAAACCGCTCCGGTCGCGCACGGCTGATCATGTCGGCGACCGGCGTACGGCCCGCAGGCCGCGCACCATAACGACTCCCGTGCCTCGTCGGCTCACCCGGTATGAATGATTCCGACCCCGGGGCTGATGGTCTCGCGCGCGCCCGCCGACAAGAGTTGATGGTGTGTTCACAATGACAGCCTTCAACCAACGAGGGCTGGTGAAGCAATCAATCGATGGAGACATCATGATCACGAACAAAATGCGCGCAACGGCAGCGGCGGTAGCGCTCGCACCGATCATCGCCCTGGGTACAGGTTTTGCTTCCGCCGCACCAGAAGTAACCCCGGGACCTGTGCAAGTGGCTGATCAACCGGTACCGGTTCAGGTCGAGCCCGCGACATTGGGCTTGATTTGGCCGCTGGGTATTTTCTGCGCTCCTTTGTTGCTGCTTCCACCGGTGGTCAACGCGGTTGCCGTGTTCGTCTGCGCCGCTTGATCGCATTCGTAGGCAGCGCCTCGAAGACGAGTGCGCCTCGGGCTGTGTCGCACACCCGAGGCGTCTCGTTTGTGTCGGCCGCTCGCCGGTCCGGCTGTGGCGTCGATTCGCGATCAGCTGATTTCGTTCCACACCTCACCGAGGCGCCCTGACCGGGAAACATCTGCGAATCAATCGTGACACACGGATAAGTGCTGTTGAATTACCGGATGACCAAGTTCAGGAAACTCGTGGGCGCTGCAGCGGCTCTGACCGCGACCACAGCGCTGTTCGGGGCACCCGGGACCGCGCAAGCCGAGACTCCATCCGTTCTGGGTGGCGGCTCCGGCATCGTCGTCGGCGGTCAGAACATCTGCACGCTCACCACGATCGGGCGTGACTCCGGTGGTCGGCTGGTCGGTTTTACCGCGGGGCATTGCGGTGACGCTAACGCCGCCATCGTCTCCGAAGGCAATCGCGACGCCGGTACCGTCGGCACTGTCGCCTACTCCGACAGCACGATGGACTATGCCGTGATCGAGTTCGATCCGGCGAAGGTCGCCCCGGTCAACCAGGTGGGCGGAACCACTATCACCGCCATCGGCGGGCCCGCCCGACCGCCGGACACGGTATGCAAGGAAGGCCGGACAACCGGCCGGACCTGCGGCGCAGCCTATGGCGACGTATTCACCGGCGGCAATCGGACGTGGACCCAGACATGCGTTGTCGAGGGCGATTCGGGCGCTCCGCTGGTCGTCGGGACCACGCTCGTCGGCATGGTCAACGCCTACTTGGCCGTCCCGTGCCTGGGACCGCAACTCGGCACCGACATCACCGCGGTCCTCGCCGACGTGAACGCGCGCGGCGGCGCGGGCGCGGGTTTCCAACCGATCTGATCCGTCGGGGACCGCCGCGGACGATCCCAGCCGGAGCCTTACCTTTCCTGATCACTGACGATGCCCAATTCGACAGCCCGTTCGACCAGGAACAGCCGTTTCTGATTCGGCGGTAGAGCTTCGACCTGGAATATCCGGAACAGCGCCCGCATGTGCGTCTTGACGGTCGAGAGACTCAGGCACAAATCGTCCGCGATCTGACGGTTGGCGGCGGGGTACGAATACCCGTCGTGTGCGTCGTAAGGGCGGCACAGCGCCTCCAGAACGAGATACTGAGCCGGGGTCAGCGAATTACGGGTCGGCAGCGGCGAGTGGGCAAGCGTCATTTCCTCGTCGGAGGAGTCGGCGGCCCGGAATACGAATACCGAACGACCGACTCGAATCGTGTCGCCGGAGCCGAGTTTCCGCCGCCCGCCGACCCGTTCGCCATTGACGAATGTCCCATTCTTGGACAGACCGTCGTCGACGATGACCCAGCATCCGCCCACGCGCTCGATAATGGCGTGCAACCGGGATACGGTCGGGTCGGAAGGCACGGCGATATCGGCCGCGCCGGACCGCCCGATCGTCATTCTGGACGCGCCGCCGTCGAGGGAAATCTCGCGTACCCTCTCCTGCACAACGGGCCGGGGCGAAGTGGAAGGAACGGCAGAACGTGGCCACGCGGACTGCGCCGTCAGTGGGTATAGTCCGCGACGCAGGGCCTGTGGTCCGCTGACCGTAGACATCGTTCGTCTTTCCACTCGAAGTACGTCATGAACTGCGGGCACTGATTCGCTGCTTTAAGGGTGCGCTTTCTCGGGGCCGATCACATACGGATTCGCCTACTTCCCTGCGTGAGCGGGGCTTGAAGCGAACCTTCGGGCGCGACAAAAGCACTAAAACCGACTAATCGGTCTGATAACGGGCGGGTGAGCGACTCGGGATAGTCGGATGAGCGTGATCATTCGACCGCGAAGCGAGGCGGATCTCGACGCCTGCACCGCGGCGCTGTGGCACGTCCACGAACGCGACCGGTATCCGGAGGTCTGGCCTGCTGATCCGGCGGGTTGGCTGTCACCCCCCAGATTCCTCACGGCGGTCGTCGCGGAGCGCGACGAGACCGTGGTCGGACACGTCGGACTCGGCGCAGGCGGCGTGCTGCCGGAGGTCGTGCGCCGATCGGCGGGCACGGAGTTCGTCGTCTCGGTGATCCGGTCGTATGTTCCTCCGGCCGCGCGGTCGAGCAGGCGTGGGTTCACAACTACTGACCGCGGCCGCGCGCATGGCCGCGGATCGGGGGCAGCGCGCCGTGCTCACGGTCTCGTACGACGGCGCGGCGGCGATAGCCATGTACGAACGACGCGGTTGGCGGCAGGTGCACACCGGGCCCGGCGGCTGGCGGACCGCCGATGGACGGGAGGCTCGGGTCCACTATTACGTGAGCCCGTGCAGCCGACCCGGTTGTCGTTCGTCCCGTGTTGCGCTTACCCGCGCCCGGGACGGAGTACCCCGGCCGGGCGTCGGCCACCACGACCGAGCCGTCAAGCCCGGGGGTGGGCTTGGTCGTGCACTTTCTTGAGCCGATCGATGGAGACATGGGTGTACAGCTGAGTGGTGGCCATGCTGGCGTGGCCGAGGAGTTCCTGAACCACACGCAGGTCGGCCCCACCTTCGAGGAGGTGGGTCGCGGCGGTGTGCCGCAGACCGTGCGGGCCGAGGTCCGGTGCGCCGGGGATGGCCGAGACCACCTCGTGCACAACGGTTCTGGCCTGGCGCTGATCCAGACGCCTGCCGCGGCGGCCGAGCAGCAGCGCCCGGCCGGACGCGGCGGTGGCGAAATCGGGGCGGCCATAGCGCAGCCAATTGCCGACCGCCTCGTCGGCGGGCGTGCCGAACGGCGCGGATCGCTCTTTGTTGCCTTTACCGAGCACCCGCACCACCCGCCGCTCGCGGTCCACGTCCTCGATGTCCAGTCCACACAGCTCGCTGACCCGGATGCCGGTGGCATACAGCAATTCCACGATCGCCCGATCTCGCAAGGCCATCGGATCACGCTGCGCGGCACCGGATTCCGCGGCGTCCATGGCACCCAGCGCCTGTTGCCTGCCGAGTACGGCGGGAAGAACGCGATGCGCCTTCGGCGAACCCAACCGCAGCCCCGGATCGGCGGGCAACCGGCCGGTCCTGGTGAGCCAGGCGGTGAACGTGCGCGCCGACGACGCCCTTCGCGCCACGGTCGTTCGCGCCGCGCCCGCCGCCGCTTGCTGCGCCAGCCATGAGCGCAGCAACAGCAGGTCCAGCTCGCGGATCGCCGAATCGGCCGACCGTGTGTACAGATGCTCCAGCAGGGACCGGGCGTCCCCCAGGTAAGCGCGTACGGTGTGCTCCGACCGGTTGCGCCCGAGCCGCAGATGCCTGCCGTACTCGAGCAGCAGCGCTTCCAGATCTTCGGGCAGTTCCTCCATGCTTCCACCGTCCCGACCCGCGGTCCGGATGGCAAGCGACCGCGCCGATCGCGTTCATCGGCGACGCGCCGTTCGGTGCCAACCGCTTTCGTCACTGGTCGCCAGTCCCGCCAATTCGAGGGCGGACAACGTCGCACGCACCACAGGAAGTGGGACTCCGCACTGCCGGGACACCTCCAGTGGCAATCGCGCACCGATTCTCGGCAGCGTGGCGAAGACCAAGGCCTCGTCTTCGGACAACTGGTCCTCCGGATTGCCGCCTGCCCCCACCCCGGGAATCGACAGCCGCAACGGCCCCGCCTCGTCGGCGACTTCCTCGGCCCTCGTCACCAGGAGGGCTTCACCGTCGCGGATCATGCGGTGGCAGCCCACCGAAGCGGCCGAGGTCACCGGGCCTGGCACGGCCAGGGCGGGACGG
Source organism: Nocardia sp. NPDC005745 (assembly GCF_040630775.1). NCBI lineage: Bacteria > Bacillati > Actinomycetota > Actinomycetes > Mycobacteriales > Nocardiaceae > Nocardia > Nocardia sp. NPDC005745. The sequence goes on from NZ_JBEXYF010000001.1 coordinate 480,447, forward strand.
CCGAGACGGCGTGCCCATTTGACGGTGTTGCGCGCGCCGCTGCGCAGCCCGGCCTCGACGACGAGCACGCCATCGGCCAAGGCGGCGATCAAGCGGTTCCGGGCGAGGAATTGGTGTTTCCGCGCGGTGACACCGGGCGGGTATTCGCTGACCACCAAACCGGATTCGGCGATGTCGGCCAGCAGGCGGGCGTGCTGCGCCGGATAAGGCCGGTCGATGCCGCACGCCAGCACCGCGATGGTGAGACCTTCCACCGCCAGCGCCGCCCGGTGCGCCATGGCGTCTATCCCGAACGCCGCCCCGGAGACAATGGTCCAACCTTGCGCGGCGAGGTCGCCCGCGATCTCCCCCGTCACCCGGTTGCCGTACCCGGTGCTGCACCGCGCACCCACCACCGCCACAGCGCGCTCGCTGGACTCCAGCAGCGAACGTGGGCCGCGCACCCACAGCACCAGTGGCACGGCGCCGTCCCGATCCCGTCCCGGCTCGAGCTGCGCGAGACCGAGCATGCGCCAGGCGGGCCATTCCGGATCGTCCGGCGTCACCACACGCCCGCCGATCCGGTCGATGGCCTCCAGATCCCGCGCCGACACGTCGACATCGCGCCGCTGCGCCGTCGGCCCGCGCAGCGGTTCGGGTAGCGCGCACTCCCGCACGGCCCGCGCCGCCTCGACCACCCCCACCGACTCGATCAGCGCCGACAGCGGCGCACACGGCCCCTGCACCACGCGCGACAGGTACACCCACGCGAGCCTCCGGGCGTCGGATTCACCGGCCACGGAATTCGACCCGCACGCGGGCGCGACGACGACTCCAGGCACACTCGCCACCGCAGGCGCATCCCCAGGCACACTTTTGAGCCCCGTCACGTCCGCTACGGCAGGCACCGCCGCAACCGTAGGCGCACTCGCGGCCACAGCCGCATTCGCCGCCCCAGCCGCACTCGCCGCCCCAGCCGCACTCGCCGCCCCAGCCGCACTCGCCGCCCCAGCCGCACTCGCCGCCCCAGCCGCACTCGCCGCCCCAGCCGCACTCGCC